>JAAUQO010000077.1 GCA_012032775.1 Oscillochloris sp. | reverse complement strand
GTGATGCGGCGCAGCTTCGCTGCGCCGCATCACAACACAAATACGCTACCGACGTTCTAGTGAGTGCGATCACATGGATGTATGGCATAGCGAATCAGGATACCCGGCACCGGCCTTGTACGGCAACCACCCGCCATCCGGCGGGGGCCGACCTCCGCCGTACGATGGGCGTCACAACGCTCCCGCCAGAGCATGCAGAGGGAGCGCTTTTCTGCTACGCTACCAGACAGCATCAAGCATGCCCGGCTGCAAGGTATCGATATGACGAATCACAGCCCTTCACAACGTGTTCTGCTCGCCGACCGCGATGCCGATGTGCGGCGGGCCCTTACCCTGCTTCTACAAACCAGCCTTGGCCTGGATGTGGTTGCCGAAGCGCCTGATCTGATCGGCATATCGGCCAATGGCTACGACCACACCGACCTCTTGCTCATCGATTGGGTCAGTGTGTCGATTGCGGAGGCCGGATTTATCGCCCGGCTGCGCAGCCTGAATACACGCCTCAAAATCATTGTGCTCAGCACCAGGCCGGAAGATCACCGCGCCGCCATAGCGTCCGGCGCCGACGCCTTTATCAGCAAAGTCGATCCGCCCGAACAGGTGCTCCAGGTGGTGCGTAGCGTGCTGGGTGAACCGTCCGGACGCGACGGCGCGGCATAATGCGGTAGCGAAACTAGTACGCTAAAGCGTACGTACGTCTACGGCGCACATCGCACTGTGACGGCCTAAAGGCCGTTACAAACCCGCGACGGACGTAGGCCGACCGGTACTAGTATAATGACCACATGAGTCAGACATACGAGTTAACCCTTGCCGAGTCCCTTTCGGCAGAGCTACAGCACATGTTCCCGAGCGCCGAACGTCTACCCGACGAAGGTACGACCCGTTTGCGGATCACGCTCGCCGATCAGGCCGAACTGGCCGATCTTTTGCAGCGGATCGACCGACACAAACTAACATTGCTCAATCTGCGCCGCGCCGACAGCCCCGATCCCCTGGCGCTGTTGCGCGAGAAAGATGCGCAGTATCGCGCGATCTTCGAAGCCTCTAACGACGGCATGATCATTCGCGATCCCGGCGGCCGGATTATCGAGGCCAATCCGGCTTACTGCCGCATGCACGGCACCACCCGTGAAGCGATGATCGGCCGGATTCAGGATAGGCCCTTAGATCCCGAACGCCAACATATCTTCGACACCTATCTCGCCACAGTAAACTCTGGGCGCATCTTTCGGGCCCAGGTTTTTCAGAATGACAGCAGCGGACGACAGTTTCCCGCCGAAGCTCTCGGCATTCCGTTTCAGATTAACGGCAAACCCCACATCCTCGGCATTGTCCGCGACATCAGCGATCAGGTGCAAACTGCGGCCTTGCTGGAAGAACGCGCCAATGAACGCACCCGCGAACTCGCAACACTGCTCGAAGTCTCACGACAGGTGGCATCGACCCGCGATCTGGAGCCGCTGCTGCGAACAGTGCTCGATCAGTTACGGGCGGTAATGCCGTTCGCCGCTGCGACCTTTAATCTCTGCGAAGAACCGAACCGGCTGAAATTGATGCTTTATGAAGGCCCAATTCCCCAGGCGCTCCTGCCGCAACACTGGTCGATCGGGCCGGCTCGCCCGCAGGGAACGCCGGTGGAAGAATTGATCGCCGAGATCGATCAAGCCGATCCACAAGCATTTGGCCGCGAGGTGGTTTATAGCGGACAGCCGGTGATCATTCCCGACGTGAGCGCCGATACCGCCCTGGCGCGCGCGTTCCGTAGCCGCGTGAGCGCCATACTTGGCGGAACCGTGCCGCAGTATATCGGCTGCTGGATGGGTGTGCCGCTGATCTACCGCGACGAGGTGATCGGCATGCTTGATTTCGATCATGGCGAGCCGGGCGGATTCAGCGAACGCCAGGCGCGGCTGGCGTTGGGCGCCGCAAGTCAGGCCGCCATCGCAATTGTGAATACGCAATTGCTGGCCGAAGCCCAGGGCAAGGCCGCCCTGGAAGAACGGCAACGGCTGGCCCGCGAACTCCACGACGCCGTAACCCAACAACTCTTCTCAGCCAGTTTGATCGGCGAAGTGCTGCCGCAGATCTGGGCGGCCAACCAGGCCAAAGGCGCCGAGTATCTGGAAGATTTGCGCCTGCTGACCAAAGGCGCTTTGGCCGAGATGCGCGCCCTGCTGGTGGAATTGCGGCCCGCTGCGATCACCGATACACCGCTACCCGACCTGCTCCAACACCTGACGGCGGCATTAAGCGGGCGGCTCCGCGTGCCGGTCGAGTTACAGACCACAGGCGACGAACCTGTACCGGCCGATGTGCAACTTGCCCTTTATCGCTTCGCCCAGGAGGCGCTGCAAAATGTCGCCAAACATGCCCGCGCACAGCACGTCTTGGTTACGTTGCAACTGGCGGCTGGGGCGGCCATGTTGGTGGTGCGCGACGATGGCCGCGGCTTTGTGCCGGAAGCCGTCGGCGGTGATCACTTCGGCCTGACGATTATGCGCGAGCGGTTGGAATCGGTCGGCGGCAGCGTCACCCTGACAAGTGCGCCGGGCGCCGGAACCACGCTGAGCGCACACTGGCACACAACATAAGTGCAAGCGCAATGCCGCCTCTTGCGCATTAAACATCCCGTTGCTTCACCCTATGGTTGAAGCAATGTTAAAAACACAGCGCTATCGTGTTCTTGCCTTACCACTCAATGTAGCAGCACCATTATCAACCGGACGGAAGAACAGGAGAAACGCCATGTTCACCTTCAACGCTCGCGCCCGCTTTCACTTCGCTGTGTTGCTGATTGTACTCGCCCTGGTTGCCTGTGGCGAATCGGGCGGTGCAGCAGTCAGCAGTAATGCCCCGCCGCCGGCTGCCCCGCCGCCCGCCGCCGCTCGCCCGCCGGTTGTCACCGCACCTACCACCGCCGCACAACCGGAACCTGCCGCAGCAGAGGGTTTGCCGCAGCCGCCGAAGGATGCCCAGGAGCCGGCCCCAATTCCTGATCTTAATCACTTTACGCAGACTGCCGAAGATCCCGAATCGACCTTCGCCCTTGATGTGGACACCGCCTCATTTACGATCGCGCGCACCTACCTGGAGGCCGGCAATCTGCCGCCGGCCGATCTGGTACGCTCGGAAGAGTTCGTCAATCGCTTCGACTACAACTATCCAACCCCAGGCGACACCTTCGGAATCAGCGTCGATGGCACCACTTCGCCCTTCGCCACACCCAATGTGCGCCTGGTGCGGATCGGGATTCAGGGGATGCCGGTAGATGCAGGCCAACGCCGGCCCGCCGTACTCACCTTTGTCGTCGATGTGTCGGGTTCGATGGATGAACCCAAGCGGCTGCCGCTGGTTAAGCAAGCGCTGCGACTGCTGACGGCCCGGCTCGGCCCCGAAGACACCGTTGCGCTCATATCCTATGGCGACATCGCGCGTGTTGTCCTGGAACCGACCGGCGCTGCCGAACAGGAACGCATCTTGCGTGCGATCGACGCATTGGTACCCAGCGGCTCAACCAATGCCGAAGCCGGCCTGAGCCTGGGTTACGAAATCGCTGCGCAAGCCTTTGACTCGGCCAAAATCAACCGCGTCATCCTCAACTCCGACGGTGTGGCAAATGTCGGCGCAACCGGGCCTGCGGCGATCTTGCGCACGATTGAACAGTACGCCGAGCAGGGGATCTATCTGACCACCGTTGGGTTTGGGATGGGCGATTACAATGATTATCTGATGGAGCAACTTGCGAACGACGGCAACGGCGCCTATGCTTATGTCAATGATCTCGCCGCCGCCGAGGAGCTGTTCGGCACGCAACTTACCGGCACCTTGCAGGTGATCGCGCAGGACGCCAAAGTGCAGGTTGTCTTTAATCCCGAGGTAGTGAGCGGCTACCGCCTGATCGGCTACGAGAACCGGGCCATGGCCGATGCCGACTTCCATAACGATGCCGCCGACGCCGGCGAGGTCGGCGCGGGCCACAGTGTCACGGCCCTGTATGAAGTTGTACTCGCCGAAAAAACCAACGGCGACATGTTCCAGGTGCGCTTGCGCTGGGCCGATCCCAATACCGGCGAGGTGCGCGAGATCGGGCGGCCGTTCCACAGCGAAGAACTTGTCGGCGATTTCCAACAGGCTGCGCCCGAACTTCAATTAGCCGTCTCAGCCGCTACATTCGCCGAGATTCTGCGCGGAAATCTTTACACCAGCGCATTGTCGCTGCACGATGTGCGCGATATCGTGGCAGATGTGGCCGAAACCCGGCCCGCAGATACACATACGCTCGAACTGCTGCGGATGATCAACCGAGCGCTTGAGTTGCGCGGCGAGGATGTAGCCCGCTAATGACATATGGCGGATATTTTTGTCGCTTTGCGGCAAGAACATCCGCCATATCCATTGCTATCCTTTTACACCGCCCAGGGTCAGACCACCGACCAGGAAGCGTTGGAAGACCAGGAAGAAGATCATCACCGGCAGCGCAAACACGATACTCATGGCCGCGAAGAAACCCCACTCGGTGGTGCGTTCGCCGATAATACTGTAAAGTCTTACCGACAACGGATACAGTTCACCACTGGTGATAAACGTCACCGCCAGCACAAACTCCGTCCAGCCGGTCACAAACCCGAACATCGCCGTGATCGCAACCGCAGGTAAGGCCAACGGCAGCATAATGTAGATAAAGGCCTGATTGGTGGTTGCGCCGTCCACACGGGCCGCATCCTCCAGATCACGCGGGATGGTATCGTAGTAGCTTTTCAGCATCCAGATGCTGAAGGGCAATGTACCGGCCGTATATGCGATGATCAGGCCGCGGTATGAGTTGATCAGATCGAGGTTGACGAACAACACATACAACGGCACAATCGTCGCGATCCCCGGCACCGCCTGAAGCAAAATCATCGCCCAGAGCGTTGTCTGACGGCCGCGGAAACGCAAACGGCTGTAGGCATAGGCCGCACCAACGGCCAGCAACAGGCTTACCACAGTGGTACCGCCGGCGTAGATAAACGAGTTGAGCAACGAACGCCAGAAGAACGGCGTTTCGAAAACCCGCGCGTAATTCTCCAATGTCGGTGATTGCGGAAAGATACTGAAGTCGGTCGAAAGCAATGTCGATCCGCTTTGCAAGCTGATCCGCACGATCCAGTAGATCGGGAATGCGAAGATAATACAGGCCGTAACCAGCAACACATGGGTGAACGCCATATTCAGCGGGCCTGGTTGCAACGCCGAACGGGCGTTATCGCTGCGACTACTGCCCTGCCGGCGCGGCTGCACCTGAGTGGAACGCATCGGCGGAGATACGACGGCGTCCTCATGTGGCAGGTGCGGCTCGCGCGGCGCTTGGCGAGGCACGTTCTGATCGCGTTCACTCATTATTCACTATCCTTCATGGCATTGGTGATGCGTACATTCAGCAGCACAAAGCCGATCAAGATGAAGAAAACAATCACCGCCACCGCCGAGGCCGACGAGTAGAGAAATTGCCCGCCAAGGAATGCAACCCGGTAGATGTACGTCAGCAGAATGTCGGTCTGGCCGGCCGGGCCGCCGCCGGTGATCAGGTAGATCGCCAGGAAGTTGTTGAAGGTCCAGATGATCCCGAGAATCGTAGCCGGGATCATCGCCGGCCGGATAAGCGGCAGGGTAATATTCCAGTGGCGCTGCCAGGCATTTGCGCCATCGACCATGGCCACTTCGTAGAGTTCGTCGGGCACCGCCTGGAGTGCGCCGGAAGCCACCATCATCATAAAGGGGATGCCGGCCCAGACATTAAACAGCACCACGGCAATAAAGGCGTTGGTCGGGTTTTGCAACCACGAAACCGCCGGCAGATCGAGGCTACGCAAAATCTGGTTAAAGGCGCCGAAGTTAAAATCAAACAACGTCGTCCGCCACATCAGGCCCGTCACCACCACCGGCACCGCCCAGGGTAGGATCAGGATCGTGCGGTAGATGCGCGCACCCTTGAGACCACGCTTATTTAACTGGATCGCCAAAAAAATCCCGAAGATAATATGACAGGCGACATTGAGCACTGTCCACAGCACGGTGCGCCCGGTCACAACATAAAATTCCGAGGTCAACGAACCGAGAATCCGCTGATAATTTTGCAGGCCGACCCAATCGGGGCCGGCGATCAAATTCACCGCCCGCAAATTTAGAAACGAGAGATAGACCTGGTAGAAGAGCGGGTAAAACGTAATCACCGCCATCACCAGCAGCGCCGGCCCAACATACAAGTACGGCAACAGCCCCTGACGTTTGCCGCCGGAGCCGCTGCGGCGCTCCGGAGTGGCGGTTGCACTGGTTTGCGCCATAAAAAGTTCCTCTTTCCCGATGGATCCGATCTGGCGGAAACCATCCTTTGCCTCGTGTTGGCGACAAAGCCGCCAATACGAGGCAAAGAAACAGCTTCGTTCGCCTTGCTGAAGGCGCGAAAACCTGTTGCGCGGGCGATCCGCACAGAGGCCCGCATAACGCCTGTGATTTATTGCTGGGCTTCGATGTTGCTCTGGATGGTCTCGACGAGCTGTGCGGCCGCCTCTTCAGGCGCCACACCCGCATTCAGCACATTACTCAATGCGTCGGCCGCCGGCGTCCAAACCTGGCCCAGTTCGGGGATGTTCGGCAGTGGCACGCTCTGCTCGGCCTGCTGACGAAAGCCCTGAATAATCTGGTTGTCGGCGATCTCACCCACATCGTAGATCGACTGAATCGCCGGCAGGTGAGCCGGATTGACCTCGTTGATCCAGGCCAACTGCGTCTCCTGGCCGGTGATGAAGCGGGCCAGTTCCAGTGCGGCTTCCTGGCAATCCGACTGGCTGGAGACAAAGAGCGCCTTGGTGCCGAGGAAGGGCTGGGCCGGCTGGCCGTTCACCGACGGCAACGGCGCAAGCTGCCAATCGAACTCGGCATTGCGCACCTCGGCCACATCCCAGGGGCCGGAGTAGTAGCTTCCGGCGTTACCACCCAGGAACAGCGCCCGCGCCGCCTCGCCGGTTACCTCGGCCGGGAACTGCGCCTGCTGCTGAAGATCACGCAACTCGGTCAGCCATGTCGTCGCAGCCTCTTCGGTCAGTACGAAATTACCCTGATCGTCGAAGAGCTGCCCGCCGACCGCATAAAGGAACGGCGCCGCAAAATAAAAGTTCGTAATATCAAAGGCCAAGGCATACTCGGCCGTATCAAGCTGGGTTGTTTGCAGACCATCAAGGCTCTCGGCTCCTTCCGGCAAGACATCAGGGTTGTAGTACTGCGTCACAACTTCGTACGACTCGGGAACGGCCCAGATCCGATCCTGATACGTCACCGACTGGAGCGGATTCTCCAGGTACTGACTGCTATCGATCTGGTCGGTCAAATCGGCGATAAAGCCGCCCTCGGCAAGCACGCCGGTCCAGTCGTTCAAACCATAAAGCAGATCCGGGCCTTCGCCGGCCGGCGTGGCCTGAATAAACTGCTGCTGCAGATTGTCGAACGGTACATCAAGAATCTCGACCGTCAGGCCGGTCTGGGCTTCAAAATTAGGAATCTGCTGGCGAACAAAATCCAGTTCCGCACCGGAAAGCGCCGGCCAGAACTCAAGCGGCCGTTCACAGGCGACTGCACCGGCCACGGGGCTGGCCTGAACTTCACCGGCCGGCTCAGCGCCGGTTGCGGGCGCAGTTGTCGGCGAAGTTTCGCTTGCCGTGCCGCACGCAGCAAGAATTGGCGCAATCAATAATAGTGTCGCAAGGACACGAAGTGACCTTGAGCGCATTCAACATTCCTTTCAACCTGGCTTAGCTGATCTGGTTGGAGCGATTGAGGCCATCGCCCGCTCCAACCACCATTCCTATTGCGTTTTCGTCAGTTCATCGCGGGTTGCACCTAGATGGACGGCCTCATCAACGGCGGTAATCTGATCCGGCGTAATGTAGCGATCCTTCGCAAACAGACCTTTGGCATCCATACGGATGAAACCGCTGTTGTTCAGGCGAGCTTGCACTGTGTCGGGCAGATTGTCGCTGCCCCACAATGTCGAGGCGATCTGATCGACAAACGAGCCGCGATCACGCCCGGCAGCGGCCGGCGACGAGGCACCGCTCACATCGGTGCCTTCGGTGCCGAAATGCACAAACTCGACCGTGCCGATCTTGTCGCCCGAGCGGTCGTACACCGTCATTCCCTCGTGAATATCGTTGAGAATGCTGCGATCATGGGCACGCACAAAAGGTTCTTCACTCATACCATACCTCCCGGCATTTGCCGCGAACCATTCCGTTCGCAGCAGGGGTAGCAAGAACAGGGCCATATGTGGGCGCCATGCATGTGGTGCGCGGGGCATACAATTGGGTTCGTCGCGATCACGGCACACGGTTTAAGCTGATGCAACATCCGGCTGCCATGGCATCGTGGTATCCTGAGCGCAGCCGAGCAACTTCGACGGCACATGCAAGCAACACCTGGCGGCAAGCCAGAGGTACGCTCGCAGCCGCCAGGCACAGAGATACCCTATCGCAAGATGCCTGATGCGTGATGCCTGAACGCGCTGCCGCGCGGCTCGCCAGTTCGGTATTCGTTTCTGGATCAGGCTCAAGTGTTGTGCGCACCGCTATAGCCTCGGCCACATAGCGCCCACACGGCGTTTATGTCCTATCAACCATGGATTGTGAGGAGATGGATGCATTTACCGCCAGAATATCTTGTTGACGTGGCCGAGGCACTCCGCCACGCCGACTATGACGGACCGATCTGGAGTTTGAACTGCGAGCAGTTGAATGTCAATCTGGTGCGCCTGAGCAGCGGCGCCGGCATCCCCGCCCACGTCAACACTGCGCTGGACGTGTTGCTGGCCGTGTTCGAGGGCAACGGCGAAATTCAGGTCGGCGGCGAGATCTACAGCCTTGCGCCGGGCGTCACGGTGGTTGTTCCGCGCGGCGCCAACCGCAGCATCCGTTGCACCCACGGGCCACTCGTTTACCTGACGGTGCATAAGCAGCGCGGCGGATTGCTGCCACAGTAGGAGCCGAGGATCTGCGGCCCCGACTGCGGCCGTTCTTATGCCAACCGGCCAGTCTCATCGTCGTGCGGCAGCGCATGAAGCGCCGCCAACAAGCGCCGCGTCGCGTCGGCAACCTCGCTCACCGCCGCCGTGAAAGCCGGCGTATTCATGCGCGAAGGCGCCTGGAATCCACTCACCTTGCGCACATACTGCAACGCCGCCGCCGCAATCTCCGCCTCGGTTACGTCGCGCTCAGGGCGGCGCAACTGCTTGATACTTCGACACATCGTCACTACTCCTTTTCAAACATTTGTGCTATACTCAAGCATAGCAGCAACGTCAAGTCAACATCGCTCAGCCGAGGCGCGTCTCACGCTGCTGGATACCACAATTTGTTCACCACGAAGGAGGGCCAGGTATGGCACAGGCAGGTGGACGGGCCGGCTTTCACACGATAACACCATATCTCATCCACGCCGAAGTCGATGCGCTTGTTGCATTTGTTACGCAGGCATTCGACGCCGTCGAAACATTTCGCAGCCGGGGTGAGGCAGGCGGCAACCATGTCGAAGTTCGTATCGGCGACTCGATGCTGATGATCGGCGGGCGCGCAGAGAGTGAAGCGTTCCCGGCCATGCTCCATCTGTATGTCGATGATGCCGACGCAACCTATCGCCGCGCACTTGCGGCAGGCGGCAGTTCGTTACAGGAGCCGAGCGAATCCGGCGATGGCGATCGCCGCGCCGGTGTCGGTGATCGCTTCGGTAATCAGTGGTGGATCAGCACACACATGGCCGGCGCGGCGAACTGAGCGCTGCTTATGCGCTCACCGTCAAATTCGCCGTCGAACTGGCCGCAAACGGCATCCTGGCGCATGCCGTTTGTCCGGGGCTAACCGCTACAGCCCCCGGAGTAGAGACAATGGGCGCACGTCCGTGGCTGCCGACGGCGCGGCAAGTATCGCCTGGGCCGTACGTCTTCCCGACAACGGCCCCAGTGGCGGGTTCTTGCGTGATGGGCAAGCATTGCCCGGTAGCACAAAGGGCAGCGATGCAAACAGATGATCTGCCGCCGAAACTGGCTGCGCCGGCCCGCCGCGCACTGCTCGCCGCCGGCTATACCCGACTGGCCCAGCTTACAAGTGTGCGCGAGGCCGAGTTGCGCACGCTACATGGCATGGGGCCGAAAGCCCTGGAGCAGCTACGGGCCGCCCTTGCCGCACAGGGGCTTTCATTTGCCGCTGCGCCGTCAAACCAACAAGGTGAGAATCCTGCACCGTCGGATGCATAACGCTCACCGAAGTATGCCATTCCTGCCTACCGTAAGCTCTGCCACAAAGCTCGGAGCGTGAATAGATCTTCTTGCAACGTAGCGACGCCGTTACCCCACACCAAAAACCTGAACCTATACTGACGACATCTGTGCCGGTATGACTTTGTGGGGAGAACGCCGTGACTATTGAACATGCGATCACTGCTGCGCCTGATCGTGGTGCGCCGGTGACTATGAGCAAACTGAGCGTGCCGGCCACACCGCTGCGGATTGTCCTGCGGCCACGGCTGCTGCAACGCCTCGACACCGCCTGCACCGGCGCACTTACGATTCTTTCAGCTCCGGCCGGCTTCGGCAAAACCACGCTGCTGGCCATGTGGTTCGCCCAAAAGATCCAGGCTGATGGTCGGGTAAAAGCGCCAAACCATGCGGCCATCGATCAAGCGCAGCCCACCGCCATTGCCTGGCTTTCACTCGATGCGGCCGACAGCGATCCGGCCCGTTTCTGGCGCTATGTCTTTGTCGCACTGCGCCGTGTCCTGCCGGATCTACCGGCCGATCTTGCAACCCCGCTCCGCGCAACCCCGCCGAATATCGAGCGGGTCGTGGCCGAACTTACCGCAACACTGGCCGCTCGCGCCGCCAATGTTGTGCTCGTCCTGGACGACTACCACACAATCAGTGAGCCTGCGGTTCATCACTCGCTGGCCGCACTCCTTGAACGTGGCCCGCCGGGGCTGCACGTCGTCATCGCCGGGCAGTCCGATCCACCGCTGCCGCCGGCCCTGCTGGGGGCGCGCGATCAACCGGGCGCGATCCACGCCGATGATCTGCGCTTCAATCAGGCGGAAATCGGTCTGTTTCTCCGCCAGACAATCGGCCTCAACATCTCTGCCGAAACCAGCGCGGCCCTCGCCGCCGCCACCCAGGGTTGGCCGGCCGCAACCCAACTGGCCGCACTCTGGCTACGCGCCAAACCGGAAGCTGCGAATCCAGCCGTTTTCAACCAGGCCGAGCGCTACCTGCTCGCCTTTCTCGCCGAAAAGGTGATCGCGCATCAATCCGCCGAGATCCAACATTTTCTGCTTGAGAGCGCCATCCTCGATCGCATGTGCCCCGCATTGTGCGACTACCTTAGCGCTGATACGCCGGCGGTGGCTATGCGCCCGGCACAGGAGCTACTTTTTGAGATCGAGCGCAACAACCTCTTTCTCACATCGCTGGAAGCCGACGGCCGCTGGTATATGTATCACCCCATCTTTCGCGATTTTTTACAACAAGAACTGCCGCGCCGACAAGGACCACACGCCGCCGTGCGTCTGCATCGCCGCGCCGCCGCCTGGTTTGCCGCTGCGTCGGCCGATGCGCCCGCCCTGCTGGAAGAAGCGCTCCACCATGCATTCGCCGGCCACGACAACGATGTTGCCGCCGACCTGATTCTGGCCCACTTCGACCAACTCGGCGCTCAGGGCCGGATCGACCAGTTGATCGACTGGCTGAATACCTTGCCTGAGGCGATTCTCTCCGCCCGGCCCGCCCTCGGCCTGCGCTATACCTGGGTTCTCTTCCTGCACGGGCGCCGGGAAGAAGCCATCCGCCGCTTAACCGTCGTTGCAGCCGATCCGGCATTGCACGCCGATTGCGATCCGCTTACCGCCGCGCTGCCCTACGCCATTCGCGCCGCGATCGCCACCAGTTACCACAATGAAGCAGGCATGCGCCACAATGCCGAACAGGCTGCGACATTGCTGCCCCCCGGCGAAACAATCTGGACGGCAATGGTCGCGATTGCCCAGGGCGTGGCCCAATTCATCCGTGGTGAAACACGCAGCGCCGCAGCAGTGTTGCACCATGCCGCCGATCTATCCGATCGCGCTGCAAACAGCTATAGTGTGATGTTGAGCAATTGGTATCTCGGCCGAACCTATCTGGAGTTGGGTCGGTTGGAAGATGCAGCCCAGGCCTTTCAACGGATCGGCGCCGACGGCGAAACCCTGTACGCCGGCTATCGCGATATCGGGCTGGCGGCGATCGCCTACGAACGGGACGAACCCGCCGGCGCGCAAACACTGGCCCGCTGTGGTCTTGACGCACTTGAAGCCATGGCCGGAGAAGCGCGGATGATCATCTTCGCCCGGCACCTGCTGGCCCGTATCGCATCCAGCGACGGCGATCCATCAGAGGCGGCAGTGCAACTTGAGCAGGCCGAGGCACTGGCTCGCCAGGGTACCATGGCCGAAGCATTGGCGGCGACGCGCGCTATGCGGGCGGATAACGCGATCAAATCCGGCGATCTTGCCACTGCCCGCGCCTGGGCGCTAACCTCCGGCCTCGATCCCGACCATCCCGATCTGCGTCGTGAGCACGAATTACACACATTCGCCCACCTGCTGATGCTGCGTGGTCGCAGCGAAGCAGCCCTGGATATCCTCCGGCTGCTTCGTAGAACTGCCGCTGAGCAGGGCCGCATTCCCGGCGTCATTAGCTGTGATCTGCTGCGCGCTCAGGCCCTCGCCCGCGCCGGCAAGGCCGCCGCCGCAGCCGAAGTACAGGCCGCCGCCCGTATCCAGGCGCACTCGATCGGACATACCCGGCTTATCCGCGCGGCCGACAGCATCCCGCCCGCCGCAGAAATCCGTGCGGTCGGCACACACCTGTCATCAAGGCTCGATTCCAATCCACCCAACCGCCCCACCAACCAGGGGCCACTCAGCGAACGTGAGGCACGGGTACTCGGCCTGCTCGCCGCCGGCCGCTCCAATCGCGAAATCGCCGGCGACCTGATTATCTCGCTCAACACCGTCAAAACCCACATCAAACGAATCTACGAAAAACTCCAGGTCAACAACCGCGTCGCCGCCGTCGAAAAAGCGCGCACACTCGGCATGGGCCGCGAAAACAAAGGCTAGAACGTTGGTGGAGTATCTGTGTTGTGATGCGGCGCAGCGAAGCTGCGCCGCATCACAACACAGAATCCTTACGGGCGGGCGGCCCGAAACGCCCACAAATCCGATTACGCTACCGACGTTCTAGCAACCCCAGAAGACCGATTTATCCGTGATGTGCCGCGCCCTTCGTTGTCGGAGCGCCAGCCATAGTTGAGAATTTCTTACGCCGCAGCCCCACTGAACAGCGTACAGTCTTTCCAACCGGACAATAGTGTCAATCGAAGCAACGCCGCTTCTCGGCAACGCCGCCTCGGACAAACCCAGACATGGTAGGGCAAGATTGCTTCCCTACGCTTCATATCCAACGAGAGGCAGGCTGTCATGGGCGAGATCGAGGGCTTTCTCAAATACGAACGCCAGGAGTTGCGCGCGCGACCGGTGAGCGAACGCGTCGGGGATTATCGCGATGTCTACGAGCCGCCGACCGATGAAGTAGTGGTGAAGCAGGGCGCCCGCTGCCTTGACTGCGGCATCCCCTACTGCCACACCGCGTGCCCGCTTGGCAACTTTATTCCCTGGTGGAACGACCGTGTGAGCGAGCATGATTGGGCCGGCGCACTGGCGCAACTGCAACGCGACAACAATTTCCCCGAGTTCACCGGTCACCTCTGCCCCGCGCTCTGTGAAGGCTCATGCTCACTTGGGCTCAACTTCGATCCAGTGGCGATCCGCATGATCGAGCTGCGGATCGTCGAGCACGGCTTTGAGCACGGACTTATTCGCCCGCAACCGCCGCAACGGCAAACCGGCAAACGGATCGCGATCGTCGGCTCTGGGCCGGCCGGCCTTGCCGCAGCGCAACAACTGCGCCGCAACGGCCACGAAGTTACCGTCTTCGAGCGCGACACGCAGGTGGGCGGATTGCTGCGCTACGGCATCCCCGATTTTAAGTTGGAGAAATGGGTGTTGGATCGGCGAATCGCCCAGCTTGAAGCCGAAGGTGTGGTGTTCCATACCGGCATCAACGTCGGCACAAGCATCCCCGCCTCAGAATTGTGCATCGGATTCGACGCAGTTCTGTTGGCCGGCGGCGCCCAGCAACCGCGTGATCTCGTTGTCCCTGGCCGGGAACTCGGCGGCGTGCATTTCGCAATGGCGTTGTTGCGCCAGCAGAATCGCCGCATCGCCGGGGCCGCGATCGATCCGCAGCAGGCGATCGACCTGCATGGCAAACATGTCCTGGTGATCGGCGGTGGCGACACCGGCGCGGATTGCGTCGGCACCGCCCTGCGTGAGGGCGCAGCAACGGTGACATCATTCGAACTGCTGCCCAAGCCGCCAACAAACCGGGCCGCCGACAATCCCTGGCCGGAATGGCCGCGCATCTTCCGCACACCCGCATCACACCAGGAAGGCGGCGAACGGCGGTACAGCGTCCGCACCACCGGCTTGATCGGCGATCCAAACGGCCAGATCTGCGCAGTTGAAGCGGTCGAAGTGGCCTGGAATCACGATGCCGCCGGCCAATTGCAGATCCAGGATATTCCGGACAGTGCATTCAGCCTACCCTGCGATGTAGTACTCCTGGCACTGGGATTTGTTGGGACGCGCCGCGCGGGAATGATCGAGCAACTGGGGTTGAATCTGGACGCACGAGGCAATATCGCAACCGACGAACACAACATGACATCAAGACCGGGCGTATTCGCAGCCGGTGATATGCGTCGTGGACAATCGCTGGTTGTCTGGGCGATTGCCGAAGGCCGCGCTGCCGCTGAAAGCATCGAGCGTTACCTGCTGGCGCAGGCACACATGCCTGCCGAGGAGTTACTCGTAGTTGGCGTCGGCGTAGAGTTCCGAGCCGATTGCAGCGATCGCACGGATCAAGTGGGCGCTGTGTGACTCGGTTGATACGGCCAGTTTCGCCAGTCGTTCGAGTTCTTTGGCGCAGATCCGGTGCTGCTTGAGCGAAGAAAGCTGATTGCGGACAATAAATGCCTTGATCGCCGCTTTTTCCTGCTCTTCGAGCAGCACATCGCGACGCTGCTCCAGGTAGGCACGTTGCGCGGTATTGACGGAAGCCATGATCGCTGGTTCCTTTCTGTACTCAGGTTCTCCAGCGAACCAATGCAGGTCAGACATCGACCGGCAACATCAAAGAGTGTCTTGTTCTGATTGTAACACGTTTAGTTACGGCAACGATCAAGGCGACGTGAGCGGTGCGACGAGCGATTCTTCACACCGCTCACGCCCTTACCTGCGGCGCGCCAGGGCCATCATGGTGCGCTGCGCGGCGACATCAAGCGTTGCAGTGACGAACACAGGAATATTGACTGTGGTCATCAGGGCGAGATCTTCCAGGAGGGAGCTGTCTTCATCGAGAAAGCGCAGAACCTGCTGCGGGCGATTGTGGTTGAAAAGTTGATCGAAGAACATCTGCCCGCGCTCACGGCCGGTATCGAGCACATTCAGCAGCACACTATCCATCAGCGCGTGCCGGTTCAGCATCGGTTGATCATAAAACGGTTGGCCGGTGGCGCCCAGGCTGGCTGCGATGCGGCGTGATTGACGTTGAATCCGCTGGAATGTGTAGCCGGTCGAAGCCTTCGTCATACCGCCGGCAGTCCCGATCGTCATCACATGCGGGCTGGGGCGGCGGCTGAATGGCATGTCGGTCATTGGGATCACGCCGTACTCCACATGCGTGATCGCATAGCTCGTAAGCCCCAGATACTCCGCGATATAGCCACGCAACCCCGAGTCATACACCGCCTGCGGCAACAGGCTCGGCGAGAAATACGTATCTTCAACCAGGGCCGTATGGGCGTCGTAGGGCAACACATACACAAAGCGCACATGGTCGCCCTGGGCAACCCGAAAATCCATGAACGTCGCCGCATCGGGATCGAACACCGGTTGCGGTGTTGTGATCACCCAACCCTTGAAATGCTGCAACCAGGCCGCATAACCCGGCGGCGGCGCAGCGGTAGTCGGGATGCTGCTGAAGGCCCAACAACCTGTGTACACAACCCCGTCAACCGTTACCGCCACACCATCGCCGCGCTCTTCAATCGCCGCGATCCGGCCTTGCACGCGCGTGACATTGGATTGCCTACGCAGCCAGGCATCCATAAATTGGTAAAAATCGCCGCCCTGGATAAGTTTGTAGCGGTACGGTGCAATCGAAAGCCGCCGCGAGCGGCGACCGTGAAACCAGAGATGATCCCAACTACGGCGTACCAGCGCCTCGAACGGCCCCGATCCAACTTCCCAGAAACACCAGGTTCGATCATTCTGCGTCTTGCGAACCTGATCAATCACCAGTACCCGCCGATCAAGCAGATTCGCCTGCCCAAGATGGTAGATCAGACTCAGCCCTGCGGCGCCGCCGCCGGCAATAATATAATCGTAGTGGTTCATGAAACCATTATAAAACACGGTTGGCGGCAACTGAGTCGCCGCCAACCATCGAGCAGCTTTCCCTTGATTCTAATGAACTTGCCGGCGGGCGTGGGCAAGTGTCGCCTCCACGGCCTTGATCCAGATCGCCGGGAAGCGGGCGGGATCGACCAACCAGATCACGAGTTTGTTGACCGCGCCGGTAATCCCGGCCTGTTCATCGGCAACCGCCGACGCGATCATGCAGCCGCAGTTCGGCAGCCAGGACTGCCACTCGGCCGAGGTAGGTGTAGAACTCGCGATCCAGCGCCATCAATGTATCGTCGCTCAAATGCAAGCGCCGGTCGTCGGCCAACATCAACGCGGCTGCATAGATCGTCGCATACACATCATGCTTCTCGGGGATCGAGCGCACCAATTCCTCGTGCAGCATCACCAGTTGGCATTCCAACGTCCAGCGCGGCATCCCGCGGGCGGAAAGCAACTGCGCCAGCCATTTCACCTGGTGGTTATACGAATCGCGATCCTCGCTCGCAAGTTCGACCAACCAACCGGCATCGCTCCAGGCATAATCGCGCCCGCGCCGGCCATAGCGCAACTCAAAGTAGGGCATATACTGAATCGCCCGATTACTGGCCCGCATCGCAGCCTGAACCTCGCGCATATCAGCGGGGATTTTGTGATTGCCCGCCACCGGATTCAGAATACCAACCAGGTCGCTCGTCGGGGTATCATTCAGCGGATGCAACACATTGAACAACTGCTCAATCCCATTCAACGTCTCTTGTGCCGCCTCGACCACATGCTGGTAGGTTTCAAGCTCAAGCGGAATCGCGTTCATTTCATGAACGAAATCCGGCCAATGGCTGCGGCCCCAACGCTCAAAACTGGCCAGATACTCCACACCATGTTCGCCATCGAGCCGAAAATCACGGGCGATCTGCTCACAAAGCGCGACACCGCCCATATTCCAGGTAACAAGGACATAAGCGGCGCCAAGCAATGAAAGGGGGTCGCGTGCGACCCGCAGGCCGAGGCGTTCCGACAGCACATGAGCACTGAGCGCCGCCGCCGGGATCACCGGCTGCGGCAGGTTGACGAATACGTTTAGATCGTGCTTCAGCAGTGGTTGCTTCTGCAGGTGACGCGCCCAGAGACTGCGCAACTCGGGATGTCCACTGTGGGTAACGGCCGCTCCAAAAGCATCGTAGACCGCAACCAAGCTATGTAACAAGGCGACATAGCTTTCGGCGGCAAGTTGGCCCTTCTGGATAGCTTGAAAGAACGGCAGCGTTCCAAGATGAGCGTTCTGATCATACGTGGCGGCAAGAAGCGTCTCGGTAATTGGTGTCGTTTGGTGCATCACACGCCTCATTGTGGTTAGGCAGCACCGGGTATTCTGCACATCCGTTGTGCGATTTTCGCCCGGCATGCATCAGCCTGACGCAGAACCCATGGCAGCACGCCCCGAAATGCCCGGTTCCTGGGTGAGCAGTCGGCCTATAGGCAGATCAGTGCAGCTTCTCCTTTACCTATAAGTCATAATTTCATCATAATACGGCATTGTAGTACCGGCATACAACCAGCATGCAGCCTTACTATTCCGCAGCCGGCACATTCGTATCATCTTCCTGGGCGCCTTTGCGGCGTACCAGATCGGTAAGTGCGCTATAAAGCTCAATCGGCATCAACACAGCCACCGGGTAGCCTTTCTGAGTCACAGCCACCGGTTGTCGCAACTCGCGGCTACGTTTAATTATTGCCGCAAGCGACGATGCGGCCTTGGAAATCGGAACCATGCCATGTTGCAGATCGACGTCGAGATTGAAATCTTTTGTCCTGGCCATATAGAGCCTTCTTTCATCATAAGCAATTAGTTGAGTCTATGCTCACAAGAAATTGTAGCTCAATCAAACTGCAAAAGCCATTCCAAAACCTCACAACTGCATATAAATTGATTGTCTGAATATTCACCCGCAGCCGTCGAACGATTCATGCAGGCCGATCCCTATGTTCAGAACGGACTCGTCGTCAGCTATCGCATCCGGCCCTGGGCAACCGCTGTCGGCGCCGATGGTCGAGATACGGAAGGGCGGAGCAATTCGCTGCGCGAACTGCTCCGCCCTGAAAGACACCGGCGCTCAGCCTGATCTAGCGCTTCACATGAAAGGCGCCCTGGCCGGCGTAGTGCGCGCCCTCGCCGAGTTCTTCCTCGATCCGCAGCAATTGATTGTACTTCGCAACCCGGTCGGTACGGGCCGGCGCACCGGTCTTGATCTGGCCTGCGTTCGTCGCCACAACCAGATCGGCGATCGTCACATCTTCGCTCTCGCCGGAGCGATGGCTCACTACCGCCGTCCAGGCATTGCGCTGCGCGAGCTGAATTGCCGCCATGGTCTCGGTCAGGCTCCCGATCTGGTTCAGCTTAATCAGGATCGAGTTCGCCGCCCTGGCATCGATCGCGCGCTGCAAACGGCTGACATTCGTCACCAGGAAGTCGTCGCCCACCAACTGTACCTTGTGGCCGAGCTTCTCGCGCAACAACGCCCAGCCCTCCCAATCGTCCTCAGCCAGGCCGTCTTCCAGCGAGATCAGCGGGTAGCGGTTGGCAATATCGACCCAATAATCAACCATCTCGGCGCTGCTCAGCACCCGATCCTCACGCTTGAGATGGTACTTACCCTCGGAATAGACCTCGGTCGTGGCCGGGTCCATCGCAATATAGACCTGCTCGCCGGGGATGTAGCCGGCCCGATCGATCGCTTCCATAATCAGCTTGAGCGGCGCCTCGTTGTCGGGCAAGCTCGGCGCGAAGCCACCTTCATCGCCGACCGTCGTGGCCAGACCTTGATCGTGGATCACCTTTTTCAGGCTCTGGTAGATCTCGGCGCCCCAGCGCAAGCCCTCGCGGAAACTGGCAGCGCCGGCCGGCATCACCATGAACTCCTGAAAGTCGGTGCTGTTGGTGGCGTGCTGGCCACCATTCATAATGTTCATCATCGGCACAGGCAGCACATGGGCGTGGGCGCCGCCGACATAGCGATAGAGCGGCAAGCCGAACGCCTGTGCGGCGGCCTTGGCGCAGGCCAACGACACACCCAGAATGGCATTTGCGCCGAGCTTGCTCTTATTCGGCGTACCGTCGAGGGCCAGCAACTCACGGTCGATCCCAACCTGATCGGAGGCATCAAGACCTTCAAGGGCCTCGGCAATATCATCGTTCACCGCCTGAACCGCCTTCAGCACACCCTTCCCGCTGTAACGGCTCTTGTCGCCGTCGCGCAACTCCAACGCCTCATGGGCGCCGGTTGAAGCGCCGCTGGGCACAATCGCCCGCCCAATATCACCACTTTCCAGCCGAACGTCCACCTCCACCGTCGGGTTTCCACGCGAGTCGAGCACTTCGCGGGCAATAATCTCCTCGATCAATGTGGACATAATTCCTCCGCATCTGATTGCATTGCAAACGGCGGCTGGGCATCAATACAGGCAGGATGTCCGCCACCGCCGCCAGTATAGCACACGCCTGCTTTGATGCTTGATGCCTGAGCGGTGAGGCCTGAGCGGTGAAAAACCATCCTATCGTGGCGAACCGCGCGGCAGCGCGTCAAGCCTCAGGCATCAGGAATCCCGCATCCCGCATCCCGCATCCCGCATCCCGCATCACCGAATCAATATTTTGCACCACTCCTGGCATTGATTCTGCAAGGATCGCGGCAGAGCCGTCAATTGACGCACCGCAGCGCAACCTTTACAATTCAGGCTACGTCAAATTGCACGGACAACCTATACCGATGCGGTTATCGGGGGCACGGCTGCGGTAGCCCTCGTTGAGCTAGAAAAAGGATGCATGATGCGGCTGATCCTCTACCTCGGAAAAGGCGGCGTCGGCAAGACGACCACCTCGGCCGCTACGGCGGTACGTGCCGCCGAGCTAGGGTATCGTACCCTGGTGGTGAGCACCGATGTGGCCCATAGTCTTGCCGATGCGCTCGACGCCCCCCTTGGCTCGTTGCCAACTCAGCTTAGTGATCGGCTGTGGGGACAGGAGATCAATGTACTCGACGAAGTGCGTGAGCACTGGGGCGAGCTACGCGGCTACCTTTCGACCTTGCTGCGCCGTAAGGGCGTAGACGAAGTTGCGGCTGAAGAATTGGCGATCATCCCCGGCATGGAAGAGGTCGTCAGTCTGTTGCATATCCGCCGTCAGGCCCGCGACGGCAACTTCGATGTGGTGGTGGTCGATGCAGCACCCACCGGCGAGACGGTGCGCTTGCTGACGATGCCCGAAACCTTTCAATGGTATGCTGCCAGAGTAATGGACTGGGAGCCGCAGACGCTCAAGGCGGCCCGCCCGCTGGTGAAGCAATTGATCCCCGCCACCGATATGTTCGCGACCCTCGAACGCCTTACCAAAGGTGTCGAAACATTGCGCGACACGCTGACCGATCCCGAGATCAGTTCGTATCGGCTGGTGGTGAACCCCGAGCGTATGGTGATCAAAGAGGCCCAGCGCGCCTCGACCTACCTCTCGCTGTTCGGCTATCCGATCGACGGTGTGGTGCTGAACCGCGTGATACCGCTGGATCAGGCCGAGGGCGAGTTCATGCGCGAGTTAGCCCGTATCCAGCAGGGCTACCGCCAGATGGTCTACGATGTCTTCCAGCCGCTACCGATCTGGGAGGGGCCGCATTACGCCCGCGATCTGGCCGGGATCGCCGATATGTCGCTGGTCGGCCAGAAATTGTTCGGCGATATCGATCCGGTCAAGGTACAGTTCCACGGCAAGACCCACGAGATCATCCGCGAGGGTGAGGAGTATGTGATGCGCCTGCCGCTGCCGCATGTCGAGATCGGCAAGGTGGCGATGACCAAGCGCGGCGATGAATTGTTCATCGAGATCGGTAATTTCCGCCGCGATATGATCCTGCCCACCACCCTGGCCGAACGTCCGGCCAAGAAAGCGATCTTCCGCAACGGCGTGCTGGAAGTTCGATTCGGCACACCCGAAGTTCTACCGCTTGAGGCCGAGGCCCCCAGTGCATCGTAATCCCCCGGCGCCGGCGCGACGCAAGCTTTTGTGTCGCGCCGGCGCTTTTGTGTCGCTACGGCGCCGCCTGTTCCTGTAAGTCCGCTTTCGGCGTTTGGATTGCATGGCGCACCGTCGGCAATACCTCGCGATCGGCCAGCACCAGTACTTTGTCGCCCGCTTCGAGAATGGTGGTGCCGTTAGGAGCCACCGACTCGCCGCTGCGATCGATCGCCACGATCAACACCCCCGGCGGCAAATGGAGTTCCAGGATCGTGCGCCCTTCGCCGATCGCGCCCGCCGGCACCCGCAATTCCATCAACTGGCTGCGGGCGCTCACCTGCGGCGCAAATTCGTGTGGGTAGTGAAAATCGACATGGCGATCGTCGCGCAGGCCGAGCCACTGGGCGATCGGCGTGATCGTGGTGCCTTGCAACAACACCGACGTGACCACCACGAAAAAGATCACATTGAAGATCGTGTCGGCCTGCGGCACCCCGGCCAGTTGTGGAAAGGTTGCCAGCACAATCGGCACCGCGCCGCGCAACCCCACCCACGACACCAGCAACTTCTCGCGGATGTTGAATCCACTGCCGATCAGCGCGATAAAAACACTCACCGGACGCGCGACAAAGATCAATGCCGCCGAAAGCAGTAAGCCCTCAGTGATCACCACCGGCAACTCGGACGGAAACACCTGTAGCCCCAGGGTGATAAACATCGTGATCTGCATGAGCCAGGCCATGCCGTCGTGGAAACGCATCAAACTGCGCTTATGCACGAATTTCTGGCCGTTCAACACAATCCCCGCAATATAGGCGGCAAGAAAGCCGTTCCCGCCCAGGGTTGCCGTCAGGCTGTATGTCAGCAGCACCAGGCCCAGCATCATCACCGGATACAATCCTTCTTGCCCAAGCCGCACTTTGTTGATGCTCCAACTCATGAATCGGCCCATGCCATAGCCGGCAGCTGCGCCGAAAATCATTTGCCAGAGAAATGCCGGAATCAGGATGAGCGGATTGGCATCGGGCTGGGTGAGCAAGCTCGTGGCGCTGATTGTCAGAAAGACGGCGATCGGATCGTTCGAACCCGACTCAAACTCGATCAATGGCTCCAGCTTACCGCGTAAGTTCACGCCGCGCGCCCGCAACACCGAAAAAACCGCCGCCGCATCGGTAGATGAGACGATCGCGCCCAGCAGGATGCCTTCCAGCGGCGAAAACCCCAGCGCAACCATCGCCGCCGCCGCCATCACTCCTGCACTCACCATCACGCCGAGATTCGCCAGTCGCAGCCCGCTCCACAATACCGGCCGGACATGCGACCATGCCGTGTCCAGGCCGCCGGAAAACAAGATCAACGTCAGCGCCACCACACCAACAAACTGCACCAGGCCGGGATTGTCCAGATAGATCTGCCCCGGCCCTTCGGCCCCGGCCAGTACACCGATACCCAGGAAAAGCAGCAAGGCCGGAATCCCGGTACGACTCGAAGCCTTACTCGCCGCCACGCCGATGGTGAGCAACACCGCAACAGCCAGCAATATCAACTCAGTCGGGATCATCGCCCCACTCCTGACGAAGGTGGATACTGTATGTAGTCTACACGAAAAAGGGTATTCTCGCCAGTAGCGTATAATTGACCCAGGGTACGCGGTCGCTGGTGCGCGCCGCCCGCCTCACCGGATGATCGGCCTCAGGCAGGGTGGAACCATCTGTTTTTTAGGATAGCGCAACCTGTTTTTTGCTCGGTGTTAGCAGCGACGCCGTCAACACCGGGTAAAAGGGTGGAATATATGTCTAATCTGGAACTGCTTGATGCGGAAGACAAGCTATTTACCGCACTTGTACGCGATATTGACCGGGCCAGGGCCGAGAGTTACGAGCTTATGCTGGCATTGCGCAGCTACAAGCCCGCGGCGGCGGATGCGACTGCCGTGGTGGATGCACTCATTCGTGAGTTGGGGTATCGCGAATTGGGCGCAGGCTGGATCGAGATCCCGCGCCGCATCGCCGCCAAAATGATCGCCGGCTTGATCGGCTTCGATCTGGCCTATCCCGACGAGATTGTACCGTCCGAGCAGGCGACCGACCTGGCGACGCGATTTTTGGAGTTTTTTCCGGCCGGGACGCGCTATTTTACCAATGGCGCATGCAGCGGCGAGTTCGCGGTTTATGATCTCGCCGGTGAAGCGGTGCTCGGCTGGCGTTCGATCAGCGAGGCGCCGCTCGACAACGGAGTGGTTGCAGTAAATGAAACAGTGGTCGGCATCGTCTGGGCTGAAGACGCGCCCTGAATGCGCTGCCCTCAATCCCTGCGCCGGCGATCCATGTGGTTGGCCTCGATCGCGCGTAAGTGCAGCAAAATATTGGGGTAGAGCAGATTGAGCCGTTCGATCGCCCGGCCCGGCAGCGCCCAGACTTCAGACTGCTCCAGGGCCTGGGCCGAGGCGGTACGCGGCGTGCCGTACAGGGCCGCCCGTGCGCCGAAAAATGCGCCCGACTCACGCAGATCCTCGATCACGGCGCCGTTCTGGTCGGCGAAACGAATTGCGCCGGAGATAAGCACATAGCCATCGTAGCCCGGTTCATCGGCGACAAACAATTGATCATGGGCGTTAAGCAACTGCGGCTCAAAATCCAGCGCCAGATCGAGCAGGCTGGCCCAGGGCAGTTCGCGCAACACCGGCACCTGTGAAAGCCATTCGGCGCGGGCAAATGCGCTGGCCAGGCCCAGGTTTTCGGCGATCGGCCGGAACACCTGCGGGGTGAGTTGCAACAGTTGCACCTGCCCACGCGCAACCATGGTACTGCTGCGGGCATCACCGAGAATCGCTCCGCGCTCACCAATACTGCTGCCGCGCCCCAGCACCCGAACCACCCCGCCGCCGATCCGGATCTCCACCAACCCCGAATGCACAATATAGGCACAGCCGTCGGAGGCTTCACCTTCCTGCACGATCGTGGCGCCATCGGCCCACTCAACAATCCCGGTCGCTTCGGCCAACTGAATCCGTGCCGTAACCGGCAATCGGGCGAACAACGGGCAGACCGCAATCGTCTCGGCGCGCTCGGCAAGGGCATCATCGGGGAGCGCCGCACCAAGCCCGACCACATGGCCGCTGCCGGCGAACTCAACCTGACCGGCCAGGCCGACGCTGTCGTCGGGCAACAGATGCTTACTGGTATGGGCCAGCACCAGGCGCTGACTCTTGGCGGTAAGCGCCTGCAACAGCCGCGGCGTAATCGTCGAGTGAATCGTGCCGCCGCCGACATCTTGCACCAGCACACTTGCGCCGTCGGCGAAGCGCATCAACTCGGCGCGCCGTTCCGGTGCAAGCACACCGCGCTCCTCCAGTTCGCCGAACCAATCTTCGTCGTAACGCATATCGCCCGAGTAGCAGATCCCGCCGACCCGCACCGCAATCGTGGGAATCGAATGGATCGCATAGATCGCCTCGAAGCGCCGGCCATCGATCTCGACCGGTCGGCCGGGATCGAGCGGAATATGCTCGAAAAGCGCCGCCACATCGGCCTCAGGCAGATCGAGCAGCGCCGCGAACACATGCAACAGGCTGCGATAAACGATCGAGGATGTGACCAGGCGCACCCGATGCCCGCCCATCAGGATCAACTCAGGCAACCCGGCAAGATGATCCTCGTGCAAGTGTGAGATCACTACTTCCGAGATATGGCTGGCCGACAGCCCAAGATTCCCCAGCCGCACAAGCAAATACGCCGCCGTATCGAATAGTGTCGCCTGGGTTTGCACACTTGTGCCGAGGTAGGCCAGAAAGCAGGTGGTGA
>JAAUQO010000336.1 GCA_012032775.1 Oscillochloris sp. | reverse complement strand
ACGGCGAAACTCACGCAACACCCGTTCGCGCGCATCGGCCCCGTACAGAATGGCGGCGCCGCCACCGTGACCAGGTTCGATGGCGCTCACGCCCTCGTGATTGCAGCGCCGCACCAGGTCTGCGACCGGGTCATTGCAGCGCCGGCCGACGCTGTGGGCTGCGGCAGTGTAGCGTGCACCATCGGCCACAGCCAGGATAAGCCTGGCCCGCTCGACGTGGGCCGCTGGCTCGGTTCGAGAACGGCTGATAGCGAGCAACATTGCACACTCTTCCTCAGTCAGCGGCCGCAATGGGTCTTTCTGGCGACGGGTCATGGGGCGCCTCCACGGCGAACTCTGGCAGATACGCCCCATGATACTCGTTTTTGGCGAAATGGCAGGGGTCACGACAAGTGACCCACTAGTTCACCGCGGGATTGCGCCAGGTTGCGCCAGCGCAGCGCGGGTAGCGCTCCGTCCAGGGCGCCCTCGAAGGAACGGGCGAGCTCGCGCCAGGCGGCGTGATCCGCCACCGCGATCACTAGATATGCCGGCACGCCCTCCGCTCCCGCGGCGATCAGCTCGCCGAGCGCCACGGCGACGTCGTCGGACAGCGAGTTCGCGCCCAGGATACCGTGCACCGCCGGGCGGCGTCGGCCCACGCCCTGGCGCCGACTCTCGATGCGGCCGTCGACGTGCAGCGCCGCTTGATTGATGATCTCAAAGCCGGCCGCGATCCCAACGTTGAGAACCCACCTATCGCCGACTATATCGCACAGTGGATTGCCGGCCGCCAGACGATCAAGCCGGATGCCCGGCGTCGCTACACGCAAAGCTACCAGCATCAGATCAAACCGCTGCGGATCGGCAAACTACGGCTGCAGCAACTCACCCGCGAGCATGTGCGGCAGTGGGTGCAAGCAGCCGCCGAACTGCCAAGCCAGGATGATCCGGCCCGAACCCTTGATCCCTACTCGATCCGCAATGCCTTTGCCGTGCTCCGGGCAGCACTGAACACCGCTGTGCACGATGGGCTGCTGCCCGTAAACCCGTGCAGCGGCATCGAATTGCCGGCCCCCAACGATGGGGAGATTACGCCCCTGAGTCCCGAGGAAGTCCACGCCCTACTTGATTTGGTTGACACCTATGAAGGCGATCAGGCGCATCGGCTGGCAGCCCTGTACCACGTTGCGATCAAGCTCGGCTTGCGCCAGGGTGAATTACTCGGCTTGCGCTGGCGTGACGTCGACTTTCGTGCCCGCGTGGTCCGCGTCACCGGCCAGCAGAAGCGCGCCGGCCGCGCCAGTGGCAAAACGAGCAAGGCCCATCGCTCGCTCCCGCTGACGGACGATTTGATCCGGATGCTCCGGGCGCATCAGCTCAGTCAGGGGGAAGAACGGCGCCTGATGGGTGCCGGGTTCAACCAGGCCGATCTCGTCTTTGTAAGCGAAGTGGGCACCCCGATTCTGCCACGGAACCTGTACCGGCAGTACACGGCCTTCCAGCGCCGGGCAGGGCTGTGTACGCCGTGTAGCGTGTGTCACGGCAGCGGCGCCCGTCCCACCGACCGGAAACGCCAGCAGGGACCATGCCCTGCCTGCGACGGGCACGGATCGATCGCCACGTATCGATTTCACGATCTGCGCCACACCTATGCCGCGCTTGCCCTGGCGGCCGGTGTGGAACTCTTCACGCTCAGCCGGCAGATGGGCCACAGTTCGATCAGCGTCACCGCCGATCGCTATGGCCGCCTGTACCACGGCGCCGCCGACAACGCCGCCGCGATCGAGCGCTATTTGAGGAAGGCTTAACCGATGATTACGCACCTTTTTACGCACCTGGGCAAAACAACAACGCAACCGGCGGTATGCCGATTGCGTTGGAATGTGGCGCCCCCGAGCCGACTCGAACGGCTGACACGCGGTTTAGGAAACCGCTGCTCTATCCTCTGAGCTACGGGGGCATGCAATGGGGAGTTTATCATAGCGATTGCGCACCTGCAAGCGAGCGAAACTGCTACGTTACCACGATTTATCGTTCAAAATGCACCCGAACCAACGGGCTCCCGGCAACCCATGCTTCAAGGTCGCCGCCCGCAAAATAGCTGTTGGCCTGCATCAACTGCGCCATGATCCGCCGCCGATCTCCCGGCTCGTCGATGATCTCCGCATGCGCCGGCAGATCGGCGCGGGCGCCGTGCTTGACATGAAATGTGAACCCGGGATGGACACGCAGGTTCGCCAGCCAGTCACGAGCGCCGGGTGTGCCGCTGATATACACATCTCCGGCGATCACAAAGTACCAGATCTCAATTCGGCGCGGTTGTCCGCTCATTCGCCCGATCGTCGTGATGTCGCAGGTCAGGCCGCGCTCGATCGCTTGCCATACCGCCGCTTCCATAATACTTCTCCCAGCACGGCCGCGCCGATCAACTTGAAGCCATGGCGCGGGCCGCCGTCTCGCCTGTCTATCTTCATGCACTTCGTGCGCTTTATGGTACAACCTGCCCGGCTGTATCCTGTATCCTACCATCACTGCGAACGCCCGCGCCCCACAATCGGCCACGATTCCACACGCCCATCACTATGGCGCACATGATATGCATTGTACAAATTTACCGTGGTGTCGATATGGCTCGGCACCAGCGCTACCTGTTCACCGATCGCCGGCCCGGCCCACGCCGGATCGTCCCATTCCAGTATTCCATGCTCATCACCGGCAGGACGATAGCGCACGCCCAATAATTTATCTGGCTCGGGATCGCCCATGTCGTTCGATAATGCCTTCAATCCGGCGTCGATCACGGCGCGCTGTGCTGCCGGACGGCTGATCACGGTGCTGATGACCAGCAGCGCCTGCCGGTAACCCGCCGCTCCCATCGCGCGCCGGTAAGCGCCATCGAAAAAGACAAAACTTCCCGGCTGCACTTCACTGATCTCGGGGTGCGCCGCGCACAGTTCGCATGTGCCGGTCCCGCCGGTCGTCAGGGTCTCGATCGTAAAGCCCTCCCGCCGCAATAAGGTCGCAGTAGCGATCAGTTTCGCCATCGCCGCCTGCACCAACGCCGCCTTCTGCGCCGCGTCACTCACATGCTGCAAATGGCCCTCGTAACCTTGCAACCCGATCAGCTTCAGTCGCGGCAACATGGCAATGCCGCGCGCCAGTTCCAGCGCCGCTGCACCAGGGAGCACCCCACAACGATCCTGGCCGACGTTGAGCTCGATCAAGACGTGCAACGGACGATCATGATCGCTCAGCGCGGTATCGATCGCCCGCGCACTATCCAGGCTATCCACCACCACCCGCAGTTGTCGTAACCGCCGCTGTAATGCCACCAGACGTTGCAGTTTCGTTGGCCCGACAAGCTCGCTGGTGATCAGGATGTCGTCGATGCCGCCGTCCGCCAGCGCTTCCGCTTCGCCTAGTTTGGCCGCACATAGGCCCTGCGCCCCCGCCGCCAACAACATCTGCGCAATCGGCAGGCATTTCGCGGTTTTCCAATGGGGCCGCACTCGCACCGTGCTGCCCCGCAAGCGGTTCATCAAAGTACTGATATTTTCCGCCACTAAGGCATGATCAACCAGCAAGGCCGGGGTGTCCAACTCGATCATCACGATCTCCCTCGGCTCTGCGCGGCATCGCCTGTCGCACAAGGTTAGCCGCGAAACACCCCCTCGATCAACACAACCGCCCGGCCGCCAACCTGCACCGCCCCGATCGCCTCAGGCGGCCCGAGTATCTCCACGGTCGCCTTGCCCGGCCGGCCCATCCAGTGGCCTTGCTCGGCGATAAAATGCGGTCGATCGATCAAGCCGTAATGCCATAGATACGCCGCCATGCCACCGGTCGCCGATCCGGTGAATGGATCTTCGGCAGTGTCCGGCGGCACTCCGAAGTGTCGGGCAAATGTCGCGCCTTCGGCGGTTGCGCCGCCCAGACAGAAGATATGCGGGCTGAAAAAATCGCCCCGCTGCCGCAACTCATGGTACGCCGGTACATCAACCTGCAGGCGCCGCAACACCTCGTGCGAGCGGACTGCGATCATCAGTTGCGGCGTGCCGGTGCTCACGGTCTGGATCGGCACGTGCGGCACCAGATCGTCGGCATGCAGGCCAAAAACGGCCAACACGTCTTCCGGCGCGTAGCTGCGCAAAAAGCGCGGCGCCAGTTGCGTCATGACGATCTGCGACACCTGCCCGCCTGCCGAGATGATCGCAACGTCGATCACGCCCGCCGGCAATTCCAGCCGCACATTATGTCGATCGCTCACGGGTGTGATCCGCCCCGACACAACCATGCCGAAGATCGTAGCGATCGTC
>JAAUQO010000076.1 GCA_012032775.1 Oscillochloris sp. | reverse complement strand
GCCGTGATCAGCCCCGCCGCGCGCAGATAGCCGCCGAGCGCCGCCGCCGCCGCGCCGGTGGCCGGATCTTCAATCACGCCGCCGACCGGGAATGGATTGCGCGCATGAAAGAGATCGGCCCGCTCGCGCCAGACAAGTTGCAGCGTCGTCAAGCCGTCGCGTAACATTAATTCCTTCAGCGCCGCGAAATCATAGTCGAGATGATTGAGCCGCTCCAGCGAGTTTACGGCCAGTACCAGGTGCCATGCGCCTGCGTAGGCCCGTACCGGCGGGATCGCTGGGTCAAGATCCAACTCTTGCCAGCCAAGTTTTGTCAGCGCTTCACGAATCAGTGGCTCCGTCGCAGCCATGTGTGTTGGCTCCACCGATGTCAACGCCGCCTCGTAACGCCCGTCGCGGATCGTCACCTCCACCGGCACCGTTCCAACCTGCGTCTCTAGATGGTAGATCCCCGCGCCGCCGGCATTGCCGAGCACCACCCCGCTGGCGATCGTCGCATGGCCGCAGAACGGCACTTCGGCTTCGGGGCTGAAGTAACGCACCATGCGGGTATGGCCCTGCGCCGGCGCAATAAAGGCTGTCTCCGAATAGCCGACCTCGGTTGCAATCTGTTGCATTGTCGCCGGATCGGGTAACGCATCGCCAACCCAAACCCCGGCCGGATTGCCGCCGTCGGGTGTATCGGTAAACGCCAGCACGCGGTAGAGTGAAGCGTTGGTCATGACATATCTCCCCTCTTCAATGCATCATTCGAAATGACCCTATCCTTAGCTAAATAGGATATATTTGATGAACCCGCATCAGCGATACGACCGATCATCGCTACGGTTTCGCTTTATCGGCGCAAACCGAAAACCAATAATCGCAGTTCGTAATCGACCGCGTGATCCTTGTGCTTGACAGGATCACGCTGCTTCGCTATTATTAGTGTAATAATTACACTAATTCTGCGGAGGTCGCGATGAATAGCGCCGATCAACGTACTGCCGAAGGCATCCTTTTCACCGATCAGTATCAACTCAGCATGGCGCAGCTCTATTTTCGCGTCGGCCTGCACGAGCGCCCGGCTCAGTTCGATCACTTCTTTCGCAGTTATCCCGACTACGGCCTGCATGCGGCCGGTTACTGCGTGACTGCCGGGCTTGAATGGCTGCTGGATTGGATGCGCGATGCCCACGTTCGCGATGCAGATCTCGAATATCTGCGCGGCCAACGCAACCGCGAGGGCGGGCGGGTTTTCGGCGACGATTTTCTCGATTATCTCCGCCGTGAGGGCAATTTCGGCGCGATCAGCTTGCGTGCCGTGCCTGAAGGCCGCGTTGTGCATCCGAATGTTCCGCTGACAGTGGTGCGCGGCCCGCTTGCGATGGCGCAAATCCTGGAGACGCCGCTGCTTAATCAGTTGAATTATCAGACCTTGATCGCCACCAAGGCTGCGCGTATCCGCGAGGCCAGTCGGGCCGGGATGGTGTTGGAGTTCGGTTTGCGCCGCGGCCAGGATCGCGGCGCCAATGCCGGCACCCGTGCGGCCCTGATCGGTGGGGCCGATTTTAGCTCCAACGTCGGCATCTCGCACGTCCTCGGCTTTCCGCCCAAAGGCACCCACGCCCACGCCCTTGTTCAGGTCTTTCTGGCCCTCGGCCACAGTGAACTCGACGCCTTCCGAGCCTATGCCGAGGTCTATCCCGATGATTGTTTGCTGCTGGTCGATACCGTCAACACCCTTGAAAGCGGCGTCCCGAATGCGATTCGTGTCTTCGAGGAGTTGCGCGCCAAAGGCCATCGTCCGGTCGGGATCAGGCTCGATTCGGGCGATCTGGCGTATCTGGCGATTCGCTCCGCACTGATGCTCGACGCAGCCGGCTTTCCCGAAACCTCGATTGTGCTTTCGAACGACCTGGATGAACTGGTGATCTGGCAGATCCAGACCCAGATCGCCGAAGAGGCCCGTCGTTACGGCGCCGATGCCGATGCTGTGATCCACCGGTTAGTTTATGGTGTCGGCACCAGACTTGTTACGTCGCATGGCGAAGGCGCCCTGGGCGGCGTCTACAAACTTGTGGCGATGGAAGAGCAAGGCGAGTGGCGGCCGACAATCAAGATCGCCGAATCACCGACCAAACTAACCAATCCCGGCCTGAAGCAGGTCTGGCGGGTGTATGATGAGCGTGGCCGCGCTACTGCCGACGTGATCGCATTGGAGGATGAAGATCTGCCGGCGGCCGAACGGATCGAGCTACGCCATCCAACCGATTACAGCCGCATGCGAACTCTGGAACAGGAGCAGATCGCGGCGATCGAACCATTACTTGTAGACGTGCTGCGCAATGGCCGGCTGGTCTACCAACTCCCGGCGATCGGCCACATGCGCGAGCAACGCACCACCGATGTCGAACGGCTCGATCCCGGCGTGCGCCGCATCATGAACCCGCACATCTACCATGTCTCACTTACCCGAAAACTCTGGGATCTCAAGCAGGAACTGCTCACCCGCATGGCGCGATCATGAGTGACAATCAGGCCATCCCAACCATGTATGAGTATCGTATCGAGCGAACCGATGAGCCGATCATCGATCTGGCTGAACGGATGCTTGGTGCTGTTGGGCGTATGGCGGCGGAGCGCGGCGGGATCTGGATTGATGGACGGCGGATCGCCGATGTGCAACAGCCGGCGCCCCAGGGATCACTGTTGACGATTAAGCTGCCGCCGGCCGAGGGCTATGTGGATGTGCAGATCACGGCCGCCGACATCGCCTACGAAGACAAATGGCTGATCGCGTTGCACAAGCGGGCCGGTTGGTATGTTGGGCCGATCCCCTGGGACGATCGTGGGCATGTAACAACGGCCCTAACTCGCTATCTTGCCGAGCGCGATAGCCGTACGCCGAACGTCCATCTGGTGCATCGCCTGGATCGCAACACCAGTGGTGTCTTGCTGCTCAGCAAAGACCCCCTGGTCAATAGCGCCTTGCAGACGATCTTCGCCGAGCGGTTGGTGCAGAAACGCTATGTTGGAATATGTGCCGGGCAACCGCCGGAACAGGGCGAGATCATCACCGGCCACGGGCGTGGCGCCTACGGACGCTGGAGATTGTATCCGCTTGAGGAGGTTGATCAACCATTACCGGCAGGCGGCGGTCGGGTGAAGCGTGCCCATACGAGTTACACGCTGCGTGAACAACTGATCGCTGCGGCGCTGCTTGATGTACACTTGCACACCGGCCGCACCCATCAAATTCGGTTGCACATGGCGCACATCGGCCATCCGCTCCTGGGGGATGTGCGGTACGGCGGGCCGGAAGTATACGGCGGCCTTGGGCTGAATGGCCACCTCCTACATGCTGCCGCCCTCAACTTACCGCATCCGGTAACCGGGCTTAATCTGGAGCTTAACAGCCCGCTGCCGGGCATTTTCAGACAGGTGCGAGAAGCCTGAGCAAGGCGGAATACAAAGGCGCAGCGCGATCATTCGGCATTCGTCCTACGCATGGCCCCACGCGATCAAGAACACCATCAGCGAGATTTCGACCGCCTTCAAGGTATCGGGGCGCACACCGGCCCAGAATGTGTCCTGGCCAAGCCACCACCAGATCCGGCTCGCGCCCGAGCGCAGTCGCACATCATCTTCCCAACGCCTCAACTGCGTGACACAAGCCAGCCGAAACAGCCTGCGAGTGTGTGTGATGATCGTTGCTGCCCATACACCAACGATGAGTAACTGCAGCAGACCGATGACCATACGCTGGGCTCCTTCGTTGCGGGTGACTGGAGAATAAGCAACGCACGACCTGCGTCGTGCGTCGACTCGGCGTGGTGCCGTCGCTGTTAATAGTATGCCCTAGTTTTGTCCTTTTACGCAAGAAGTTTAATCTTCCCGTAATCGCTGCGCTAAGGGTACTAGCGTGAAGTGGGGCTTCAGGTTACATGCGACCGGCGATCGGCCAATTCTAGAACGTTGGTAGCGTAATCGGATTTGTGGGCGTTTCGGGCCGCCGGCCCGTAAGGATTCTGTGTTGTGATGCGGCGCAGCGAAGCTGCGCCGCATCACAACACAAATACTCTACCCACGTTCTAGCGGCGCTTCTCGGGATCGGGGCTGAGCGCGTCGATTTTCCGACGGAAGTAGAAGCTAGCGATCAGCGCCAGGGTTGAGGTGAACATCAGGGATGCGAGCGCTAAACCCAGCAGCACGCTGCCATCAAGCAGGTAGACCGGCGTTTCAACGATCTGTTGGGCGCGGTAGGGTGTGTTATCGGCGGCAGGCTGCGGTCGAAAATCGGCTGTCAGAGTTTCCGGCGCGAGGTTGTCGGCACTCAGGCGAGTGAGATATGGCGCGTCGGCCAGAAGTGCGGCGATCTCTGCGCTTGGTTGCGGATCAAGAGCTGTCACCGGCCCGGCATAGCGGGTGGTGAGGGCCGAAACCTCGACCCGATTGGCGGAGAGTACATACAGATCGACGGCGACCGGTTGCACTGAAAGGCTGCCCAGGCGCATCGGGTAGACAAGTTCGCCTGCGGGGTACGTGATCCGTAGCGGGGCGAGCGAGCCGTTCGGCGCGGCGTCGGCCAACCGGATGGCGACAAAACTCCAGCCTTCGCTGCTGTAGGCATCGAGGATAGGGCCGGCGCCGGGCGGCAGATCGAAGTTGTTGGCCCTAAGCCACTCCAGCAGGGCGGTGCCGTCGGAGGATGCGAGGCGAGCCACATCATAGCCGCCAAGCACCTCGCGGCCCAATAACATCGCACCACCGGCTACGCCGTCGCTGTCGGATGAACGTCCAAAGACCAGGCGTTGTTGTTCGATAATCTCCGGGCGCGTTGCCTCGGCCAGGTAGCTGAACAATGTGGCGGCGCCGGCCGGTTGATCGACCGTAGGCTCGCCGGGCACCGGGAAGATCACGGCGGCGTCGGGCGCAGCATCGGCCAGATCAACCTCGGCGATCAACTGCTGCGTTGTTCCGCCGTCGATCAGCAATGCCCGTTCGCGCGTAATCATTGCGTCGAACGGGATACCGCATGCCTGTGCGGCGGATGGCAGTGCGAACAGCAGCAGCGCGAAGCAGAATACAATTAATCTATGGTGCATTTTGTTACTCTTTGGTGGCGGCCGCCCGGCACTCTACCATAGCTGCGACTTTGTAACAGCGCCGACCGTAGCGAGACAGATTTCATGATACGGCATGGTACACGATCAGGTGAACCTCTGTATCCTGTATCCGTTTCAGCAGGCAGGAATACACCTATGCTATAATCCGACGAGTATCCAGATATCGAAACACTATTGTCTACATCGCTATCCTGCCGTATCGCAAGAGAAGGAGCGATCATGCAGTTGTATCTTGACACTGCGAATATCAATGAGATCCGTGAGGCCGCCAGTTGGGGCGTTCTCAGCGGAGTGACCACCAATCCAACCCTGATTGCGAAGGAAAAAGGCGTTGATTTTCGGCAAGTTATCACCGAGATTGCCGAGCTTGTCAATGGCCCGATCAGTGCCGAAACCGTTTCGCTTGATGCCGACGGTATGGTGAAAGAGGGTGTCGAGTATGCCGCCTGGCACCCGAATGTGATCGTCAAGGTGCCCAGCACCACCGAGGGCCTCAAGGCGGTGTACGAGTTGGCGAAAAAGGACATTCGCTGTAACGTCACCCTTTGTTTCAACGCCGCCCAGGCTCTGATGGCCGCGCGGGCCGGCGCATTTATCATCAGCCCGTTTATCGGTCGGGTTGATGATACCGGCGTGGACGGGATGAGTTTGATCCGTGAGATTAGCGCGGTCTACCGCCAGGATCCCGAGATCAGCACCAAGATCCTCGCTGCTTCGATCCGCCACCCGCGCCATATAATCGACTCGGCGATTGCCGGTGCGGATATCGCCACCTGCCCCTTCAAGGTGTTGCAACAGTCCATGCGGCACCCGCTGACCGATCGTGGTATTGAGCAGTTCCTGGCTGATTGGCGTGGTCGCGCTTAGGTTCCACGAGTTACCTGGTGATGGGCGCCGCGCCCGCAGGTAACTCTGAGCCGTCTCCGGCAATCTGTTTGTCTCGTTTTGGTGGCGCAGCCGCCCGGACGAGACAAACGGATGATCTGTTCCATGCTGCCGCAGGCGAAACATGCTGAATTTGGACATTATGGATCATCATCATCCATTAATGCTTGGCGTTGTCGGTGATAGCGCCGCCGGAAAAACAACCCTGGTGCGAGGTGTGGTGCGTCTGCTGGCTCGCAATGGCGTGACGCCGGTGTGTCTTGATGACTATAATCGCTACGAACGCGCGGAACGTAACCGTCTTGGCCTTACGGCCGGCGACCCGACGGCAAATGATCTTCCCCTGATGTTGGAACACCTTTCGGCGCTGCGCAACGGCGGTTCGATCCGCAAACCGGTCTATGATCATCGCAATGGTCGCTTTCGCGCCCCTGAATTGGTGGTGGCGACCGAACTGGTGATCGCATACGGCATGCTGACGCTGAGCGATCCGGGGCTTTGTGAGCTGTTCGATCTGTCGATCTACCTCGATCCGAGCGAAGATTTACGGCGACTCTGGCGCTTGAACCGCGATACAACTCGGCGCGGCTATACCTCTGATGAGTTCACGGCACTGGAACCGGCCCGTGAACGCGATGCCGCGCGCTTTATCCATGTGCAGCGCCGTCTGGCCGATCTGGTATTTCGGACATTGTCGGGCGATACCGGCGAGCTGCGTTATGCGTTGTTCGCCCGGCATACCGCCACGCTGACGATTTTGGAGCCGCTGGTTGCTCAGTTGATCGCTGCGCCGTTGCCCGGCATCCGGATTACGCCGGTTATGCACGATCTCGATGGTCGTGAGAGTGATCTGATACAGATCGATGCCGCTTTGCCCGCTGAGTCGGTAACCAACCTGCGCCAAACATTGCGCTGGGCCGATATGTTGCCCGCCGAGGATGATCTGGCGCGGATCGGTCTGATTGAAGGCGCCTCTGGTAGTGCCTATAGCTCCGGCCTCGCGATTGTACAGCAGCTGATCGCCTATTTGTTGGTTGCCCGGCGGCGCTGAAGGAACGCAGCATACTGCGTTGTACGGCCTGTTTCGGTTCTTGCACAATGCGCCGAAAGACTGAGTTGCCTGTGATGCCGGATTTCTAAACGGCGTCATCACGAACCTTGCTGTTCGTGAGTTGCCTGGAGCGATGATGTTCAAACGTATCCTGATCGCGAATCGGGGCGAGATTGCTGTACGGATTATTCGGGCCTGTCGCGAATTAGGAATTAGCCCGGTGGTCGTCTATTCCGACGCCGATGCGGCTGCACTCCATGTGCGGCTCGCCGATGCCGCTGCCCGGATCGGCCCCCCCGCCGCCGGCGAAAGTTATCTGCGGATTGAACGGATTATCGCCGCCGCCCACTCCCTCGCCGCTGATGCGGTGCATCCCGGCTACGGCTTTCTCTCGGAACGCGCCGATTTCGCCCGCGCCTGCGCCACAGCCGGCCTGACGTTTATCGGCCCGCCGCCGGCTGCGATCGAGGCGATGGGCGGTAAGATCGGCGCCCGTAAGCTGGCGCAGGCTGCCGAAGTGCCGGTGGTTCCCGGCTACGACGGTTCCGATCAGGCGCCCGAACGCTTGCTGGCCGAGTCCGAGCGGATCGGCTATCCGCTGCTGATCAAGGCCAGTGCCGGCGGCGGCGGTAAGGGTATGCGGGTTGTCAACCGGCCTGCCGAGTTCGCAGCCGCCCTGGCCGGCGCTCAGCGTGAGGCCCGCGCCGCCTTCGCTGATGATGCGGTCTTTCTGGAACGGCTGATCCTTGAGCCGCGCCACGTCGAAATTCAGGTTTTCGGCGATACCCACGGCAATCTGATCCATCTCGGCGAACGCGAATGCTCGATCCAACGCCGCCATCAGAAGATTCTTGAAGAATCGCCGTCGCCGGTTCTCACCCCGCGTTACGCGATGCTATGGGATCTGCTGCTGTACGAGTCGCCCGCGCCGCCGGCTATGTCAACGCCGGCACGGTTGAGTTTGTGCTCGCGCCCAATGGCGAATTTTATTTTCTCGAGATGAATACCCGCCTACAGGTCGAGCATCCGGTGACTGAACTTGTCACCGGGCTGGATCTGGTGCATCTGCAGATCGCCGTCGCTGCCGGGCAACCGCTGCCGATCACGCAGGAACAGGTGCAGCAGCGCGGCCACGCGATCGAGGTACGGCTTTACGCCGAGGACCCGATCAGTTTCCTGCCCGCGATCGGTCGCCTGGCGCTCTTCGATCCGCCCGCCGGCCCCGGGATCCGGGTCGATTCCGGGCTGACCAGTGGTGATGAGGTGACGGTTCACTATGATCCGATGATCGCCAAGCTGATTGTCGCCGACGCCGATCGCCCGGCGGCGATCACACGTCTGCAACACGCACTCGCCGATCTGGCCGTGCTTGGTCTGACCACGAATCTGCCGTTGCTTCAGGCGATCGCCGCTCATCCCGCTTACGCCGCCGGTGATACGCATACCGGCTTTTTGAATGAACACCCCCTGGAGATCGAGCCGAACCCCCTGCCGCCGCCGTTGCTGCCGGCTGCGGCGGCGATCCATCGACTTAGCGCAACTCCCGTCGCTGTGGTTGGCGATCCCTTTGCCTCGCCATGGCGTGCCAACGGCGGCCCCGTGCCCTTGCGGTTCCTGGTGAACGGCGAGGAATATCTGGTTACCGCCGCCCGCCACGGCGCTCAATGGCGGGTGCATGTCGGCGATGTGGCGTTGCGCCTGGATCTGGTTGCTCGCAGCAGCAACGAGCTTGTACTGCGCAACGGAGATACTCAGGAGCGAATCAGGCTGGCGAGCGATGCCGAAGGTGCGTTGTTAGTGGCCTGGGCCGGGCGCAGCTACCGCTTCAGCATCCCCGAACCACTGAGCGCCGATAGTGTCGCCCGGATCGGCGGCGGCCATGATGCCGCCGGCTTAACCGCGCCGATGCCCGGTACGCTGATCCGCGTTCTGGTGAGCGAGGGCGAAACGGTGCGCGAAGGCCAGGCGCTGCTGGTGCTGGAGGCGATGAAGATGGAGCATACCGTGATCGCGCCGTACGCCGGCATTGTGCGCAAACTTCCCTATGCCCAGGGCGCCGGTGTGGCCGGTGGCGCCGCCCTGATTGACGTAGAACCTTCCGAAGCGGCGTAGTAGTTGATCATTTTGCAGGGGACCTTCTGGTTATGGATCGCCGGCCGCTGAAGGTTACAATACCCTAAAGGGGTGCCTGATGTCGCCGCGTGAATTGCTGCTGAGATGACGTTTATGCAGGCGCGAGATAAAGAGGGAAAGATGGTAACGACCAAGCAAGCGCCGGCTGGATCAACAACGGCACGTCCAAAGAAGCGCCGCATGGGTGGGGCAGGCTTCATGTTTATGTTGCTGCTGCTTATCTCCGGCACACTGGCGCTTGGCGGGCTTGGAATCTTTGTGCCTGTGCGTCTGGCTATTCCGCAAGAGCGCCTGATCAGCCTGTTGCACGGCGGTATTGCCGATAGCTTCGAAGAGACCTATGTCGATGGTTGTGTGGCAGTTGCAGGTGAAGACGGTCTGCGCGCTATCACTCGTACCCGCCGGGTAACATTTTTCCGCGACGGTACCACCCTCGAAGTAACCTTCAGCGGCCGTCCGGTGCTTACGAACGCCTGCCCATAGCTCCGCTTCGCCCGCATCGGATCATTCGGCAAACGACCCATTGTGGTTGGTTACGATTGCAGCAATACTGCAACGTCGCCAATCACTTTTTTGTTGCCGGCTGCCGAATGGTACAATGATCGCACGGCCTGAGTGTGCGCCGTGAGCCGTGGTGCGCCGGCATCCCGAAATGCTGATCGGGTGTTACTGCCCGGCTGTATTCTGTATCCTATAGTCTAATATCCTATGAGCCTACTCCTCTCCATCTCGCCGCCTGCTACCGGTTTGCTGCCGCAGGCTGAGTCGCAACTAACCTATGCGCTGCTCCGGATCGCTGCCGACAGCGGTGGTGGTGGTGCGCCGGTGCATTGGGCGGTGGTGGCCGACGCCAGTCGCTCGATGCGGATACCGATCGTGAGCGATGAACAGTTCCGCGCATTGGCCCGCTCCGGCGATGTGCAAGAGGTGCTGGTCGATGGTGTGCCGGTCTGGCAATTGGCCGGGCCGGTGCCGGAGGATGTACGGGCCGCCGCGCCGAGTGCACTCGATCATACAGCCCGCGCCTTGCACAGCATGATCGAGCGGCTGGATCGCGCCGATCGGCTGGTGTTGATCGCCTGTGCCGAAGAGGCTTTCACATTGGTATCCGCCGGGGGCGGCAACCGGGCCGCATTGGTGGCGGGAATCGCACGTTTGCCGGCATTACGTCTGGGCGATCTGACGAACCTCGCACCGGGCTTGCAGTCGGCGCTGGCCGAATTTCAAAGCGGCAATGCCGATGTATTGCGGCGGATTGTCCTGATCACCGACGGCTTTGTGCGTGATGCCGACGCCTGCCTGGATCTTGCCCGCACCGCCGCCGAACTGGGGGTTGCGGTGAGTACCTTCGGCCTGGGCAGTGAGTTTCAACTCGATCTGGCCACCCGTCTGGCCGATATTACCGGCGGTCGGGCCAGTTTTTTGCGCCGCCCCGACCAGATCCCGGCTGCGGTTGCCGCCGAACTTGACGCAGCCAGGGGTGTGGTTGCCCGTGCGTTGACGGTGGAGTTGCGTTTGCCGCAGGGCGTGACGCTGCGGCGAGCCACCCGCTTGCGGCCGGCCCTGGCACCACTGGAGGCAGTTGGCGCCGATCCCCGCCGTCCCACGTTCCGCCTTGGCGATCTCGGGCGCGGCGATGACGTTCAGGTGTTGTTGGAACTGCTGGCGCCGCCGGTGCCGCCGCGTCCGGTGCCCGGCGGTGCGCGTATCCGCCTGGCCGAGATCGTGGCTCAGAGTGGCGCGAATGAGGCACGCGCCGACCTCGTCGGTCATTATCGCGCCGATGCATCGCCACCTGCGCCGACGATCCTTGCCGCCGCCGCCCGAGCCGCCGTCGCGCATCTGCAACAGCGGGCCGCTACGGCTGTCGCCCGCAGTGATCCTGCCGCCGCCGCCGTTGCCTTACGTGCGCTTGCGGTGCGCTTGCGCGATCTTGGTGAGCCGGCGATGGCTGATGCCGCCCTGGCTGAAGCCGCCGCTCTTAGCACTACCGGCCGGGATACCGGCATCGGCGCCCGTGAATTGACATACGCCACCCGCCGGCTTGGCGAGGATGAATTAACCGATACACGCTAATCTGGAGGTTTTTTTGGAGTCAAATCCGGAGCTACAGCATATCTACGAGCAAGATCAGGCTGATCGGCGCGGCCCCGTACATCCCGAGATCTGGGCCCGTGATCAAACTCGCCGGGTGCGCGTCGAGGCCATGCTTTCGGGTGGCGCCGTGCGTAGCGCCGCAGATTGCTTGCATGCCGCCTTTATTTTTCAACATGGCGATCGGCTGGAGCATTACTGGCAGGCCCACGAACTCGCCCTGCAGGCGGTCGATCGCGGCCACGGCCCGCCGGCGCGCTGGTTGGCCGCCGCCGCCTATGATCGCTGGCTGATGCACCAGGGTTTGCCGCAAAAATTCGGCACCCAGTATCGCATGCATGGCGCTGAGTACCTGCTGCACGAAGTTGATCCAACCACCAGCGATGAGGAGCGTATCCGCTGGGATGTGGCGCCGCTGGCTGAAGCGCAGGCGTTTGCCCAGGAGTTGACACGTCGGGCAAATGAAGATCTACGGCGTCAGGAAGCACAGAGCGGCGATTCGCTTGAACTACTGGCGCTGCTTGATGTGCCTGGATTGCGGGTGGCGCAGGTGGCGGTGCGCGGCGAGGAGGCGATGTTCGTACCGGGTGCGATGCCGGCCCCCGAGATCCTGGAGGCCGGGCCGCATCCGTTGCCGGCCTACCTGCCGCCCGGTCTGGCATTGCGCCGCCTGGGCCAGGGTTACTGCGCCGTTGATGCTCAGGAGCGCTTTCAGGTTACCTGGATCGAAGTGTTGTTGCCGCCCGGCGAAACACTGCACCTGGTCTGGAATACCGATGAAGGCGCGGCGCCGAACCTCGAAGCCGCTCGACCTCGACGGGCGGGCGGCAGCTTTCACCGCAGGCGCCTGGAGCGCCGTCAGTCGCGAGCGCCTGCCGCTGCTGGCGTTACGGGCAGGCCCCGATACCTGCTGGTTGGTGAGCGGGCGACTTGAGCCGGCCGAGTTGGCGCGGGTTGCCGCGAGTTTGCCGCACGCCTGAGACCAGTGCCAGACGCCAATCTTGCGCTGGCGCTCCAGCAAGATGCCTGATGCGTGATGCCTGAATGCGCTGCCGCGCGGCTCGTCAATCAGGTATGCGCTCCTCGATCAGGCTCAAGCGGTTCCCTGCTCTAAGTGCTGCGCCCGTGCCTCACGTCTGCGCTTGCGACGGAGCCGGGTTGGCTCGTTGGTATGCCTCACCCCAGTCCAGCATCGCCAACATAATCGGCTCAAGGCTCTTGCCGAGTTCAGTCAGCGAGTACTCAACCTTGAGAATCTGCTTGGTCCCTGGACGGCCCCGGCAGTTCAGAGCGGCGACGAGGTGCCGTATGCAACCCCGCCTGCGATGCGGATCGCATGGCTCTCCTCGGCCGTTATCGCGGCATACCACCGGAAGAATTTGGTGCGATTCTTGATCAAGCCTTCGGGCCTGGTGCCGGTGCCGGTGCAGTCGCGGTCTATGGCCCGCTCTGGAACCTTGACGAGCCGCCGCCCCTGGCGGTCGATATGCAGCCGGTTTTGCAGTTGTTACCAGTATCGATGCGCACGATGCGTGAGTGGATCACCGAGCATGCGTCGGCCTTCGCTGCGAAATAGCGGCCCCAGGGAATTGGGTTTGATGTTCCCGTTCCGGCGGGTTCGGCAATAAAGCCTTTGCCGAAAATACCTCTTTTTACTGGAGATCCGGCCCAGATCGGGGGTATAATAAAACATTGGATCCCCTATTGGTACCGTTCATCACTAGTACCGATACCATTCGGTTATGGAGGAAGAACATCATGCCGGATAGTGCATTGCGGGTTGCGGAGCTTGATGCAAAGGATCTTGAGCAGATACGTAAGCTGGAAGCCCAGATCGGCACGCCGATCGTTGCCTATCGTCCCAAGACGCCATATGCGGAATTAACCGCAGCACAAGTGCGCGAACTTCAGGATCTGGAGCACGAGCTTGGCGTAGTATTGTTGGCCTACCGCGAGGATTCCGCGGCGGCGTAGATCAACACGCGCTCCGGTTGCAGAGCGATTTCGGCAGTGGCGCCGAGTTGCTCCGCCGGAGCCTCCAGTTCCAGATCCAGGCTTATACCGTTCGCGTGGCGCGCACGATAACGGGTCAGGCGGCCCAGGAACAGCGGGTTCTCCAGCCCGACAACAACCCGGTTGATATTGGCGCCGGTTACTCCGGCGTCGGGCGCAATAACAACCTGCGCCGCTGTATCGATCGGCGGTTCTTGCACAACCGTGCCGCGCAACATTCCCAGGCCCGTCTCAACCATTCCTGCGCCGCGATACACGCCGGCGACGGTATTGCGCATGCCCAGAAAACGTGCTGCCCAGAGATCGGCGGGCCGGCGATACAATACTGTCGGCGCTCCGGTTTGCACGATCAGGCCGGCCCGCAGCAGCACCACCTGATCCGCCAGTGCGAATGCCTCAAGCTGGTCGTGCGTGACATACAGCGCCGTGATCTGCACCTGTCGCAGAATCGCCCGCAACTCATCCTGCAAACGCTCACGCAATTCGCGGTCGAGGGCTGCGAGCGGCTCATCGAGCATCAGCAGGCGCGGGCCGGGCGCCAGGGCGCGGGCCAGAGCTACGCGCTGCCGCTCACCACCCGACAGATCGTACACCCGTCGCCGGCCATAGGCGCGCATCCCGACAAGATCAAGCATATTGCCGACCCGCTCGATGATCGTACGGCGATCCCATTTCCTGGCCCGCAGCCCGAAGGCCACATTCGCCGCTACATCCAGGTGCGGAAAGAGTGCGTACTCCTGAAACATCAGCCCAAAACCGCGTTCGTGCGGCGGCACGCCGGCGAGCGACTTACCCTCGAAGCTGATACTGCCGCGATCGGCTTGCTCCAATCCAGCCACCAACCGCAGCAACGTCGTTTTACCGCAGCCCGACGGGCCGAGCAGCGCCGTCACACCACCGGCCTGCACCTCCAGGTTTACGCCGCGCAGCACCGGCGTGTCGTCATAGGCTTTGTGGATGTCCTGAATTGTGAGGATTGCCATGATTGGTGATACGGTGATACGGTGATACGGTGATGGTACGGCGAATAGATGAACGAGGGCCGGGATTTCCCGACCAGCGAAGAGTCACCCGATCACCCTTCACCCGGTCACCTTGTCAGGTCGCGAAAGGCCTCAACCGCTGCCTGCTGACTGGTCCACTTCAACGGTTCCATCTGATCCAGCGGCGCCACCCGCACATTACGACCCTCATCGCTGCCGGTCAACGCACCGCCGACGACATGGGCGCTGAAGCCGAAGACGAGATAGAACAGGCGCGGATCGCCATACGATGGCCCGTGCGTGTACCCCAGAAAGCGCGGTTGCGCCAGTTTCAGCCCGGTCTCTTCTTCGCCTTCGCGCAACGCCGTATCGGCCGGATCTTCGCCGTACTCCGCGTGGCCGATCGGCAAATGCCAGATCCCGAGATCCGGTTCAATATCACGTTGCACCAGCACAATCCCGCCCTGATACGGGATCACCACTGTTGCGGCAACATTCGGCAGCGCAAAATGAACCCAGCGGCAGGCCGGACAACGCCGCCGATCCATGCCATGCAACAGCACCGTTGCCAGCGGCGTGCCGCAACGCGGGCAGAAGTGAAAATCATAGCGTTCGGGATAATCAGTCAGTGTTGGTAGTGCCATAGGATCAATACGAAATGCAAATTGCCATACACCGCACCATAGGGGCGGAACAGGCATCACGCGAAAACTCGTACCGAGGTGACGACTACGCGTGCAGGCTCCGCCCAACGGGCATGGATCGATCGCGAGCAATGCGAAATCCGCCACCACCGCACCGTGGAACGCCCGATGAGCATGGATCGATCGCCGTTATTTCAGCCAAGCGCCTGCATGTGTATCCGGCGAAGCCATCAACTTTCACGCATCAAGCAACAATTTCCGCAAATCCGCCACGCTCTCCGCCACCGCCACTGCGCCGGCGTCGTGCAACTCGGCAGCGCCGCCATAGCCGTAGGCCACACCGATGCAAGGGATGTTATGGGTGCGCGCCCCGATCACATCATGTTCGCGATCGCCCACCATCACCACCATCTGCCGGCTCAGGCCCAATTCCTTGATCGCGATGTGGATAATGTCGGCCTTTGCACTCAGCTTGCCGTCGCGACTGGCCCCCACCAGGAGTTCAAAATACGGCGCCAATTGAAAGTGCTGCAAGATCATGCGCGCGCTGTCTTCTAATTTGCTGGTGGTTACCGCTAAGCGACAGCCGGCTTTACGCAGATCGGTCAACAACTCCGGAATGCCTTGGTACACACGATTCTCAAAGGCGCCGATCGGTTCGTAGCGCGATCTATACATTGCGACCGCCTGATCTGCTGCCGCGTCATCGCCCAACAGGCGCTTGAAGGTCGCATGGAGCGGCGGACCAATCCAGGCCCGTAACGTGTCCTCGTCGGGCCTCGGCAGTTCCAACTGTTCCAGCGTATACAAAAAACTTGCTGCGATCCCCGCGTAAGGATCGGTCAATGTGCCGTCGAGATCGAACAGTATCACCGGGTAGTACGGAGTGCTCATAGTTGACCACTATACCACCCATTTTACCGGGTCTCAACTTCGGCAAAGCGAAGCAGAGCGTGCTATACTACCTACATCTCCCACGTATCTTCCTCAAATCCCCGCAATTGGCCGCCCGGCCCGGCTTTGCATGCACATCTTGAGCAACGAAGAAAGGTGATACTCGATATGCTTACATCGATCGGCGATGTGCGAAATATTCTCAGCACGCAGCAGTATATTGCCTCCGATGAGATCTGTACGTCGATGTTTCTCGCCGATAGACTCGGCAAGCCCTTGCTCGCCGAAGGCCCGGCCGGCGTCGGCAAAACCGAATTGGCCAAGGCCTGGGCCGGCGCCAATGACCGCGAGTTGATCCGGCTGCAATGTTACGAAGGGCTTGATGAGACAAAGGCACTTTATGAGTGGGAATATGCCAAGCAGTTGCTTTATACGCAGTTGCTGCGCGAGAAGCTGAGTGATCTGCTTGGCGATGCCCAATCACTACGTGAAGCCGCCGACCGGCTCTCCAACGAAGAGGATGTCTTCTTTTCCGAGCGCTTCCTGTTGCCGCGGCCGCTGTTGCGGGCGATCACCAGCGATAAGCCGGTGGTGTTGTTGATCGATGAGATCGATCGCGCCGACGCCGAGTTCGAGGCGTTCTTGCTCGAAATCCTCTCCGATTTCCAGGTTAGTGTGCCGGAGTTAGGCACCCTGAAGGCTAAGCATGTGCCGATGGTGCTGCTTACATCCAACAATACCCGTGAGCTTTCCGAGGCGCTCAAGCGCCGCTGTCTCTACATTCATATCGATTACCCCGATCTGGAGGGTGAGTTGCGCGTGGTGCAACTGAAGGTGCCCGGCCTGGCCCCGCGTCTGGCCCGCCAGGCGGTTGAGTTGGTGCAGCGCCTGCGTGATCTCGACCTTAAGAAGCACCCCAGTGTCAGCGAAACGCTTGATTGGGCCCGCGCCCTGGTTGAGTTAAACGCCAAGCAACTCGACAAGGAGACGCTTGATAATACGCTGAGTGTGTTGCTCAAGTACGAGAGCGATCTGAACCGTGCCCGGCGCGCCTTGCAGGGTGGTTCCGGCCCCAACCGGCCCGAGCGCGGTGAACGCCGCCAACGCCCCAGGCGCGACGATCCCGACGATCGCTGGCACGGCAACGAGTGGAATAATTAGGTTCAGCCGAAGACTGGATAGACAATCGGAACCTGAGAACCCAGAACCTAGAAGCTAGAACCCAGAAATTGGCACTGAGCGATCAGAACTGGAACCAACATTTGTTGACGATTAACCGTTGTTGTAACTCCTCGGTTCCTGGATCTCCAGTGCATAGTTCCTTGGCTCCCAGATCTCCGATCCCGGTTCTTGGTTCTCAGTTCTAAAGGGCAATCTATGGATCGACGAGTCACCGAATTTATCGCCGGCTTACGTGCCGCCGGGGTGCGGGTCAGTGTCGCCGAGAGCGCCGACGCACTCCGTGCGATCGAACTGGCCGGCATCAGCGACCGCAATTTGTTTCAGATGGCCCTTCAGGCTGCGCTGATCAAGGATCGCGGCGATATCGAAACCTTCCGTGAGCTCTTTCCGCGCTACTTCAGCAACGACGCCCCGCCGCCCATGCAGCAGGCCGGCGGCGGTCAACTCAGCGAGGAAGAACAGCGCCAACTCATGGAGCAGTTGCAGCGCATGCTCGCCCAGATGACGCCGCAACAATTGGCGCAACTCTTTCGCTCGATGATGACCGGCCAGCCCATGTCGAATCAGCAGATCCGTGCCATGCTGGCTGAACTCGGCCCGCCGCAGATGTCCGATCAGCGCTACCGTGAGTGGATGACCCGCCAGGCCATGCGCGAGATGCAGTTCAATCAATTGAACAAGGCGCTGCGTGAACTCCTGGAGCAACTGCGCGAGCAGGGCATGTCCGAAGAGGCGTTGCAGGCGATCGAGCAGGCCGCCCGCGAGAATCAGCAGGCTCTGGCGCAGCAGATCGGCGAGCAGATGGCGCAGCAGATGGCCGAACAGGCCCGCGGCGAGGGCCAGAATCAGCCGCGTTCGCGCGCAGAAAGCGAGTTGCTCGACCGGCCGTTCGAGCAGATTAACGACGCCGACGCCAAAGATCTGCGGAAAGTTGTCGATCGGTTGGCGGCGCGCCTACGTACGCGCCTGGCGCTCCGTCAGCGGCGCGGCAAAACCGGCACGCTCGACGCCAAGGCGACAATCCGCGCCAACCAGCGCTTCGGCGGCGTGCCGATGCAAGTGCGCCATCGTACCCGTCACCAGAAGCCGAAACTGGTGGTGTTCTGCGACCGCAGCGTCAGTACCCAGCATGTGATGACTTTTATGCTGTTGATGCTCTACGCCCTGCACGATCAGATCAGCCGCACGCGCTCATTCGCCTTTATCGATAAACTGCACGATATGAGCATCTACTTCGCCGAATTGCGTCCCGATCAGCGATCGCCCAGATCATGGAGCATATTCGGCCCACCCGCAGCTATAGCACCGATCTCGGTACTGCGTTGGGCGAGTTCGTGCGCGATCATCTCGGCATCATCGATCATCGCACAACGGTGATCTTTCTCGGCGATGCGCGCAACAACGAGAACGACCCAAATGTGGCTGCGTTCGATCAGATTCGCCGCCGCGCCCGCCGCGTAATCTGGTTCAATCCGGAACCCCAGCATATGTGGGGTATGTACGATCCCGGCTCACTCAGCAGCGATATTTTTGAGTATTCTCCGATGTGCGACGCCCTCCACGAGGTGCGCAACCTGCGTCAACTTGCCGATGCGATCGACAAACTGTTTGTGCGGGCGTAGAGGATTTTGTGTCTCTACGGCGCCTGAGCCGCGTCGATCTGCGCCTGTTCGTATGCGGCCGGGGTGCCGATGTCGAGTAAGTAGCCCTTGAGCGGCTTGCCGAACACCGCCGCCCCGTTGCGCAACAACGCCGGGATAATATCGTGGCCGAAGTCGCTCATACCCGGCGGAATCGCATTCAGCAGCGCCGGCTCGCAGATGTAGACTCCGGCATTGGCGGTGTCGCCGCCGGCCCATGTTTGCGGCTTCTCCACAAACTCAGTCACCCGCCCGTCGGTATCCACGGCGATCATCCCCTGCGAGTGCGGCGTATCGGTGCGTTTGAGCGCCAGGGTCATCAGGCTTTTGCGCGTGCGATGGAAGGCCAGCAGATCGTCTAGATCCAGATCGAGCAGCAAATCGCCGTAGATCACCACAAATGTCTGATCGAAAAAGTTGCGATACAGCTCCTGAATCCGGCGCGCAGCGCCTGCCGTGCCCAACAATTCCGCTTCGTATGAGTAACACAAGTTCATCTCAAAGCGCGAACCGTCGCCCAATCCAGCGCGCACCACATCGGGCAAGTGGTGTAGATTGAGTGCCGCCTCGCGCACGCCGTAGCGCCGCAACCAGCCTAAGGTGTGCGCCAGCAACGGCCGACCGGCGATCGGCAACATCGGTTTCGGACAGGTGTCGGTAAGTGGGCGCAGGCGTGTGCCGGCTCCGGCGGCAAGAATAAATGCTTTCATACATGGTAGTATAGCGGCCGAGGATGAATGCTGCGTGACAGCGCGGCGCGGTAACAAGATGACACGTTTATCGTAACCCTTTTGCGCTGCGTGTCCTTCGTGGTTCACCCTGCCAGGCAAGTTGCATGTTGCATTGGAGCCGTAATGCACTTTCTGATTAGCGAGGTTCACAACTTCGGCGGGTTCTTCGGCGGCGATACCGTCACGCTCAGCGGCGCTCCCTGGCGTATGGAAGATGCGGAGGAGCAGACGCTGACGATCGATGATGCGGCGCTGCTTAATGTTGGCGAGCGCCATCATATCAGCGCCGGGATGCTGCTCGATCTTGAGTTTGCCGGCGAGCGAGTGGAACGAGCGGTGCTGCTTGGCGCCGCCAATCATGCCGAACTGCGCCGTGCCCTGGGCGAGCCGGAATTGCCCGCACACATCGATGCACCATTGATCCTGGCCCGCCGCTGCCAATCCTGCGAACTCTGGGTTGCGGTTGTTGCCGCTGCGCCCTGTTCAGTCTGCGGCGCAACGGCTGAGCCATGATCGCGCCCTAGAACGTCGGTAGCGTAATCGGATTTGTGGGCGTTTCGGGCCGCCGGCCCGTAAGGATTCTGTGTTGTAATGCGGCGCAGCGAAGCTGCGCCGCATCACAACACAAATACTCTACCGCTGTTGGCATCCTGCATTGATCCCTACCGCGCCCACTCGCCCAACGACGGCCCGGCTTCGAAGAAGATCGACGGCAGCAATTCCAATTCCCGCCCGATCCAGGGCAATGCCGAGCGTAGCGCCCGCCGGCGGATCGGCGGCGTAAGCATGATCCCGGCGAGTAAGCCGGCGAAACTCAGTCGGGCCGGCGAGCGCGCCAGCAAGCCGAGGGTCAATGCCGCAACGCCGACAACCCCGGCGATGCCGATGTGGCGATTGTGGCGCAGCAGTTCGACCAAGCGGCCGGCAGCGGTCAGGCGGAATTTCACCCGTCCTGCGTTACGTTCCAGCCGATCCAGCAACTGCCTGACCTCGCTCAATTCAAGGGCCGGGAAATCACTTCGCGCGCCCCAGGTGGCCTGATGCTGCGCCACCGCTGTGCGTAAGCGCGCCACCGCCTCCGGATCGACATCGCCGTCGCCGGCGAATGTCAGTGGCAACAGCACCGCTCGCAGTGCATAGGCCAGAGCTAATGCATCGGCGAGGTAGTGTGCACTGGTGACGAGAAAAGCGGCGTCGCCATTGCCGGCCGGCGCAAGCGCCGCCAGTTGCATTGCGTGTTGCGCCGCCCGATCCCGCGCCGCCAACGAGGTGTCGAGTAATGTGCCGAGCGAGCCGGCGGCGTCGGCCAGGTAGGCCCAGATCAGCGGGGCTGTGGTTGGGCGCATCCACCAGACCCAGAGCAGCGGTGTGAGCACGATCCCACCCAGGCGCGGCAGCGCGTTCGGCAGCCGGCCGCTGTACCACCCCCGCTCAAAAAGTTGCGCCGAATCCTGGTATAGCGCCGCAACCGCATCGATGAACGCCGGTGGGCAATCGCTCAGGCGCATGTTCAGCCACGAACGGACAAAGGCGTCGGTGTCGAGGTGCGGCTGCGCCGCCTGCGCCGCAGTGAGCGCACTGGTCAATTCGGTCCACAGGCTCCAGCCATTTGTTCCCAGGCTGGCCTGCCCTCCCCCCCAACCACCGGTGCTGTTCCAGGCCCAGATCCCGGCGCATTGCGAATCGGCGGCAGCGCGCCGCAGCGCCGCGCCATGCAAGGCAGCGGTTGAACTTGGCGCCAGGCCGAACAGTTCGTACTCGCGCCGGTTTTGAAACTCGATGATCTGGCGCGGGCCGGGTAAACCCAATGTCGGATTGTCCGGCAGCAGACGAAAGAAATCGGCCGGCACATGCTTGATCGAGGTTAACAAATGGGGCGAGCGCAGATTCCCAAATACCTCGCTGTAGCGTTGCGGCGAGCAAACCAGATCGCCCAGCGGCCCAATCCCGACGCTCCAGGTACGCACAATCAGCAGCCGCTTGGCCTGCTCGGCGATCGGCAATAGATCTGCAATCAGGTCACGCAACTCCTCGGTGGATGTGTAGATCATATGGCCGGTATAACCGGTCGGCTCATCATGGGCGCCGCCGGCCTCGCCGATGCGCATCATTAAACCGCTCACCTGCGGGAAATCACGCAGCAACTCGCTGAAGGCCAGCCGATTCAGATAGCGCAACTTCGGGTTGTTGGGCGTTATGCCGCCGAGCGCCGCCCGCAACTCCGGCGTACTCCACTGCATATCGGTGGTAACGAATACTTCCATGCCAAGTTCCGCCGCATCTTCAAACAGTGGGCGAAATGCGGCCCGGTAGGCCTTGGCACGCAGCAGCGACGGGCTGGCGGCGCGATAGATCGGCTCCGCCGCGCTGGAAAATGTCGTCAGGTGGGCCAGATTATCGATCACGATCCCGGTATAGCCCTGGCGGTGTAGATCGCGCAGATGCGTGCGCGCACGGGCGACGCCCCAGGTAAGTTGGGCCTGATCGACATACGGCGCTTTGGCTTGATCGATCTGCGAAAACGGAAAAGCCGACCAGTTTCGAAACGGCCTGGTAGGATCAAAAAAGGGGCCGCTGATATCGGCCAGCTTACGCGTAATCATGGTCTTCTATGTTCTCGGCAGGCAGAAAAGAGCATTAAAACATAAATCCGGAGCAACCTCAAACGGCTGCCTGCAACCGCGCGAAGTGCCCCGGAAGATTATATTTGTGTTAAGCCAATGTTAATTATAGCATAACAGCTTCCAGGTTAACAGTATCAACTTCTATACCAGAAAGGAGGAATTTTTTCGATCCGCAGGTGGGGAATATCGCGAACCGGTGCGCCGCGCGCCGCCTTCAGGCCTCAGGCATCCAGGCAGCGTGAGGAATTATTCCCCGCTTGCCGGCGGTATCTCAAGCAACCGATAACCGGCGGTGTTAATCACCTGCGTGTCCTGGTACACACTCTCGGTGCCGCTATCGTAGCCGTATGAGAGGTGAATGTGGCCGTGGATGAGGTAACGGGGGCGAAAGCGTTCCATGAGCCAGAGAAAGGCACGGAAGCCGCGATGCGGATAATCGGGGCCGTTGTGGATGCCGAGTGGCGGCGCATGGGTGATCAGCACATCGAGGTAGCGACCATAGCGCAACTTATTGAGCATCAACTGCGGCACTAATCCGTACACCCGGCGCATCATTTCGGCGTCGGTGTACATGTTGGCGCCGTCCGGTTTATAACGCAGGCAACCGCCGAGTCCACCGATCAACATGCCGTTATGCTCGGTTACCCGGCCCTCAAGGTTGTAGGCGCCACGCACTTCATGCACCTGGCTGCCGTCGGGCTGAGTTTCGGGGCCGTCGTGGTTGCCCCAAACGTAAAAGGTCGGAGCGCCGAGCATGGTTACCACAAACTCGACATAATAAATAGGTAGATCGCCGCAACTCAACACCAGATCGATACCGTCGAAGCGGTGCTTGACATTGAGGCTATAGATCGCCGGCACGATCTCATCGCTGATCGTGAGTATCCGCATCGATAATCTGCATCATGCTTAGTACAGTTCCCATCAGCAGCAATAAAGCGACGATATGGCTCTATCGCATTGGAATGCATTGAAGCAATTCTGCATTCTGCATTCTATATGGAGAATTTGCACCAGGAGAATACAAGGGGCGCGGCCTTATTGTAGCACCTTTCGCGCATCGGTTTTGCAACCCCCCGATTGCTGTTCCGTGCTCATGTAACGACGGCGTAGGGTTATACCGTTGTGCGTTCGGGGATGCTTACCGGTTCAAGTGGGGCGGTGATCGGGCGGGGTTGCATCAGCGGCAACCAGATCGCGAAGGTGCTGCCGCGCCCGATCTCGCTGGCCACAGTGGCGTGGCCCTGGTGCGCTTCAGCGACCCATTTGACGATCGACAAGCCCAGTCCGGCGCCGCCGCGATGGCGTGAGCGCGATCGATCAGCGCGGTAGAAGCGGTCGAAGATGTGTTCGCGGTCGGACTCGGCGATCCCCTCGCCGGTGTCGGCGACACTCAGGCAGGCATACCCGTCGCGTTGCTCCAGTCCCAGGGTTACCGTACCGCCGGCCGGCGTATACTGCAAGGCGTTCACCCCGAGGTTCAGCATCGCCTGCTTGAGCCGGTCGCGGTCGCCGGTTACCTGAATCTGATCTTCGGCGCCGATCCGCAAGCTGACGTTCCCGGCCAGCGGGCGCAACTCGCGGAACACTTCCAGCAGCAATGTGTCGAGCTCAACCGGCTCCATGCGCAATTGCAGCCGGGCATCGGTCTGCGCCAGCAACAACAGATCGTTGACCATGCGAATCAGGCGTGATGTTTCGCGCCGCATATCACCCAGGGCTTCGTCGAGCAACTCGCGATTATCACAGCCTGCGCGCGTCAGCACCTCCAGGTTGCCTTGCATCGCCGCCAGGGGAGTGCGCAACTCGTGGCTGACATCGGCCAGAAAGCGCCGTTGGGTATTGAAGAGTGCTTCGACGCGGGCCAGCAGATCGTTGATCGTCACTGTCAGGCTGTACAACTCATCCTGGTGGCGTGGTTCCGGCACCCGTTGGCGCAAGTCCTCGGCGCGGACGATTCCCTGGGCGGTTTTCGCAATCCGGTCCAGCGGCAGCATCGCCCGACGGGCCATAAGCGCAACTCCGGCGGCGGTCAACAGCAAGGCGATCGCGCCGCCGCCGATCAAAATCCCGGTGAGCGTGCTCAACGTCTCCTGCACATCACGCAAGGGCCGCGACACCTGCAAGAATCCGACCACCTCGCCGTTCCTGAGCACCATTGGGGTCACCAGCGAAATGATCTCTGTGCCGTCGATCTCGCGCGTCTTCACCAACCCGATATCATTATCGGCGCGACCGAGATCGGTGGCGCCTTCAGGCAGATTCAGGGTGCGTCCGGCGAGATTGGGCGTACTGTCGAGCAGTGTGCCGGTTTCGCCGAAGACCTGGGCGCCGATATTGGCATTATTGAAGATCTGGATAAACTCGCCACGCAGATAAACCCGCAATTCGCCCGAGGGTAAACGCACCGGTTCAAGGCCGCCGGCGCTATAAATGGTGCGGATCTGGTTGGTGGCCGCCCAGAGATCCTGCTGCACGTCGTCGTACAGCGCGCGCGCACTGCGAAGTGGACGCCGTAGCCGAGGAGCAGCAGGGCCAGGGCGAAGAAACCGATATACGCCAGGGTCAGGCGGGCACGAAAAGACATCATTATCAGCGACTCATACGGCCGTCGAGCAGGTCGGCAGCGGCCTGATAGGGATCGAGATCGCGGGCCACGATGCGATCCAGCATGGCATCCCAGGCCGATCCGTGCAGTCGTTCGAGGGCCAGTTCGTGAACGGCCGCGCGGAGATCGCGTTCGGCGGCGACCCGCGCCCGGCGTTCGGCCTGCCTGGCGGTTTGCAGATACTGCCCGTGCCTGGTGACCGTATCGACAACCTCGGTACAGCCCGAGCCGGTCGTTGCGACGGCCTTGATCACCGGCACATCCCAGCCATCGGGATCGGCGGCGCCCATATGCAGCATCTGGCGCAATTGGCGCACCGTATTATCCGCTCCGTCGCGGTCGGCCTTGTTCACCACAAACAGGTCGGCGATCTCAAGGACACCGGCCTTAATACTTTGCACATCGTCGCCCATGCCCGGCACCTCAACCACAATCGTGGTCTGGGCGGCATCGGCAATGTCAACCTCGCCCTGGCCGGCGCCGACCGTCTCGATCAACACGATCTCGAAGCCGGCTGCGGCGATCAGATTGACGGCGTCGGCGGTTGCCCGTGACAAACCGCCCAATCGGCCGCGACTGGCCATACTGCGGATAAAAGTATCGGGGTCGCCGCCAAGAGCCTGCATGCGAATCCGGTCGCCAACACGGCGCCGCCGGTGAAGGGCGATGTCGGATCCACGGCGACGATCCCGACTTTGCAACCGCGGGCGCGCCACTCCTGGGCCAGGATGGTAACCAGGGTGGATTTTCCGGCGCCGGCGGGCCGGTGATCCCGACAATGTGGGCATCACCGGCATACGGGTAGGCGGCGGCGATCAGGTTGCGTGCAGCAGGGCCGCCGCGTTCAACCACCGAGATTGCCCGCGCCAGGGCTCGGCGATCCGGCCGTCGCGCCAGCC
>JAAUQO010000075.1 GCA_012032775.1 Oscillochloris sp. | reverse complement strand
AATGAACGAATTGCTATTGCGAAAGTTGATTTATTGCTGTGTTCCTTCAGCAAAAAACGCTCGCAATTCGCGGTACGTCTCTTCGGGGGCTTCTTCCGGCAGGAAGTGACCCGGACGGCAGCGGCCCGCCACGCACGTCGTGCGCCCGTTCGCTCCAGACATGCAACACATCGTACTGCTTGCCGACACCTTATTGTGAATCACAAAGGACGCAGGCGTTGCGTCCTTGGTAACATACTTCGGTCGTTATTTGCGGTTGGTTTCCCGCGCATTGGGAACCAACCGCAAAATGTATGATGACGGATCTGCCACCTCATCGCTGTTTACGGCGTCCAACCAGTGATCAGTCGGAACGCCAACAGTACAGCAACGGTAATTGCCCCCAATCAAAAGGCAGAATTGGCGACCTGCGTTCTAAAGTGGTATATCTGAACCGTCATTCAAACGAGGTTGCTTGAACTGCGCTGGCAACCTGGAACCCCTGAGTAATGTTGGAGATTAGGCACTGGGCTTGCACGGCGGCTGTTTCGTACATTGCTGCTCGTCGCCCAATATATTGTGCGTTAATCAGTCAGTTGCTTAATTCCACCCCAAGCTAGTAGCGGCCCGCTAACGACAGTTCCGATAACGGCGTAAGGAACACCAGCGATAATTCCCATTACAAAAGCTTTGGCAAAAGCCTCGCCCAGGTTATCGCCAACGACAAACTTTTGAACCGAAAATACACCTGTAGCAGCAACAACAGCTAGAATCATACTTAGTACGATGGGGCCTATTACGGTAAATGTAGTGGCTAATTCCGGAATCGTCCACAACCAATCTAGGGCTAGTACTAAAAGAGCGCTGAGAACGTGAACTGGCGGATTGGGCATGTGCATGCAATTTCTCCTGAGGTTGTATTCTTGTTGGTGCAAATAGGCCTTGTGCGATGCGTACTTAACTGCGGAGGTCGGATGAGTCTCACATCGACTAGAGTACCTTGACGAAATTATTGTCTGTTGGGCCGATTGTGTTGCCTCTCACAATATCTCCTGTTGTTGCGTTGCCAAACTGGTTATGCTGACAAGAGCGAAAAAGGTAATGCGTAGTTGCAGCGGATACTCAATCGATTAGGATTTCCAATTAGCTCGATCTTTGGTTGCCTTATCTACGGCCCATCGTACCTTTTTGTCGCGGTGCTTTGCCAAGCTTTGCAATACTTTGAGTCCGCGAGGATTAGCCATACCTGCGAGCGCATATGCATACGGGGTAATATACATTTGTTCAGTTCTCGGATGTTGAAGTTGCGCAGTCAGGGCATCGATATCGCCGATGGCTAATAATCCAAACATACATCGACTTGGTATGCCATATTTGTCGCCTTCTTCTTCCGGGCGGTTGGCCTCCTCCATGAGCCATGTAATGATTGCCGGGCTTTTCAATTGCGTGAGAAACAATAGCGCTTCATCCCGTTCTGAAGGGATAAGCGTGTCATCCATAAATCGTTGCCGTAACGGTTCGATCATTGTGGGCAGAAAGACGCCGCGTCGTCCGAAGACAATACTCAAGGTTTGTTGTACCACACTAGAAGTGGTGTTCTCTAAAAAGTGTCTAATTCGGTGAATATCATTGTAAATAGGTGAGAATAGAGGTTGGGGAAGTTGGGCCTGTGGTTTACCGCCATCAGCAACGACGGCATATTCATAAATATAATCGTGCTGGGCATAGGGCGATACCGTGCCGGAAACATGACTGCAAATTAAGGCGACGTATGATCGGAATGTTTCGTCGAGATTTGGGTTGCTAATGATATTCATCAAACGCGCTCGTTCTGCAAGCACCACGTCACAGGCGGGATGTGGAGTCGCTGATTTGGTATTCGAAAACCAGACCAGTGCCCAGATACAGGCGGCCGACACTGCGCCATTGGAAGCCGTATCGACCTCGATCGCAGATACGAGCGTTGAGACAATCTCTCGTTGGAGGGCGAGGTTTCCTCGCGTTGGGGTTGCTATTTCGTTGGTCGCGTAGGGGCTATAAAACAGTTCGCAGAGATCAAGTGCGGCTCGAACCCGTTCAAAGGTGTTGCCATTCCGGATCTTGGCGAGCCGCAGCAGCACCAGATCGCTTATCTCTTCATGTGTTAAGCTGGTGTCTGACTGTACGGCAAGCATTAGCAAGCGCCCAATATGCATACGCCGTGACTCACGCCAGTACACAAATGCATGGAGCAGATGATCTTGAATGACCTGGCCATAACGTGAACGCACAACCGCAGAAAGCGCTTCATCCAGGAGTGTATGTTGTGTGCGGCTCATGCCGTCTCTTGCCGTTACAATCCCTGTCACTGCATCGGCAATAGCATAGAGTGTGTCCGCTTGAACAGATGGTTCTTCTGCAAGGCATTGCAGCGCAAAAACAGTCAGTGCCCGTGCTTCATCTTGCAGGGTGCGGCTTGTTGGCAGAATCATACGAATAGCATCATCGGCGCTTGGCGTGCGTTCCTGCGTTCCTAACTCGGCAATACAGAATCGCACGACTTCCTGCCAATTTCCGGCAACAACAGGCTCAGTATGGCGTCCTAGCCCTAGCGTCTCAATGCGCCGTTGGGTAATCGATATGTTGTGTATCTTGCTACGTAAAAGTTCTAGAATGCCGGCGCCATCCTGAATACCCCGCCGATGGCGAAGTGCCTCAGCCGCAAAGTATTCTTGAAATGACTGATGGAAGAACTGGATGATTCGCCGTTCGTATCCGTACTCATCTATTTCACCTGGGCCGGCGATATTAAGAATTCCAAGCCGATGAATGACTGCATCAAGCCATTCTTGTGCTGAGCGTTGGTGCAGGGCTGATTCGTGCGGTTCTTGGGCGCGCAATTCTTCAACTGCGGCGAGTACTGTCGTCTCCGACCAGCGTTGTTCACCCGCAACACGCATTTTGTAGGCAATATATTCCAAATGCGGCAGCACCTCGTTGATGGTAAGCTTGCTCCCTTTACCACGTCGCTGGCGTTCGATCATGAGTTCAACGGCTTTGCGATAGATGTCGGGTCGACGGGTAGGTAGTTGCTCCCCAAGCAAACGCATTTGGATAATCAGGGCGAGCAGAAAGACATTTTCGCTCAGGCGGGCAAGCTGGCGACTATAGCAAATTTGCGGCCTCAGCTCATGAATGATCGCCTGTTGATCACCTTTGTAGAGGTGGGTTGTGAGTGTTCGGAGAAATTGTTCTTTTTCTTGCACTCCGAGTGGCGCCACATTGAGGTGATCAAATGATGTACTGAGCGTCTCACGAACGACACGAAACCCTGCCACTCGTGCAGTGACCATTATCGGCATATCCGACCATCGTTCGGCATAACGTGCCAACAGCGATGCAAACTGTTGTCGCTGTTCCTCATCGGGAATTTCATCCAACCCGTCAACAAGCAGAATTGCCTGACCGTTCTGTAGCATACTACAGAGCACCGTACTAAGCCGGCCTGTTTCTTCGTTGCTGTAATGCTGGTTGCCTAGCTGGTAGGTAATCAGATGTTGCAGATCAACATCAAAGCGCGTATCAAGTAGTTCACGGCAGGTTAAAACCACTGGTACCCACGGACGATCCGGCAGGGTGTCAGCTTGCTCAGGAATGCTGGGAAAGGATGCGCGTTGATTTGGGGGGAGCGCCTCCACGGCGTAACGATATGCCACTGAGGCGAGGAGGGTTGTTTTACCGCAGCCCGGATCGCCAACAATGACCATGCGGGGCGCCTGATCTAATCGTTCACCTATGCTGTAGAGCCGTTCGTGCTGAGCGGCATCCACGATACTGCGCTGTTTATCATGCAGCATACTGCTGGTAAATATTTCACGTCCTACCCACTCAATATGTTCCACATCACTGAAGATATCATCGAGTTTCAGTATCTTGTGATCCAGGGTAAGACGCAGTGGCAAATCGATACGTATCTGTTCAAGTGGAAGCGCAATAAATTGTCCGCGCAAATTCAGCAGGGGCAGCCTTAAGTAACGATATCGCTGCGCTATCTGTTGCAGATAATTGTCAAGTGGTTGGTTTGCCCTTCCGGAATGTGCCTGGAGACGCTGGAGATCATGGCGAAGTTGTTGGATCCTGGCTTCGTTGTCAGTGATCTCTTTTGTGCGATCTTCAATGTTGATTTGAATGTATGCAGGAAGGTCTAGTCCGTATGTGGCGGCTTTACGCTGTTCGATGCGTAAATGCCGTTTCGCAATTACTAACAACGACTTACAATGTTCAATTTCTTCGAGGATTTCTTGCTCTTGGTTCATGATGGTACTCTGCTAAGATTGCCGATGGAGATGTGTGTAGATCTAATTATAGAATGATCCGCGAGTTTTTTCCAGTGTTTATCTAAACAGATTGTCATATATTAGTGTGCTTTCTGCTGTCAAATTTGTAGGTTGTGGCTTAAGAGCGTGTCTAATATTCGAACCATAGCGCCTCCACGCTTTACGCAGCTTTGGTCAAACGGCGGGTGAGTAATCGGATGGAGGCCAGGTAGAGCCAACTTTCCGAGGAGCGGGGATTGTGGTCGTACTCTTTGCTCAACTGCCGATTGCGTCCCATCCAGGCGTGGGTGCGCTCGACCACCCAGCGGCGCGGTTGCACCTGAAAGCCTCGTTGTCCGGGCAAGCGCTCCACAATCTCCAAATCACCGACCTGCCGTTCGGCCATCCAGGCGGCGAGATCACCGCGATACGTTTGGTCGGCCCAGACCTTCTGCAGCCGGATCCCCCGCTGCGCCGTCGCCGTAAACACACGCTTAGCACCCGCCCCATCATAGACGTTGGCCGCATGAACGACCGCCGTAATCAACAACCCCAAGGTGTCGACCAGCAGGTTCCGCTTGCGTCCTGACACCAACTTGCCGCCATCAAAGCCGCGCTCAGGTCCGCCGGCTTCGGTACTCTTCACGCTTTGGGTGTCGATGACGCCTGCCGTCGCCTCGGCGTGTTCGCGCCCCTCGACCGCGGTGCGCACCTGGCGGCGCAGGATGTCGTTGATGCGCATCAGGACCCCCGATTTCGTCCATTTCTGGAAGTAATACCTCACCGTCGAGCGCTTCGGAAAGCACTTGGGCAGCAGGCGCCACTGACACCCGGTGCGCAGTTTGTAGCAGATGGCGTCGAACACCCGCCGCAGGTCAACCGTGCGCTCCGGCCCAGTTTTGGCCCGGATGTCGAGATGCGGACGAATCACGGCCCATTCAGCATGCGACAGATCGGTCTCGTACGACTCGGCTGGCGATTGGACACCCGGCTCCGCCGGTGCTACCATCATGGCACCCCCTTCTGGTTTGACTGGTTGGCTTCATCATCATCAGTCTACATCAGCGAGGGGGTTTGTGGCGTTAGAACGCGATAAACGTTCGGTGAAACACGATCCTTTCCGGTACCGTTGGAATATTAGACACGCTCTAAGCCTATGCTTCAGGCGTCGCCGCTTCGCATTCTAAAATCGGGAATTTGGTAACTGGCCGATGTATGAGCCGTTCGTTCTATGGGAGGAGGGCGCCGCTGCAACATGTAGTTGGTTTAATTTGACATAACAAATGCTTGTAAGAGGTCTTTCGGCTGTATCACCCTGCCTCGACGGGGCAGTGTTTCATGATTCGTCTAAAACACGTATAATTTGCACCACACGTCCAAACCAGGCTTGCATTGTGCATTTCGCATTGTGCATTGACTCGCGGAGTCGCTGCTATGCGTGCTGCTTCGTCGCATATTCGTCATCGGTCCCTGTTGGGGCCGTTGCTTGGCGCCTATCTGATCTTTGTGATCGTAGTGCTTGGCGCCGGCTCTGCGGCGACGCTCTATGTACGTGGACAGTTGCAGGCGCAGATGCAGTCGGCCGATCTCGCATTGGCTCAGGCGATTGCGCTTGAACTTGATAACAAAATCAGCGATGCGCGGGCGGCCCTGGAAGAATTGGCTTTGCTCGATGAGTTGCGCAGCGGCGATCCCGTGGTGATTGCGCAGGTCTTTCGGGCTTTCAAAGCCGCCCGTCAGGATATCGATAGTGTGTATTGGCTCGATGCCGATGGTCTGTTGCGGGTGTCGGTGCCGAGTAGTCCACGTACCGAGGGGATCGATTATTCCGAAGAGCGGATCTTTCAGGGTGTCTTGCGCTCGGGCATGCTTCAGATCGAGGCCGGAGTTGTCGATCTGACAACCTTTAATCCAGTGGCCGTGCTTGGGCATCCGGTATATGCTGAGGATGGCGGTTTTCTCGGCGTTGTGGCCACGAATCTTTTGCTCGACGAGCTGAGTGCGCCGTTGCAGACGATCGTCGCCGCGCAGGATCAGCGGCTGGAGATTCAGGTTTTGAACGGCGACGGGTTGCTGATCGCCTCGTCTGATCGTGCCCGGTTGTTGCAGCCGTTGCTGGCCGAATTGTCGGGCGCCGTCGATGCATTGTCCGGTCGTCCGGCAACGTCGCTCAGTGCCGGGCGCGACGGCGGGATGTGGCTGTTCAGCGCCGAGCCGGTTCTTGCTGTCGGCTGGGCGGTGGTGGTGCAACGCCATTCAGCCGATGCTTTTGCCGCGATCAGCGATTTCAACCGCTGGCTGAGCGGCCTGGCCCTGCTTTTCGCCGGCGGTTTCTGCTTCTTCTGGTTGCTGCTGCATGCGCGGGTTATCCGGCCGCTGCGGGCGATTGCGCGCCATAATCGCCATATGCCGATCGAGGCCATGTTGCCCGACATAGTTGCCTTGCCGCTGATGCGCCGCGATGATGAGGTTGGGGCGCTGGCCCGTTCACTGCGCGAGTTGCGCCGGTCGATTGTCCGGCGCCTGGCTGAACTGCAAACGCTGCTTGAAACCTCGACGGCGGTGGTCAGTAGCCTCGATCCGACTGATGTGGCGCGCCGGATCATTGTAGCGGTACGCCAACTGGTCGATGTACAGGCCGCTGCGCTTCTGGTGCCCGACGAACAGGGCGTACTCAAGGTGCTGTTGCACCACGGCCATACCGGCCACGAACGGCGCCAGTTGTTGATCCCGCCCGACAACCCGCATTCGCCGTCGGCCCTGGCGTTGCGCGAAGGCCGACCGGTGCAACTGATCGCCGACATCGACCCGCATTTCCCGCCGATCTCGTATGACGAGGGCTTTCGGGCTCTGCTCGCCGTGCCGATTATCGGCGCCCATGTCGGCGGCGTGGTGCTGGTGGTCTATCGCCGTGCGCCATGCGCCTTCACCCCGGAAGAGATCGACCTGTTGTTGACCTTCGCCAATCATGCCACACTGGCCTGGGAACACGCCGTGCTTTACGAGCGCAGCGACGAGCGGTTACAAAGTGTTGCCGCCGAAAATGCCCGGCTCTACCACGAAGCCGCCCAGGAGCGACAGGTGCTTGCGGCGATTATGCGCAGTATGGACGATGGCCTGGTGTTGGCGAGTGAAGACGGCACGATCATCTACGCCAATCGCGGCACAGGCGCGCTGCTTGAGTGCGAGTCCGAGGCGTTGTTGGGCCGGCCGATCAGCGACATTCACCACAATCTTGCCGCTCGTGCGGCAACACCGCAAACTGAAATCTCCCTTGTCAATCGCGTGCATGCCATTCAGCGCGGCGATCAGCGCTGCTGGATTCAGTTGCGCGAATTCGATGTGCGCGCCGACGGCGGCCAGATGATCGGGCGCGGCCTGTTGCTGCGCGATGTGACGACCGAACACGAACTCGATCAATTCAAAACAACCTTGCTCGGCGCAGTCGGCCACGAACTTCGCACGCCGTTGGCCGCGATCAAAGGCCACGCCTCGACCCTGCTCCAACCCGATGTACGCTGGTCGGAGGCGGATCAACGGCATTTCTTGCGCACCATCAACGACGAGGCCGATCGGCTGACGCGATTGACCCGCAGCTTGCTCGATCTTGCCCGGGTCGATGCCGGGTTGCTCGATCTCGCCCGCGAGTCCTGGCGATTGACCGATCTGCTGACGCCGGTGTTGCACCGGCACGGCACTGCGGCGGCTCGCGTACACCTCGATATTCCGGCCGAGCTGCCGGCGCTGCATGTTGATCCGCAGCGGATCGAAGTTGTGCTCGACAACCTGATCGGGAATGCCTTGCGCTATGGCGGCGATCGCATCGCGGTGCGGGCCTGGTGTGCCGCCGGCCAGGTGCATGTCTGCGTCGCCGACAATGGCGATGCCATCACCCCCGACGAGTTGCCCTATGTCTTCCAGCGCTTCTACCGCTCGGGCCGCACTTCCCATCGCCACACTGCCGGAACCGGCCTCGGTCTGGCGATCTGCCGGGCCTTTGTCGAAGCTCATGGTGGCCGGATCCGGGCTGAACGTTCGCAGGATGAGACGATCTTTCATCTGACCTTGCCGGCTGTTGGAGATTTTGCACCGGTGATGGTTGCAGTGCAGGATTTCGAAACCCAGAACGCTGAAATCTAAAGCCCTGGAGACCATCATGACAGCGTCGTCGCCGAAAATTCTAGTTGCCGAAGACGAATCCAGTCTGCGCGATTTCATCTGCCGTAATCTGGCGGCCCGTGGGTTCGTCGTGATCGCCGCCGTCGATGGCCATGAGGCGCTGGTGTTCTGGGAGCGTGAACAGCCCGATCTGCTGATCCTCGATGTGATGATGCCGCGCCTTGACGGGCTGGAAGTGTGTGCGCATGTGCGCCGGCGCTCACTCGTGCCGATCCTGGTACTCACCGCCCTCGACGCAGAATCCGACAAAGTCGCCGCTCTCGATCTCGGCGCCGATGATTATCTGACCAAGCCGTTCGGGGTCGAGGAGTTACTGGCACGGGTGCGGGCCAATCTGCGGCGGGCCGCCTGGGCGGTGATGCCGCCGCCCCGTGGGCCGCAGCGTTACGGCGAGTTGGAGATCGACGACGATACCCGTACCGTGGTGGTGCGCGGCGAGGCGGTGCGCTTCACGCCGACCGAGTATGCGTTGCTGGTGTACCTGATCGCCAACCGCCATCGCATCGTTGCCCATCACACTCTTTTACAGGCGATCTGGGGCGAGAACTACCACAACGAAGTTGAGTATTTACGGGTTTTTGTCGCCCGCCTGCGGCGCAAAATCGAGCGCGATCCGGCCAATCCACAGTATCTGATCACCGAACCCGGCGTCGGATATCGTTTCGTTGTTGGAAACATGTAGGCTACGCGCCGGGATCTTGCGGCGAGGCACCGTGTATCAAGCGTCAGGCCAGGGATAGCTATGCGAACCAGGAATCATAAGCCTGCCCGGCCCTCTATCTTCCATCCTGGATCCTGGATCTTGCTTGCCCTTCTCGCCGGCTGCCTGGCGCTGCCCCCCGCACCTGATTCCGAGGGCGTGATCACCTTCGGCGCCGCGATCTCACTCACCGGCAAGACCTTCAAAGAGGGCGAGTATGTGCGCGACGGCTACTTGCTTGCGATCGAGACGATCAACGCCGCCGGCGGGCTGATGCTCAACGGCCGGCGTCACACCATCGAATTGATCTACTACGACGATGAATCACGGCCTGAGCGCACCGCCGAACTGGTCGAGCGCTTGATTGTCGAAGACAAGATCGATCTATTGCTTGGCCCCTACGGCAGCGAGCCGACCGAAGCGGCGGCGGCGGTGGCCGAGCGTTACCGCGTGCCGATGGTCGAGGCAAACGGCGCCGCCGAGCAGATCTTCTCGCACGGCTACCGCTACACCTTCGGCCTGCAAACCCCGGCCCCGGCGTATCTGTGTGGCGTGATTGATCTGGTGCGCGCCACCGCGCCGAGCATCCAGCGCGTCGCGATCATCGCCAAAGATGAGTCGTTCTCACGCGAGGTGGCGCGCAGCGCCGCCGATTGCGCGCGCACGCAGGGGATGGATCTGGTGTACTCCGGCTACTATCCGGCCGAGTTGCAGGATGTCTCGCCCTGGCTGGTTGAGATCAAAGCCGCCCGGCCCGACTTATTGTTGGGCGCCGGACATTTGCAGGATGCCCTGCTGGTAGTACGGCAGGCCCGCGGCCTGGGAATAAAGCCGCGCGCAATGGGTTTCAGCGTCGGGCCGTCGTCGCCGCAATTTCGGCGCAACCTCGGTGCCGCCGCCGATTATGTCTTCGGCGCAACCCAATGGACAAGTGCCCTGCCCTATCATGGCGATGATCTCTGGGGTACGCCGGCGGCCTACGCGGATGCCTTCTACGCCCGCTTTCCGCACTACCGCGAGATTCCCTATCAAGCCGCCGAATCCAGTGCGTCGCTGGTGGTCTATCAGCATGTGCTCGAACAGATCGGACAACTCGATCGCGAGGCGGTGCGCGACGCACTTGCCGCGATCGAACTGGATACATTCTTTGGGCCGATTCGCTTCGACGCACGCGGCATGAACAGCTCCAAACCAATGGTGATCGAGCAATGGCATCCCGACGGTCGCAAATATACCGTCTTCCCACTCGAACTTGCCGAACGTGCTGCGATATACCCGGCAACAAGGCCTTAGCACACCAAATAACACACGCTTGCTGCTGCCACACAACTACGCTGGGTTGCAGCAACACATACAAGCTTGTGGGCCGTAAATTCGCAAATCTTCCCGCAGAAGAATATGCTGCCGGCGAACGTCAAAAACAGAATTGTTATGCAATATTTATGCCAGGATCGGCAATTTACAACGCAAATCGTAAAACCTCAGCTATACTGTAACTATCCGGGTGTTAAGAATCTATAAAGGAGGAAACACTGTGGTTTCAAAACTACGGCTCGCATGCCTTACCCTGGCAATGGTGCTGATCAGCGCCTGTGGCGCCGCCGCTCCCGCCGCCGTTCCGGCAGCGGATCCGGCTGCCGGTAGTGGTGAAGTTGCGCCCGCGCCCGCAGCATCGGGCCAAACCCTGCGCTACGCATTCGGTGGCGGTCCGGTCGGTGGTGTGTTTCAGGTGTATGCAGATGTTCTCTCACTCGTTATCAACGATAGCCTGAGCAACGTCGATATCACCGCTGAGGGTACCGGCGGTTCGGCCGAGAACCTGCGCAGCGTCAATGCCGGCGAACGTCAGTTCGGTATCGTCTACTCGGGTGATGTCGCCCTCGGCAGCCAGGGTGTCTTGCCCGAGGATGTAACGGTATACGATCAGGTACTGCCGGTTGCGCCGCTGTATGGCGGTGTGGCTCACCTCGTGGTCACCGTGAACAGCGGCATCAATAGCGTGTCCGATCTGCCCGGTAAGCGGATTGCCCTTGGTAATGCCGGTTCCGGCGCCGCTCTCAGCGCCGAGCGCTACTTCAAGGCACTCGGGATCTACGATCAGGTTCAAATTGAGTTCCTGGGCTATTCCCAGGCTGCCGCCGCAATGGGCGACGGCCAGCTCGACGGCTTCTGGGTGCTGGCCGGCTTTCCCAACGCATCGGTCACCGAGGCTGCAACGGTTACCGATATCAAGTTGATCGATATCTATACCCCCGGTGTTGAAGGCGGCTTCTTCGATCAGTATCCGTTCTATACGCAGCGCGCTGTTAGCGGCGGCGCCTATCCCGGTAATGACGCCGATGTGCCCAGTTTCCAGGATACCGCCCTCTGGGTGGCGAATGCCAGTGTGCCCGAGGAGGTTGTCTATAACGCGTTGAAGTCGATTTATGTCGATGGCGGCATTGATCGCATGCGCGAGTCGCACCCCTCGGCCAGTGAGATGGGCCTTGATGTCGGCATCACCGGTATTGCCAACAAACTGCATCCCGGCGCCGTACGCTTCTGGGAAGAGCAGGGTGTCACAATCCCCGATGGCCTGAAGTAAGGAACAACGGCCTGCTGGTCGGCGCTGTGTCTGCCGCAGGCTCGCCAGTAGATTACGCAGAAGCCGGAGTGGACATTGTTGCTGCTCCGGCTTCTGTGCTCAATGTTGAGAGGAGCGTGTATGGCCAGCGAGCTACAGGGTCTCGGTGCCGGTGCATCCGAGGGAGATGGTATCGATCAGGAAAAACTGAAAGAATACCTGGAACAGGAAGAACCGCCAACCCGCGTGCTGAATCCGTTCTGGGCTGCGGTTGTGGCGGCGATGTCGATTGGCATGGCCGGATTTTATATCTATACCGCCGGTACCCTGCCGGCCCCCGTGGAATGGCAGCGCGGCATCTATGTGATGCTGACCTTTCTGCTGGTTTTGATGCTTTATCCTAGCTTCGGCAAGAAGAGTCGCTTTAAGCCCCTTGTCGCCCGCTTCAGCGATAGCCTGCCCGCACCCCTGCGGGCTGTTCTGGCGCCGAAAAATGGACCCGGCCTGCTTGACTTGATCCTGATGGCGACGACGGTGGTCGTGGTCGGGTATTTTATTCTGAATTTTCCATCCTTGCAGAACCGCGCCGGCGCCTATAACCAGACCGATTTTCTGATTAGTGCCGTTGGCCTGGTGCTTTCCCTTGAAATCGCTCGGCGGGTACTTGGCTGGCCGATGACTATTATCGGGGTGTTTTTCATCCTTTATCTGCGTTTTGGCTTCGTTCTCTACGATCTCCCAATTCTCGATACATTTGCCCATCGCGGCCAGCCCTGGCAGCGTGTCGCCACGGTGCTCTTCCTCGATCAGGAAGGCGTTTTCGGCGTGATGGCAAATGTGCTCGTCAGCTATGTGATCCTGTTTATTTTCTTCGGCGCATTCCTGAGCAAATCGGGCGCCAGTCGCTTCTTTATCGATCTGCCCCTGGCCCTCGCCGGACGCAGCACCGGCGGCCCGGCCAAAGTGGCGGTGATCTCGTCGGCCCTCTTCGGCTCGATCTCCGGCAGCGCGATCGCGAACACCGTCAGCACCGGTACATTTACCATTCCGCTGATGAAGCGGGCCGGCTTCCGGCCTCACGTCGCCGGCGCGATCGAACCTTCGGCCTCAATCGGCGGCGCGTTTATGCCCCCGGTGATGGGCGCCGGCGCCTTCCTGATGGCCGAACTTACCAACACACCCTATGCGACGATCGTGCTGATCTCGATTGTGCCGGCGATTTTGTACTTCACGTCTGTGCTGACGATGGTGCATTTCGAGGCCAAGAAGTATGGGTTACGCGGGATCGAAACCGGCACCACCGCGCTGGAGATTATTCGTAAGGAGTGGTATCTTTCGCTGCCGCTGCTGGTGGTGGTGGGTATGCTCACGGCCGGCTTTTCGCCGGGCTATGCCGCCTTCTGGTCGATTATCGCCTGTTTCTTCCTGATGTATACGATGCCCGATAATGCCGCCGATCTGAGGAACCCGACCGCCCTCGGCGGCGGCTTGATCAATGCGATCGGTCGCAGTACCATGCGCGTGCTGCGCTCCAGTATCGAGGCGCTTCAGCAAGGTGTGCGCGATACCCTGGTGATCGGCGCAACCGTTGGTGTAATCGGCATGATCGTCGGGACGATCTACGCTACCGGGATCGGCCAGCGCTTCGCTAATATCATCGTCAGCCTCAGCGGCGGCCACGTCCTGGCAGCAGTTCTTCTGATCGGCCTGGCCTCGCTGGTGCTCGGCATGGGCGTGCCGGTTACCGCCGCCTACCTGATCACCGCCGTGATCGCGGTGCCCGCGCTGAATGAACTTGGTGTGGCGGTGCTCGCCGGCCATATGATTGTTTACTGGTTCAGCCAGGACAGCAATATCACGCCGCCGGTCTGTGTGGCCGCCTATGCCGGGGCCGCGATCGCCGGCGCCGATCCATGGAAAACCGGCTGGACAGCCTTTAAATTCGCCAAGTTACTCTACATTATGCCGATTCTCTTCGCCTACACTCCCGAGATCTTGTTGATCGGCGAAACCGGCCTGCCTCTGGTGGATGTTGAATGGGCGAAGGTGGCGATGTCCTGGTTCTCGGCAACCCTTGGTACGATCGCATTTTCGGCTGTTTCGATGTTCTATCTGGTGCGCCGCACGACCTGGTGGGAATGGACGATCGCAGCCTTCGGCACATTCCTTTGTTTCTACCCGAATTTGCTTACCGATCTACTCGGTATCGCGATTGTCGCCGCCGTTTGGGGTTGGCAGTATTACGATGTGAAGCGCAATGCAACCCGGGCGACCACGCCGGCGGTATCGTCCTGAGAGCGTCGGATGCTGATTGCAGTGGCTACAAGGGGCCGATCGGTACGTTGCACCGGTCGGCCCTTCACCATTCGTCGTTCATTCAGGGCAGGTGACATGGATCGTTTCTGGGTGTAGTATATCCACAACACACCACTGGTTGGCACAATTCTAGTTCAAGGTATGAATCATGCACGATGAAATAATCGAACAGATCGATAGCTGGTTGGCGCGTGGCGAAAAAGTCGCTGTCGCCACCGTCGTCCGTACGATGGGTTCATCGCCGCGCCAGGTTGGTGCGAAGATGCTGGTTTCCTCCGGCGGCGCGATCTTCGGCTCGGTCAGCGGCGGCTGCATCGAAGGTGCCGTCTTCGATGTTTGTCAGGAGGCGATCGTCGATGGTCAGGCGCGCTTATTACATTTCGGTGTCGCCGACGAGACTGCCTGGGAGGTTGGGTTGGCCTGTGGCGGTACGATCGATGTGATCGTCGAGCCGCTGGCCTGAGCATTCAAAGCCTGCCGGATCGCAATGCACCTCTGGCGCAACCCCGATCCGACAACTGCCGAGGAGAACCTGAGGTGCAGATCTACCCTGCGGTTCGTGAAGCCGTTCGGAGCGGGCGTTCCGTCGCAACCATAACCCTGGCTCGTATTCCTGCAGCAAGCACGCTTCGGGTCGGCGCAAAGATGCTGGTTCGCCCCGACGGCACCACGCTTGGAGCACTCGGCGCTGCCGAACTGGAACGTGTGGCGATTGCGGCGGCGCTGCCGCTGCTTGGCGCAGGCATCACGCGTTCCGTCGAGATCGCCGATGCGCTGTTGTTGATCGAGAGTTTCGTGCCCCCGCCGACGCTCTTTATGGTTGGCGGTGTGCATATTAGTGTCGCGCTTGCCGCTCTGGCCAAGGTGTTGAATTTTCGAACCGTGGTGATCGATGCACGCTCGGCATTCGCCAGTGATGAGCGCTTCCCACATGTCGATGAGTTAGTGCTCGCCTGGCCCGACGAGGCATTGGAAGGCCGGCTCGATCCACGTAGCAGTGTCGCCGTTCTCACCCACGATCCCAAACTCGACGATCCGGCGTTGCGGGTGGCGTTACGCTCGCCGGCGCGCTACATCGGAGCACTCGGCAGCCCCAGTACCCACGCAAAGCGCCTGGAGCGACTACGGGACGAAGGTTTCAGTGATGCCGATCTGGCGCGGATTCATGGCCCGATCGGTTTGAAAATCGGGGCCAAAACACCTGAAGAGATAGCGCTGAGCATCCTGTCCGAAGTGATTCAGGTTCAGCGCGCCCAGGATCGCAACTCCGAACGCTGAGCGCTCAGTGCGGCCGGCGCCATACGAATCCACACAAACGAGTATATTCTCGCCGAAGGAGATATTCATGGAGCGACAACTGGCCGAATGGCTGTACGATGGCGCACGGGCGCTGTATGCAGGCGACAAAGAACTCGCCCGTGATCTTCTGTTACGTGTGGTCGAGGCCGATGAGACGGTTGAAGAGGCCTGGCTCTGGCTCAGCGGCGCTGTCGATGATCCTGATGATCAGCGGACGGCGCTGGAAAATGTGCTCGCCTTGAACCCGCAGAATGAGTATGCCCGCTACGGCCTGCAAGTACTCGACGGCGAAACAGCAGCATAGTTACCCAGACCTCCGAACATGCAGCGGGGCGAAGGATCGCGCTACGCAGTATCCTTCGCCCCGCTTTGTGGTGTTTTGGCGCTTACGCTTTGCCTTCGTTCTCTGCGGCAACTTGCGGCTCGCTCTGCCCAACCCAATAGGTGTTTTTGCTGACGGTATGCACGCCCCGAACCTGAACTCCGTTGATCTCGACAAGTTCAGCTTCGTTTACCAGCACCAGGCTTGGCTTTACGCCGCCAAATCGATGCCTGTAGGCATCAATCGCAGCCTGGATTTTCATCGAAATACTGATCTTTGGGTTGTCGTCGTACCACATCAGGAATGGTGGACCTTTCACCGCCGTAAGGCTTCGTTCGCTCATGTTTGTGCCTCGTAACTCCTGAACAGCTTCCACTCTATGACAATGTTCGCCATACACATATGACCGTGAGGCGAATCACAAATTTCAGGAAGAGAAGCCCTGGTGCATTGCTGCCGGTAGGCTGTTGAACGAATGCGCTCCGACGTTGCTTGTGCAAAGCTGCTCGTATCATACGGCTTACCCTTGATCAGCTTCTACGGCGCGACATGCCACGTCCCACTCCGGAGATCCTGAAAGAGCGTGCGCGTAGTAGCATCGGCGCAGAGGATCTTGAAGTAGCGGCGTGCCGATCGTTTTCCGCTTCCCGGATCTTCCCACACATGCACAATTCGTTGCACAAGCTGGACGCTGCCGCGATAGCGAAAGCGGGCCGGCAAATAGCCAAACCGGCGCTCACACATCTCTACCGGTTCACGAATAGCTGTTTTTCGCTGCCAATCTCCACCCAGTCGTGGCTTCGCCGCCTGTAGCTGGCGCCAGGTGTACATCATCACTGCCCCATCCTCTTGTCTGTGCTCGTTGCACGAACGAAAAACCACATACACTCGTAGTGTAGACGCACGCTATAACGAAGTACGCCTATGCGTGGGCTGTGATGATTGTATGGTGGTGTGTATTGACCTGTAGGCAGTATAGTCGAACATTTGTTCGATGTCAATACGATTCCAGGCGCAGATCGCCGCTGCGCCCGCCGGATTTGCTGGCGAGGCGCAGATCGCTGATACGCATATTGCGATCGACCGCCTTACACATATCGTAGATAGTGAGGGCCGCCACGCTTACTGCGGTTAACGCCTCCATCTCCACGCCGGTCTGGCCTTTGGTGCGTACCGTCGCCTCGATCCGCAACACACTGGCATCGGCATCGGGGGTAAGATCGACGCCGACATGGGTGAGCAACAGAGTATGACAGAGCGGGATCAAGTCGGGAGTGCGTTTCGCCGCCATAATCCCCGCGATGCGCGCCGCCGCCAACACATCTCCTTTGGGGGCCGCGCCGTCGAGAATCATGCGTAGTGTTTCCGGCCGCATATACACGCTGCCGCGCGCCACCGCTTCACGCTGCGTCTCGGCCTTTGCGCCGACATCGACCATGTGGGCGCGGCCCTCCGCATCCAGATGGGTTAGTTTCTCACTTTCGCTTCCCTCGCTCATGTCGTCCTCCTTTGTTACTGTGTCGATGAGGGCTGCGGCAAAGCCGAAACACCCGCCGACCACATTCTAGCGTCGCTCCGTCGCACTGCTTTCTATCTTACTCTTGTTTCGCCTATGGCTGCGCGCAAGAACAACCGCGTAATATGCGTAAACAATGGTAACTCAAATCCCCCCACTTTCTCCCACTTTTTGCGCACCACATGGACTATATGCGATTGGTATCACCAGGTTATCCGCGAAACCAGGTTCGATGTGTAAACAATCCGTCATCTGATTATGGGGTTTTAGGCGCGAATGTAGGCCATTGATGCTTGAAACCGTAGAGTTGGTAGTATATAATGGCGAAAAGTGTGGGGAAAAGTGGGGGAAAGTGGGGATAATCGGGTAATCGCACATATGTGTTGATGTAAGACGGTTGACACTGGGAGTATGCAGTGTTTCTGGGCGAGTACGAACACAGCATCGATGATAAAGGCCGTGTCGCCATTCCGGCCCGCTTTCGCGACGACTTGCGCGAGGGGTTGGTTTTGACGCGCGGTTTTGATCAGTGTCTCCAGGCCTTTCCGCGTCCCCGCTGGCGCGAACTTTCCGCCCGCGTCTCAAGCCTTTCGCTTGGCAACGCTGAAGCCCGCAACTTGCGCCGCATCCTCTTCGCCAATGCCGCCGAGGTGGAAGTCGATCGCCAGGGCCGCATCCTCATCCCACAAAACCTGCGCGAATATGCCGGTTTGGCTACTCAGGTGGTGATCGCCGGTATGGATACCTATTTCGAGCTCTGGTCGACCGAGCACTGGTCGGCGACGCTCGACCAGTTGACGAGCGATGGGGCTAATATCGCCGAACAGTTGGCGCAACTCGGGATCTAACGGTGAGCGCACCTTTTCAGCATGTTTCCGTCCTGCCCGATCAGGTTCAGATGGTGTTGCAGCCGCAGCCGGGCGGCGTATACCTGGACGGCACCCTGGGCGGCGGTGGTCACGCATTGGCGTTGTTGGCCGCCGCCCAACCTGATGGCCGCTTGCTCGGGATCGACGCCGACCCGGCCGCTCTCGCCGCTACAGCGGCACGCATGACGGAACTCGGTTTGCCCGCCGCTCAGGCGACACTGGTTCACGGGCGCTTCGCCGATATGGCTGCCATCGCCGCTCAAGCCGGCATCTCTGCCTTCGATGGGATTTTGCTCGATCTGGGCGTTTCGTCGCATCAACTCGATACGGCTGAACGTGGCTTTTCGTTCAACACCGCCGGCCCGCTCGATATGCGGCTCGACCCGACGCAGGGGCCGACGGCGGCGGATCTGGTAAACACGTTGGAGGAGCGCGAATTGGCCGATCTGATCTATCGCTATGGTGAGGAACGGGGTTCCCGGCGGATCGCGCGCCTGATTGGCGAACGCCGCCGGACACAGCCCTTTATCACCACGGCAGATCTGGCGGCAGTGGTGGCGCGGGCGATCGGTCGCGGCAGTCGCGACCGCATCCATCCCGCAACCCGCACCTTTCAGGCTCTGCGGATCGCGGTGAATGCTGAACTGGATCAGTTGGAGGCGGCTTTGCCGCAGGCGGTTGAGTTGTTACGGCCCGGCGGACGCCTGGCGGTGATCAGCTTTCATTCGCTGGAGGATCGGATCGTTAAGCAGTTCTTTCGCGCGGAGTCGGGCTATGGCGGAAGTGCGAATCCAAAACCGCCGCAGGTGGTAATCGTTACCAAAAAGCCGCTTGTCGCCGATGAATCCGAGATCGCGCGCAACCCGCGCGCCCGGAGCGCTAAATTACGTGTGGCGGAGCGATTGTAAAGCACAGGGCTGACGCAGTTGGCGATTTCGCCTGCGGCAGCACGCTAAAAATATTCGTTGTCTGGTTATGGCAACCAAGCCGCCACAACCAGAAAAAAGCAGAAGTACAGTTCTGAAGTTTTGCAGGAGTAACCAATGGCCGTTAATACGCAACCGCTTTCGTCGATCGCCGAGGCCCGCGCACGCCGGCTGGCCTTGCCGCGTTACCTGCAACTCGACGGTTCGCGCTATTTGCTTGGCCTGGTGGTGATTCTGTGCCTTATGAGCCTGATTGTGCTGGTGCAAACCGGCGCCGTCGCAACCCGCGGCTATGCGCTGGCCCAACTGCAAACTCAGCAGACCGAGATCCTGCGCGAGCGCTCGCAGTTGATGGTGCGCCTGGCCCGCGCCCAGTCCCTGGAGCGTGTGCGCTTGCGGGCGGCCGAGATCGGCCTGCGTCCGTATACCGAAGATCAGGTGCGCTACCTGATGTTGCCGCAACCTGTTGAGCCGGAGGAGTTGCCGTAAATGGCTACACAGACGACAACCAGACTCACTCCGGTTCGGCTCTCGCGCTGGCGCATTAACGCGGCGCTTTTGCTGTGTCTGCTGCTGATCGGACGGGTGCTGCTGCGCCTGGGCGAATTACAGGTGGTTCAGCACGAAACACTCTCCGCCAGGGCCAGCGCCGAGATCGACCGCCAGATCACCTTGCAGCCGACCCGCGGCCAGATCACCGATCGGCTCGGTAATCTGTTGGCGATGGATGTCGAACGCGAGAGTCTTTGGGTGGTGCCGCGCCATATCGATCCCGAAAAAGCGCCCAATCTCGCACTTACCCTTTCGGCCCTGGTTGGCCGCGATTCGCAGAAGATCCTGGCCGATCTGACCAACCAGGAGTTGTACTGGTTGCCGGTGGCGCGCTGGCTTGAGCCTGAGGTGGCCGATCAGGTTCGCGCCCTGGAAGAGCCCGGCCTGCGGCTGGAATATGAGCCGCGACGGGTCTATCCGCAGGGTGATTTCGCCGCCCATGTGATCGGCGCGGTTAATCTGAATGGCGATGGGGTAAGCGGCGTCGAAGGTTTTTATAACAGCCAGTTGAAAGGGATCACCGGCACGTTACAGGCCGAATTCGATAACAACAGAGTTCCGATTGCAATTGCGCCGTCGCAAAAGATCCCGCCCCGCAACGGTGTCAATCTGCAATTGACGATCGATCCCTTTGTGCAATACGTGATCGAACGCGAATTGCAGATTGCGATTGAAGATCATAATGCCGACGGCGGTTCAATTATCGTGCTTGATCCGCGTAGCGGCGCGATCCGCGGCATGGCCAGTTATCCGACCTTCGATCCCAATCAGTACTATAACTATCCCGCTGATGTGTTTGGGCGCAATCCGGCGATCAGTAATCTCTACGAGCCGGGTAGTACTTTCAAGATGATCACGGTTGCCGCCGGGTTGCAGTCGCGGGCGTTCACCGCCGACACACAGGTGAATGATACCGGCGTAATTATGCGCTACGGCTACTCGCTCAAGAATTGGAACGCCGGCGCCAATGGCATGCTCGACTCGGAGAAGGTGTTGTACTACTCCAGCAATGTCGGCGCATTGCAACTGAATGAGATCACCGGCCCCGAGAATTTCTACAAGATCGTCGCCGATTTCGGCTTCGGTAATTCCACCGGGATCGACCTCGGCGGCGAAGAGGCCGGGATTGTGAATGCCTGGGACGGCCCGAATTATAACGACCTGACGTTTCTGACGAATGCGTACGGTCAGGGGATCTCGGTGTCGCCTTTGCAGATGGTGTCGGCGGCGGCGGCGATCGCCACCGATGGCGTGATTATGCGGCCCTATGTGGTCGAGCAGCGCTGCGACGGCGAGGAATGTGCCGTCACTGAGCCGACCGAGTTGAGCCGGCCGATCGAGCCGGGTGTGGCCTGGACGATCCGGCGCATGCTGGTGAAGTCGGCCAATCACTATGCGCCGGTGGTCTGGGCGGCGCAAACCGGCGCTTGGGGCGATCAATGGTTGGTGCCGGGCTATCAGGTCGGCGCGAAGACGGGTACGTCGAGTATTCCGCTTGAGGGCGGCGGCTACGATCCAAGTTTCACGATCGGCTCGGTGTTGGGCTTTGGGCCGGCCGAAGAAGCCGAGTTCGTGGTACTGGTGAAGATCGACCGTCCGAAAGACGATATCTGGGGCGTGAGCACGGCCATTCCGGTCTACTACAAGGTGATGGATGAGTTATTGCGCCACGCTCGCATCCCACCCGACCCGGCGCTTTATAGCCCCGGCCAGGGGCCGGATTCGATCGCCGTAAATGAGTAGCGGCGCAATATCGTGCGTCTTAACGGCGCTTCAAGGGATGATTTTTATCAGTGCCTTCTCAGCCGTAATGGTCGTACGACTACGGGTGTGAAAGCGAAGGATGCTATAATTGCCCCCGTCCGCCCTATCTTGGAGGACTGGAGGGCACTGTGTTACGACTGGTACATGTCTTGTTCGGCGTGCAACCTCGTGCGCAGCGGCAGATGCCGCACATCCCGCCTGAGTGGAACGAGGTTTCGTTCAGCGAGGCGGTGACCGACTCGCGTGAGGTGACGCCGGCAGCGCTGTTTGTGGCGTTGGCCGGTGAGCGCACCGACGGACATTTTTACCTCGGCGATGTGATTGCGCGCGGCGCACGGGGGGCATTGGTCTCTCGTGCAGCGGTCGAGGCTCGCTCCGAGGCGCTGGCGGCGACGACCCACCCATGGGTGCTGGTCGATCCGGCCACCGGCGCGGGGTTTGAAGCCGCACCGCCCGATGCGTGTCTGCTCATCGCAGTAGACGACCCGCTGATGGCTGTTCAGCGTATGGCCGTCTACCATCGTAGACAACTCACGCCGACCGTTGTTGGTATCACCGGCAGCGTGGGTAAGACCTCGACAAAAGAGGTCGTGGCGGCTGTTCTCAGTCGTCGCTTCCGAACCTTAAAAAATCGACGCAGTTTTAACAGCGAGGCCACTGTTCCGACCTCCATCCTCCGGCTGACGGCCGAACATCAAGCGGCGGTGCTGGAGATGGGCATGTGGGCGCCGGGCGAGATCCGCTTTCTGGCTAGTCTTGCCCGGCCCCAGGTCGGGATTGTTACCAATGTCGGGCCTTCGCATATGGAACGTCTGGGCAGTATCGAAGCGATCGCTGCTGCAAAGGCCGAGTTGCCTGAGTCGCTGCCGGCCGATGGTTGGTGTATCCTCAATGCCGACGATCCGCAGGTGCTGGCGATGGCGGAACGCACGCAGGCCAGGGTGCTGACATACGGGTTTTCCGCAACTGCCGATGTGCGCGCCGAGGCGGTGCAGAGTTTTGGCTTGCAAGGGGTTGGTTTCACCCTGTGCTATGCTGATCAGCGCCGCGAGCTACGATCGCCGCTGGTCGGTCGGCACGCCGTCTATCTGGCATTATCTGCGGCCGCAACCGGGATCGCGCTGGGAATGGATCTCGATGCGATTGTCGAGGGCTTGACCGAACCGCAAGACCTCGATGCGCGAATTGTGCGCCTCGAAGGGCCGAACGGCGCGCTGATTATTGATGATACCTACAATGCAGCCCCGCTGTCGGTGCGGGCCGCACTCGATCTCCTGGCCGAGGTGCCGGGGCGGAAGATCGCAGTGTTGGGTGATATGCTGGAGTTGGGTGCAGCTGAAGAAGCCGGTCACCGCGACGTGGGCCGCTATGTTGTCGGTATCGCCGACCTGCTGGTGGTGGTTGGCCGAAGGGCGCGTTGGATCGCCGAAGCGGCACTGGCGGCCGGCATGCCTGCTGCGCAGGTGCAGGTCTTCGATCAAGCCGAAGAAGCTGCCGCAAGCCTTCGTTCGCAGTTGCAAAATAGTGACGTGGTTCTGGTAAAAGGTTCCCGCGGCGTTGAGATGGAGCGCGCAACTGCACTACTACGACAAAGTCCGGAGGAGGAGTGACCTTGGACGTTCTGCGCGCTGTATTGGTTCAGGACATAGCTCGTGCGCTGCTGCTGGCCGCAGCGGCATTTATGCTGACACTTTTTGTCGGCGGGTGGTGGGTCGGATTCGCCCGGCGCCACAAGCTCGGCAAGCAGATCCGGGTTGATGGTCCGCAAAGCCACCTGACAAAAATGGGCACGCCGACAATGGGCGGCGTGATGATCGTCGGTACGGTGGTGGTGCTGACGGTGTTGTTCAATCTGGTCGATCGCTGGTCGATGTTGCTGCCGCTGGCAGTGTTGGTCAGTTTCGCCGTTCTCGGCGGGATCGATGATTGGATGACGCTGACCCAGTCGAAATCGAAGACGTATGGTTTCACGGTGCGCTATAAGTTCTGGCTGATGATGGCGGTCGCCTTTATCGCCAGTCTTGCCCTTTATCTGCCGACACCGTTCGGCCTGGCCCATGAAGGCCTGGTGCAGATCCCGTTTGTCGGCGAGTCCAATATCGGGCTCTGGTTTATTCCGATCGCGACGCTGATTATTGTGTTTATCTCGAATGCGGTCAACATCACCGACGGCCTCGATAGTCTGGCCGGGTGGAACCTGACTCTCGCGTTCGCCGCCTATGGCGTGATGACGTTTCTGGCTGAGCCGCAATTGACGAACTTGATGGCGTTCTGCTTCACACTCGTTGGCGCCTGTGCGGCCTTCCTCTGGTATAACGCCCATCCGGCTCAGGTCTTCATGGGCGACCTTGGATCGCTCGCGCTCGGCGCAACCCTGGCGGTCGTCGCGTTACAATCACAGCAGTGGGTGTTGCTCTCGGTGGTCGGGATTGTGTTCATCGTCGAGGCGTTTTCCAGCATGATCCAGACCGGCTACTTCAAATGGACAAAGCGCCGCTATGGCCAGGGCCGGCGAGTGTTCAAAATGGCTCCGTTGCACCATCATTTCGAGCTACTCGGCTGGAGTCAGGTGCAGGTGACGCAGCGTTTTGTGCTGATCGGCACGGTTGCGGCGATGGTCGGGATCTCGTTGGCGCTTTTGTTTGCGCCGGTAAGCGGCGAAACACTCGGCGACGACTCGTCGATCACGCCGACAATGGTGAGCGAAACGACGCCCTGATCGGCCGATGGTGTAAGGGCGATGTATGTACGACAATGATCTGTGGTCGGCTATGGGCGTAAGGGCGACTGATGGCGTAAGGGCGAAGCATTCGCCTGCGGCGAATGCTTCGCCCCCGACGGTGGTATGAACCTCTCCGGTAAACGCATTCTCGTGATGGGCCTGGGTATCCACGGCGGCGGCCTCGGTGTCGCACGCTGGCTCCTCCGCCAGAATGCCGTCGTTACCGTTACCGATACTGCTGCACCACTCGCACTTGCCGAGTCGGTCGCACAACTTGATGCCAGCGCAGCGTCCCTCGGCACCACAGTGCGTTATACGCTCGGCGAACATCGCGCCGAAGATATCCTCGCCGCCGACATGCTGGTCGTGAATCCGGCCGTGCGCCCCGACTCGCCCTGGCTCGCCCTCGCCTCACGCTCCAGTATCCCCGTCGAAACCGAGATGACGCTCTTCTGCCGGGTGTGTCCGGGGCCGATCCTCGGCGTCACCGGCACGAAAGGCAAAACGACCACAGCCCTGATGTTGGCGGCGATGCTGCGCGAGCGGTTTCCCGATACGGTTGCCGCCGGTAATCTGCGGGTCTCGGCCCTTGAGGCGCTCGACCGGATCACGTCGCGCACGCCGGTAGTGCTGGAGTTGTCGAGCTTTCAGCTTGAGCGTATGGGCGCGGCCGGCCTTAGCCCGCGCTATAGTTTGATCACCAATCTCTCCGCCGATCACCTGAATTGGCACGGCAGCATGCCCTCCTACGCCGAGGCCAAGGCTCAGATTTATCGTCATCAAACACAAAATGGCATTCTGGTTCTGAATGCTTCCGATCCCGGTTCTGCCGAATGGTTTGGCGGCGCCGATCAACTCGGCTTGCGGCTCGCTGTATTGACTGATAATCTGGATTTGTTGGCGCCGATACCGCAGCCTGCGCCGACGGTGCGCCTGGTTGATGAGCAGGTGGTGCTGGCCGATCCGCTCGGTGGATTGCCCGGCTCGGCGCCTGGTTGGCGCACCACGCTGTTTGTGCGTCGCGATCTGCACTTGCCGGGGCGGCACAATCTGCACAACGCGATGCTGGCGGCCGCACTGGCCTACGCCTTCGGAATCACGCCAACCGAGATTGCGACGGCGTTGCGAAACTTCGCCGGGGTTGAGCATCGGTTGGAGTTGGTGCGCGAACGCTGCGGGGTGCGCTATGTCAACGATACGACCGCCACCAACCCGGCGGCGGCTCTGGCAGCTTTGCAGGCGATCGAGACGCCGATTGTGCTGATCGCCGGCGGCGCCGATAAACAGTTGACGTTTGATGCGCTCGCTGCCGCGATTGCCCGGCGAGTGAAAGCTCTGGTTCTGCTGGAAGGCAGCGCTACGCCGCAGATTGCTGCGGCACTGGCTGAAGAGGGTGCGCGCTTGCCGATCGTCGGCCCGTACCACGACTTTGCGGCGGCAATTGCGGCAGCGCGCAACCTGGCTGCACCCGGCGACACCGTTTTGCTTTCGCCGGGTTGCGCAAGTTTCGGGATGTTTCGGAATGAGTTTCATCGAGGCGAGGAGTTTCGCCGGATTGTGGGTGAGCTTTGAATCGGCGCGACGACGACAAGGATAACGAGATCGACGGCCTGCTCGAGCAGATGCGACAGGAGTTTGGGCCACGCCGCCCGCGAGAAGGCGAGGAGGACGATGAGCCGCCGTCACCGCCGCCGCCTGCATCCGCGCCCGCCAGTCAGGATCGAGGATATTGGCCAGATCGCGCGCATCCGAGATGAACCCGATCTCGAGCAGGGCCGACGGGATATCGGCGGCGCGCAGCACGGTGAACCCCGCCTCGCCCCAGGGCTGGGGATGCATCCGCACGTCTTGCGCACCAAACGTGTCGACCAGCGTGCGGGCAAAAGCCTCGGACCGGGGCGC
>JAAUQO010000335.1 GCA_012032775.1 Oscillochloris sp. | reverse complement strand
CGCCGGGGGCATCGAGCAGCGCCTGTGCGCCCACGAGCAACAGCGGCCGGCGCGCCTCGGCCAACAACAGCGCCGCCCGGCCAACAGCGGCCTGATCGGGATTCATCGCCGGCACAGCCAGTGGCGACGCCGCACCGGAATCCTGGGCGGCATTGAAGATCCGGTTCAGATGAAAGCCGGCGTAAGTACGCAGCGCCCGTGCAGTTGCGCTTTTGCCGCGCAAACTCGCCAGATACCACTCACGCACCGTCGCCTCAGGATAAAGCAGATCAACCGGTAGTTCAAGGAAAACCGGGCCGGGGACAGCGGATTGGGCGATTGCAAAGGCGCGCTGGAGCAGTCTGGGGATCTCGGCAACCGTACGGGCGGCAGCGGCCCACTTCACATGTGGGCGCAGCAACGCCATCTGGTCGATATCTTGTAAAGCGCCGCGACCTTTCAAGATCGTGGCTGTAGCGCCGCCGAGCAACACCAACGGCGACTGAGCCATCTGGGCGTTTTTCACCGCCGTGATTGTATTGGTCAGGCCGGGACCGGCAGTAACTGCGGCGACGCCGGGGCGACCGGTAAGACGGGCGGTTGCATCGGCGGCAAAGACGGCTGTGGCCTCGTGGCGCGTATCGACAACTCGGATGCCGTGACCCGCACAACCAATCAGAATCGGCGAGATATGCCCACCGCAAAGCGTGTACAGCGCCGGAACACTGTGGGCGGCCAGGGTTGCCGCTACCAGATCACCACCATGCATCCAAAGCTCCTTGGCTGTTGCGGCACTCCATTGCGCCACCGCCCGTATTGTATACTACAGCAAAATGCCTGATGCGTGACACCTGATAACGCTGCCGCGCGGCTCGCCAGTCAGGTTTTTGCTCTTCGATCAGCCGCAAGCGTTGTGCTCTCCGCTATAGCGCACAACATGCATTCATCATAAGTAGCGTGCATATGTCAAATCAAAAACTGAACTCGATGCGCCTGTTGGATAGCCGCAAGGTCGTTTACAGTGTTCACACCTATGTGTACGATCCCGACAATCCGCCTGACGCAGTTGATGTAGCGCGGCAACTGGATCTTGGGCCGGAATATGTGTTCAAGACCCTGGTACTGAACGGCGGCGACAAGCACCCGATCCTGATAATGGTGCCGGCCGATCGACAATTGGATCTGAAGCGGCTCGCAGCGGCGATCGAGCGCAAGCGGGTGGAGTTGCTGGCGCGGGCTGAGACGGAGCGACTGACGGGTTTGAAGGTCGGCGGGATCGGGGCGTTGGCGTTGGTTCAGAAGCGCTGGGCCTGTTATCTGGAGCAGCGCGGTGCAATCCTGGAGCAAATCTATGTCAACGCCGGCCAACGCGGCACGATGCTTGGCCTCGCACCGGCCGACTTGATCGATCTGACGGGAGCACAACTGGTCGAGGCTGCTTTTTGATGTATTGACAATCTTCACCGTTTGGGGGTATACTTCTTCTTGGCCGTTCGAACACGGTCGCTCTTTTTCTGCGTCCGACACTCTGGAATTGCCGACCGGCAGCAGAGTTGTGCCTGAGCGAAGACGCTCAATGCCTGTCGCGGCGCTATCCGAAGGATTTATGGACAGTAGTCACCAACAGACGTTGACCGGCCCGAAACGCCGCGCCTGCTGCGGCGGCCCGGTTGTGCGCGCACAGCTGTTGTAGACGACGCCCCTCATTCGCGGGTGCGTCTTCGCACCTGCGCCCCGCACCTCCGGTATCCGCCGGGGGTTTTTTACTCCCCAGGCTTCGGCAATGGATGCCAGCATCCATTGCTCGCAGTGTCCCCCTGCGTACGCGGCGCCCCTCGGGCTTCGCCAGCCGTGAGCATGGCTCGCGGCCACAGTGCCTATGAGGAGGGACTTATGATCGCGTTCCGCACCCAGCCGGAGCTTGCGCCGCTGCGCGAGCCGATGATCGAGAATATCGCCGAGGATCTAGTGTACGCGCCGGCGCTGAGCTTTCCGCAGCATCTAAGCGCCCAGCAGGCGATCGACGCTTTGCGCCAGGCGCGCCCGGATTCGGATACGATTTATTACCTGTACATCAGTGATGCTGAGGGCCGCCTGGCCGGCGCCGTCAGTTTGCGCCGGCTGGTGACGGCAGCGCCGGATCAGAAGCTCGGCCAATTGATCGATCAGCCGTTGTTGGTATTGCCGGCCGATATGCCGGCCGATCAGCAAGCCCACCGCCTGACCGAGTCGGGGTTGCTGGCGCTGCCGGTAGTTGACCACGAGGGCCGGTTGCTCGGCTCGATCGACGCCGGTGATCTGCTCGACGCCGTTGAGGAAGAGGCGACCGAGGATATGTACCGGCTTGCCGGCGTGAACAAAGATGAGGAATTGGAGCGACCGATCAGCCGCGCCGCCCGCGACCGGGTTTTCTGGCTCATTATCAATATGGGCACGGCGTTTCTGGCCGCCTCGGTGGTGAGTCGCTTCGAGGCCGTGATCGCCCAGGTGGCGATCCTGGCCGCCTTTATGCCGATTGTGGCCGGCCAGGGCGGCAATGCCGGCACGCAAACCCTGACTTTTATCGTGCGCTCGTTGGCCCTGGGCGAAGTGAGCATGACCAACGCACGACGCACGCTGTTGCGCGAACTGGTGATCGGGATCTGCAACGGCATCACGATTGGTCTGTTGGTCGGCGTACTGGGCTGGCTCTGGCAGGGCAACATTGCGCTGGGAGTTGTGGTGGGCGTGGCAATGCTGGGCAACCTGCTGATGGCCTCGCTGGCAGGGGTGATTGTGCCGCTGAGCCTGAAGGCGCTGCGGATCGATCCGGCCCTGGCCTCGTCGATCTTCGTCACGACAGTGACGGATGTGTGCGGCTTTTTGTTCTTCCTAAGCCTGGGCGCCTTCGCGCTTCAGATGGGATATTTGTAGCATTGTGGGCGGTTGTCGGTGGTGCCGACAACCGCCCGCTGCTATTTGGATCGAACAACCTGCGGCAGGTAGAGAGTCTCAACCGGCAGGCCGGCAAGTTCGCGGTAGGTGAAGTAGGCCGGGCGCCGGTACTGCGGGGCGCCGTTGGGCACGTAGCAAGCGCCGCCCTCACACCGGGGGTCGAGTTTGAAGGGGATATGGACGATGCCCCAGCGGTTGGGCGCGAACTCGCCGGCCGGAAAATCCTCGTACTTAAACCAGAACAGCCCGGCAATATCTTCGCGTTCCGCCAGAGCCCGAAAGATCACAGCGAGGAATTGGGCCTGACCGTACTCATTCTGGAGCGGGCGGCCGGCGTCGTAGCCGAGTTCGGTGATCCAGAACGGCATTTCGGGCGTGCCGACTTCCACCAACACATCGCGTACCTGATCCAGCCGCAGATTGATCCGGCCCAACTCGGCCCCGAGTTGGGCCAGGCCGGCGATCGTGATGATCTCGGCCGGGTAGGGGTGATAGGCCAGGCCATCGAGCGGATACTTGCCGGCGCCAAGGGTGTTTTTGTACTCTTGAAACGGCTCTTTCGCGATCGGCTCGCCACCGTCGGCGGGCAAGCCATAAAGGCGCCGCAGATACTGTTCATCGCTCAGGTAGCCCTTCTGGTCGGGTTCAAGGGTGCCGCGCGGATGTAAACCACCGACAAGGATGGGGGTTGTGTCGCGCCAGAAGCCGAATATCCCCTCCTGCTCACGCAGCACCAGTTTGAAGAAGCGATAGAACTTGGTATGCAGCCGCGCGGCGATCAGCGGCGGCACGGCATCGCCATTGGGCGGCAGCCGATTCTGTTCATTCAGCACTTCGTAGGCATGCACATTAGGGCCATAGCGGCTGCTGACGGCTAACGCACGATCCAGCCACTCGCGCATGTAGTCATTCACCGCGCCGCCATAGGGATGATCGACAACATAGGTGCTGGAAACGATTCCGGTTTGCGGATTAAGGACATCGCGACCACGCATCAGGTTAAAGCCGAGCACCGCCAGCACCCGCAGATCATTGGCCGGCGCGACGGTCTGGATAAAGTGATCGTAGCAGCGATAGGCTTCCTCCAGGCCGGCGGGATAATCGGGAACATGAAACTCCAGGCGCACCCAACGGACGCCGGTTTCGGCCAGAATCCGGCCCATGCGATCCTGCGCGGCCAGATTCGGCTGATAGACGCCGGCGGCATCACGGGCGCAATCGTACCAGGGATCGCGCACAACCATGCCGCGTAAATCGGCCGGAATCGGCGCGGGAAGACCATAACCGGCGCAGGCGCGGCGGGAGCCATGGTCGGAAATACAATCAGCAACAGCACAACAACGATCAATGGGCGAATCAGCATATTGTCCTCAAAAACAAGATAGAGCAACCCTATCAGAACCGAGAACCGAGAACCGAGAACCGAGAACCCAGAACCGGGAACCGGGGACTGAGAACCGAGAACCGAGAACCGGGAACTGAGAAC
>JAAUQO010000074.1 GCA_012032775.1 Oscillochloris sp. | reverse complement strand
CCGCCCCGATGATGAAGAGTGTCTGTTGGCTTGTGACAAGGCGACCAAGCATGCGGCGGCTACTTTCATCGAGTTGGGTAATCTGATCAATCAAGAGCAGGATATAGGTATGTTGTTGGGCATTCTGTTCCAGCAGGGTTGCGATCTGCTCTGGTGATTGGGAACGGAACGCGGATGTGTCGGTTGTGCTAGGAGTTGGGTAGGTATCCAGTGCCGCACGAACCCCTTCAAACAGCGGGACCGTTTGATCGTGGCAACGCACCATCAGCACCAGCGCATCGTCCATGCGGCCCTGGAATGCCATTTCTTCGAGGATTCGACTTTTGCCAATACCGATTTCACCCTGGATCAGAACGACCTGGGGATGCGCATGTTGTGCGGCATGGCAGTAGTGCCGCAATTGGGCGAGTTCGATGCCGCGCCCGGTGGTAGGACGCCCGCCGGCCTCGCGGCCCCGGGCCGCGATCTTGATGCTCTGGGCGATCGGCCTGGTCTATCTGGTTAGCGGCTTTTTGAGCGGCAGTCTGTTTCAGCCGACGCTGCCGGTGCTGATTGCCCTTGGTGCGAAGGAGAATACGCTGATCGCCAACGGCGAGTATTGGCGGCTGATCGGCGCGATGTTTCTGCACGGCAATCTGATCCATATCTTCTTCAACGGCTATGCGCTCTTCGCCCTTGGCCCCGAAACCGAGCGGATCTATGGCACCGGGCGCTTCCTGGTGCTGTACTTCCTCGCCGGAATCGCCGGCAGTGTCGCGTCATATGCCCTCTCGCCGGAGCCCTCGGTCGGCGCGAGCGGTGCGATCTTTGGTCTGATCGGGGCGTTGGGCATGTTCTACTACCTGAACCGTGCGGCGCTCGGCGAGTTCGGCCGCATGCAGATCCAGAGCATGGCCGCAATTGTGATGATCAACCTGATTATCGGCTTCAGCGCCCAGGGCACGATCGACAACTGGGGCCATATGGGCGGTCTGGTGGGCGGTGTGTTGTCGGCACTCGCACTTGCGCCGCGCCTGGAGATCGACGAACGCTTCACTCCGCCGGTGCTTACCCGGCGCACCATCGCCTATGATTGGGCCGGCGCCGGCGCAATTCTGCTTGGCCTGATCGGCCTTGTGCTGATAATTCCTCCTGCATAAGCCTGATTAGTTTGTCTTGTTTCGGCGGCAAAACCGCTGAAGCGACACAAAATAAAGGAACCACATGTGACCGCACGGACCCACAAGCCCGACTATGTGCTGCTGGCCGCCGTCGGTGCGCTCGTCGGTGTGGGCCTGGTGATGGTCTACAGCGCGAGTTTCGTCGAGGCGTTTAACGAACGCGGAAATCAGTATTACTACTTGCTGCGCCAGTGTGTCGGCGCGCTTATCGGTATCATCGGATTGTTGATCACCCAGCGGATCGACTATCGTGTCTGGCGGCGCTATTCGGTACATCTGATGGGCCTGGCGCTGGTTTTGCTCATTCTGGTGCTGATTTTGCCCGCTTCGATGACCGAGGTAAACGGCTCGCGCTCCTGGATCCGCTTTGGCAGCGGCGGTGTCTTCGGCCTCTTCAGCGTCCAACCCTCCGAGTTTGCGAAACTGGCGATGATTGTCTACTTCGCCGACTGGCTTTCGCGGCGTAGCGATAAACTCGGCAATGTAACCTACGGCCTGGTACCGTTTGCGGTGATCCTGGGTCTGGTCTGCGGCTTGATTATGTTGGAGCCGGATCTGGGTACGACGATTGTGGTGCTTGTGATCGGCGGGGTGATCTACTTCGCCGCCGGTGCCAAGCTCTGGCATCTCGCCGGCGCCGCCGGCCTCGGTGCGCTGGCCTTCTGGATGCTGGTGCAGGTTTTCGGCTTTCGGAATTATCGCATCGAAGCCTTTAAAGATCCCTGGAAGTACGCCGATAGTTTTGGTTATCAGCCGATCCACGCGCTCTACGCGCTCGGTAGCGGTGGAATCTTCGGCACCGGCCTGGGCCAGGGCCGCCAGAAGTTCCAGTGGCTACCGCAGGCATACACCGACACAATCTTCGCGATTATCGGCGAGGAGTTGGGCCTGATCGGCACTACGGCAGTGATGATCGCCTTCGCCGTGATCGCCTATCGCGGTTTCCGGATCGCCGGCCGGGCGCCGAATCCGTTCGCTGCGCTGGTGGCGGTCGGAATCACGGCGTGGATCTGTTTCCAGGCGCTGATCAATATCGGCGTTACCACTTCGCTGATCCCGTTTACCGGGATCACACTGCCGTTTTTGTCCTATGGCAGCACGTCACTGATTACCTGTTTACTCGGTGTCGGGATTTTGCTCAATATCTCGCGCCATACGGTACCGCGCCACGCTCAGGAGATCGTCGATGAACCGCCGCCCCGCCGCTCGCCGGCCTTCGCCTTCAGTCCATCTCTGGCTTTGCGGCGGAGGGACGGGCGGTCACGTGTATCCGGCCCTGGCAGTGGCCGGCGCTATCGCCGCCGCTGAACAACCCTGGACAATGAGCTATATCGGCGGAGTTGGCGGTATGGAAGAGCGGATTATCCGGAAGGAAAGTAGCTTGCCGTTTCGCGCCGTTCCAGCCGCCGCCTTCCGTGGGCGCAATCCGCTTGGGTTGATGCTGGCCTTTGTCACGCTGCTGCGCGGCATTCTGGCGGTCTGGAGCTTGATCGGGCGTGAGCGCCCGGCGGCGATTTTGGGCACCGGCGGGTATGTCTGTGTGCCGATCTTTCTTGCCGCCCGCATACGCGGCGTGCCGACGATGATCTATCTTCCCGATGTCGTGCCCGGCCTGGCAGTGAAGTTTCTTGCGCGGATCGCCGATCTTGCCGCTGTGAATGTCGAGGATGCGCTGCCGCACCTGGGTCTGTTCACCGGCCACCGCCGTGCGTTGGTCACCGGGTATCCGGTGCGGGCCGCACTCTTCAATCAGGATCGCGCAACCAGCCGGCGAGCCTTCAATCTCGACGACAATCTGCCGGTGCTGCTGGTCTATGGCGGCAGTCGGGGCGCTCGCAGCGTTAATCAGGCGATCAAGGCGTTGCTGCCGCATCTGCTCGCCGAGATGCAGATCGTGCATGTGTGCGGGCGCGAGGGCGATGTTGTCTGGCTCCGCAAGGCCGCCGCTGCGCTGCCGGCGGAATTGTCGGCCCGGTATCGGTTGTTTGAGTACCTGGAGACACTTGACAATAAACCGGGTAGTGGGACAATGGTGCAGGCTTTTGGTGCTGCTGATCTGGCCGTTTGTCGGAGCGGAGCTTCAACGCTGGCCGAGTTGCCGGCAGCCGGCTTGCCTGCGGTACTGGTGCCGTATCCATATGTGCATCAAGATGAAAATGCCGACTATCTCGTTCGCCGCAGCGCGGCGGTGAAAGTGGCCGATGCAGCAATGCTCGGCAACGATCAGCCTCAGGCAGGCGCATTATTTCAGCAGGTACACCACCTGATCCACAATCGGGACGAACGACAACAGATGGCGGAACGGAGTCGGTCTCTGGCGCGGCCTGACGCAGCAATGCGCCTGGCTGAGGCGCTTTATGGCCTGGCAGTAAGGAGTGGTGGCTGATGAGTACCGTACAGGGGCTTTTCATACTTGCCGGGGTCGCAATGGCCCCCGTCTTCCAGCCCTCGATCACGGTGAGTCTGAGCGGAGCTGCGCTGCTGGTGATCCTGATGGCGATCGGCGGCTATAGCGGCTATCAGCAGGGTCTGCGCAACATTCTCACCATCGCGCTCTGGACAATTCTGGCCTATTTGCTCACTGTCCAGGGCGGCACGTTCCTGGTTGATGTGATCAACCGCTTCTGGAGCAATGGGCCGCGCCTGGTCGGGTTCTTGATTGGTCAGAATGTGAACGAGATCGCTCCACTGGAGCCGCTGATCTCGCCGAATCTTCAAATCCCGTTGTTCTTCCGGGTGCTGGCCTTTATCGCACTGACGATGCTCGGCTTCTTCTTCAATAAGAAAGCAGCCTGGAAAGGCCCGCCGAAAGAACCGCTCGCCCGCCCGCTCGGCCTTTTTGTCGGCGCATTGATCGCGTTGCTCTGGAGTAATGCGGCGGTGGTCTTCTGGAATCAGTACCAGGCGACCGGCGGTATTCTCGGTGGTCCGATCGCCTCATTCCTGAATACGTTGCCGAATATCAGCGAGTATATGCCGTCACTGATTGCAGTCTTCTTCTTGATACTCTTTGTGTTGATGTTGTTCAATTTCCCCAAGGTCTGGAAGCCTTAAATGCGTTATCACATTGTCGGCATCGCCGGCGCCGGGATGAGCGCAATCGCCAATCTGCTGCTCGATCAGGGCCACACGGTCAGCGGCTCCGATCCGGCCGCGAACCGGCAGACTGCTGCACTGCAACAACGCGGCGCAATGGTGTTTCGCGGTCATCAGTCAGGTCAGATTGCCGGCGCCGAGGCGCTGATTGTAACTGCCGCCGCCCGGCCTGATAATCCTGAGCTCGTCGCCGCCCGTGCCGCCGGTGTGCCGATCCTCAGTCGCGCCGATCTCTGGCGTGAATGGTCGGCTCAGCGCCCGGTGATCGCCGTCGCCGGCACCCACGGTAAGACGACGACCAGTGCGATGATCGCAACTGCGTTGCGCGCCGCCGGTCTTCCGATCGGCTACCTGATTGGCTCCGATGTGCCCGACCTGGGCGGGAATGCGGCCTGGGGCGATCCGGTCGCGCCGCTTGTGATCGAGGCCGATGAGTACGACCGCGTGTTCCTGGCATTAAAGCCGGATATCGCCGTGGTGACGAATGTCGAGTGGGATCATCCCGATATCTACCCCGACGCCGAGGTCTACGAGCAGGCCTTCGCAACCTTTATCGCCGCCGCCGATCCACAACGAGTAGTTGTCTGCGGCGACAGCCTCATCGCCGACCGGCTTGCGCCGCCTGTGTCGATCCGCTATGGGATCGATGATGTTCTGGCTCAGAACCCCGCATCCTGTCGCCTCGCGCCACTTGATTGGACCGCTAGTGGCGTGCGAACTGTCGTCGGCCGCACGCAGTTCGAGGTCTGGCGCTACGACCGCCGCACCTTTGGAGCGCGCATCGCCGGCAGCCAGCAGTTGCGCCTTCCCGGCGCCCATAATGCGAGTAATGCACTGGCCGCGTTGGCGGTTGCGGCGCTCTTGCAAGTCGATCTGACCAGAGCCTCGGTTGCACTGGCTGAGTTTCGCGGCACCGCCCGGCGCTTCGAGCACAAGGGCGAGGCCGGCGGGGTGTTGCTGATCGATGATTACGCCCACCACCCAACTGAGGTGCGGGCCACACTTGCTGCCGCCCGCGCCGCCTACCCTGAGCGACGGCTGGTAGTTTACTTGCAGCCGCACACCTTCAGTCGTACCAATGCCCTGCTCGACGAATGGCCGGAGGCGCTCGCCAATGCCGATCTGCTGCTGGTCGGTGATATCTACGCCGCCCGCGAAACCGGCGATCCCGCCGCTCTTGCCGCAATTCTGGCCGAACGCGCCGCCGCCGCCGGTGTGAATGCCCGCCACGTCGGCGATACCGATGCCGCCACCACTGCCCTGATCGCCGCCGTCCAACCCGGCGATCTCGTTCTCACTCTTGGCGCCGGCGACGGCGATCGGGTCGGTATGCACATGCTCGAATGTCGCATGTAGTGTAGAGGCAGCGCATTCTGCGCAGCAAATGCGCTGCCTAGCCCCGAGGATATGACACCAATCGACCCGCACACAGCTCCGGTTCCACTCCAACTTGATGAGCCGCTGGCCCGGCATACGTCGTGGCGAATCGGTGGCCCGGCTCGTTATTATGCCGAGCCGCGCACGCCCGAACAGGCCGCCGAACTTTCTGCCTGGGCCGTCACCCACGAACTGCCGCTGATCTGGATCGGCGGCGGCACGAATTTGCTGGCGAGCGACGACGGCTTTCCCGGCCTTGTCGCACGCTATCGCGCCGCCGAATGGCAGATCGTCGATCACGGCGCTACGGCGACCCTGCATGTGCAGGCCGGCGCGCCAATGGCCGGCACTGCCCGCCGCGTGGTCGCGATGGGTTGGGCCGGTCTGGAGTGGGCTGAAGGCGTGCCGGGTACCATCGGCGGAGCGGTCTTCGGAAACGCCGGTTGCTATGGCGGCGATATTGCCGGCGTGCTGCACCATGTCGATCTACTGCTTGGCGCCAAGCGCGAGCATTGGTCGTTCGAACGCATGCAGTACGGCTATCGCACCAGCGCGCTCAAACAAGCGAATGCTTCGCCGCCGCCGCTCATCCTCGCCGCCGAGCTACGCCTTGCCCGTGGCGATGCGGCCGCACTCACTGCCCGCGTCAAGCAGATCGCTGTCGAACGCAAAGGCAAGACGCCCTGGGGTAGTTCGTGCGGCAGTGTCTTCAAAAATCCGCCCGGCGATAGCTCCGGTCGCCTGATCGAGGCGGCAGGACTGAAGGGCCGACGGGTTGGTGCCGCCGAGATCAGCGGGCGCCACGCGAACTATATCGTTAATCTGGGCGGCGCCACCAGCGCCGATATTCTTGCCCTGATTGATTTGGCCCGTAACGAGGTGAAGCGCCGGTTCGGAGTTGAGTTGGAGCTTGAGGTGAGGAAGATATGACGAAGCGCACTGTCGCGGTTCTGTTCGGCGGCCAGAGTGGCGAGCACGAGGTTTCCCTGGTGTCGGCGCAGGCGGTGATCGCCGGACTTGACGCGGCGAAATATACAATTCTACCGATTGGGATCACGAAAAACGGTCATTGGATCTCGGGCCACGAGGCGATGCCGCGCTTGCTTGCAGCCGCCGACAAGGCCAAACTTCCCGCTGCCACCGCCGCGGCCGCCACGCAGGCCCATTGGCCCGAAGAACGTCTTGACGCTGAGACCGACGAGCCGGCGGCCCTTGTTCGCCACGCCAACGAACCAACGCCGGCCGATCTGCTGCCACCGGCGGTTGATGTGGTTTTTCCGGTGCTGCATGGGCCGCTCGGCGAAGACGGCAGCGTGCAGGGTGTTTTGGAACTCGCCGGTATTCCATACGTCGGCTGCGGGATTGCCGCCAGCGCCGTTGGAATGGACAAAGCCCTGATGAAGGCGGCTTTCGCCGCCGCCGGCTTGCCGGTGCTGCCCTGGTTGCTGGTGCGGCGGGTTGATTACCAAGGCGATCCTGAAACCGTCTGCAATCAGATCGAAGCCAACCTGAGCTACCCGGTCTTCGTCAAGCCGGCCAACATGGGTAGCAGTGTTGGCGTCAGCAAAGCCAAAGATCGCGCCGGTTTAATCGCCGGCCTGAATGAAGCCGCCGGCTACGACCGCCGTATCATCATCGAGCAAGGCATTCCCGCCCGCGAAATCGAGGTTAGTGTGCTCGGCAATGATGCGCCGGTCGCCAGCATTCCCGGCGAGGTTGTGCCCTCGAATGAGTGGTACGACTACGCCGCCAAGTATATCGACGGCGCCTCGCACATTCATATCCCGGCCCCGATCGAACCGGAGGTAGCGGAAAAAGTGCAATCCATGGCGCTGCTGGCATTCCAGTCCATCGACGGAGCAGGACTGGCACGAGTCGATTTTCTCCTTAATAAAGAAACCGGTGAGCTTTGGCTCAACGAGGTCAATACCATGCCCGGCTTCACGCCGATCAGCATGTACGCCAAAATGTGGGCCGCCAGCGGGCTTGCATACGCCGCCCTGCTCGATCGCCTGATTGAACTCGCCCTGGAACGCGGTCGATGAGCGGCTCGCCGCTCTACTCAGAGTAAGGGCGAAGCATCTCGCGCCGCGAAATGCTTCGACCCATCCGTAGGAGGTAGCGATATCGTATGAACTACAATCCACCGAATACCCGCGAGCGCGTCGCAGCGCGCCGCCAGCGCAAAACTCAGGGCGCCGTCGCTACCAGGCCCGGCGCCCGGCGTGTCCTGCTGGCCTGGTTGATCAGCGGGCGTCTGGTGGCGGCGGTCGGCTTCCTGATCTGTATCGGCGCACTCGGTTATGTGCTCAGCAGTCCGCGCTTCGCCGTCTGGAACCTGACGGTCGAGGGCAATAACGCCCTGAGTGTGAATGATGTCGTCGCCTTGAGTGAGTTGCGCGGTCGGCCGATCTGGTTCGTCGATAGCGAGGTGGTTGTCGAGCGCTTACTTACCAGTGCCTATGTCGAGTCGGCCGCGATCGAATTGGCCCTGCCTGACACCGCAGTGGTGCGGATTGTCGAGCGCCGGCCCGAAGTACGCTGGCTGGCCGGCGGTATTCAGTACCTTGTCGATGCCAGGGGGCAGGTGCTGGGGCCTGCGCAGGAACCGGCTGAAACCGACGTTCTAGTGATTATTGATAATTCCCATTTACAGCTCGCACCAAACGACCGTATCGATAGTGATGCGCTCGGACTCGCGCGGGTGCTCGCGCTCCGTCTGCCCAACGAATTGAGCCTGACGCCGGCGGAGATCGGCTGGGATATCGCACTCGGCGTCTATGTCCGTTCGCCCGACGGTCAGTTGATCGTCTTTGGTCGCAGCGACGATCTGGAACGCAAACTGGCGGTGCTCGACTTCCTGATTACCGACCAGACCGCCTTTACCTATCTTGATTTACGTTCGTCCAACCCGTTTTACCAGAATGCCACCGGCAGTTCGCAGTAGTCGGCGCAGAATCGTCGGCTGCCGCCGGCTGCAACGAGGGACCGTATGCAACGCACCATTGTCGGGATTGATGTCGGGACGACCAAGGTCTGCACGATTGTGGCCCAGGTCTCCGACCATGGCGTAGCCAATATCCTCGGAGTCGGGCTGACGCCGAGTAAAGGATTGGATAAAGGTGTCGTCGTGAATATCGACGACGCCGTAAACGCGATCGCAACCAGCGTCGAGAAGGCCGAACGCCTCAGTGGCTATCGGATCGGCACGGCCTTCGTGGGCGTGGCCGGGCGGCATATCTCCTCGCTGAACAGTCGCGGTGTGGTGGCTGTACAACGCCCGGATCACGAGATCACCCGCAACGATGTGGCCCGCGCGGTCGAGTCGGCGCAGGCGGTGGCTATTCCCACCCAGCGCGAGATTATTCACGTTATTCCACGAGCGTATGTTGTCGATGGCCACGAGGGAATCCGCGATCCGATCGGGATGAGCGGCTTCCGTCTGGAGGTAGAAACGCATATTGTCACCGGCGAGGTGATGGCGATCCAGAATCTGATCAAAAGTGTCCAAAAAGCCGGTGTGGAGATCGACGATCTGGTGTTGCAACCACTTGCCTCCGGCGAGTCGGTGCTCACCGCCGAGGATAAGGATCGTGGGGTGATGCTGGTCGATATTGGCGGCGGCACCACCGACATCGCGATCTTCGTGCAGGGCGGTGTCTGGCATACCAGCGTTGTGCCGGTCGGCGGCAATCATTTCACCAACGATCTGGTGTATGTCTTGCATACGCCACACAATACCGCCGACTATCTCAAGCTGCGCTATGGCAGCGCAATCGCCGGTGATCCGCCCGCCGACGACGATGCCAGCGATCTGTTGGACGCCGAGACGCTCACGGTCGGCGAAAAACAACAACTGAGCCGGCATATGTTGAACGAGATTATTCAGGCCCGCGCCGAGCAGGTGGTCGAGTTGATCTACAACGAGATCCGCCGTAGCGGTTATGAGGGGATGCTGCCGGCCGGGATCGTCCTGACCGGTGGCGCCGCACAGTTGAACCGCTTCGACGAGTTGGTGCGCGATATGTTGGGGATGCCGGTTCGCATCGGGGTTCCCGGCGAGCTGAGTGGGTTGGCCGACTCGCTCGATAGTCCGGCACATGCAACAGGTGTGGGACTGCTGCGTTGGGGCGCACGGCACGGGTTGGCGATGCTTGGCCCGACCCATCGCTCCGACGAACGGCAGGGATGGGGAAATGTTTACGAGCGTTTCAAGGGCTGGATGCGCGAGTTCCTGCCGTAGTCCGTAATCGGTAGCCTGATGTCCGTACTTTACGGGCCGGCTACCGGTGAAAGATGAGGCACACGGCAACGGTTACGTTACGGACTACAGGCAAGAGACGACGGAGGAAACAATGGTTGATCATACCAACAACGGTTTTTCGCTTGAAGATTTCGCCCAGATCAAGGTGGTCGGTGTCGGCGGTGGCGGCAGCAATGCGGTGGATCGCATGATCGACGATGGCGTGCAGGGGGTTGAGTTCCTGACCGTCAACACCGATGTGCAGGCGTTGATGCACTCGCTGGCGCCTGTGCGCATTCGCATCGGCGATAAGCTGACCCGCGGTCTTGGCAGCGGCGGTAACCCCGTGATCGGCCAGAAGGCTGCCGAAGAGAACCAGGAAGACATTTACGAGCAACTCAAGGGTTCCGATATGGTGTTTGTGGCCGCCGGCATGGGCGGCGGCACCGGCACCGGCGCGTCGCCGATTATCGCCGGGATCGCCCATGATCTCGGTGCGCTTACGGTTGGTGTAGTTACCCGGCCGTTCACCTTCGAGGGCAATCATCGCCGCAAACTGGCCGAGTCCGGTATCGATCAGTTGCGCCCGGTGGTCGATACCCTGATCGTTATTCCGAACGATCGCTTGCTCCAGACGGCCAGCAAGAACACGACCTTCCAGCAGGCTTTCCAGATGGCCGATAATGTGTTGCGCCAGGGCATTCAGGGTATTTCCGATCTAATCACCCAGCGTGGTCTGATCAATCTCGATTTCGCCGATGTGAAGACGATCATGGCCCAGCAGGGTTCGGCCCTTATGGCGATCGGCTATGGCAAAGGCGACTCGCGTATGGTCGATGCAGTCAATCAGGCCATCGCCAGCCCGTTGCTTGAGGTGAGTATCGACGGCGCCAAGGGCGTGCTGTTCAATGTCACCGGCGGCGAAGATCTCGGTATCCTGGAGGTGTACGAGGCCGCCGACATTGTCTCCAAGGCTGTCGATCCCGACGCGCACATTATGGTCGGCGCGGTGATCGATCCCAGCTTTGCTCCCGGCGAAGTCAAGATCACACTGATTGCCACCGGCTTTGATCTGAGCCGGCCGAACAGCAATGTCCAGCGCAGCCGTTCGCACCCGACGGCGGCCACCAGCACCGGCCAGTCCAACGCCCAACACCCGCAGCAGCAGCCGCAGCGCCAGCCGCAGCAGCCGCAGCAGCAGCCGCAACCGCGGGTTGCGCCGAACTTCAGCAGCAGCGACGATCTCGACATTCCGCCGTTCCTGCGCAATCGCAATCGCAACCGCTAAAGATTATGGGGTGATGGAACCGGCAAAGCCGGTTCCATCACCCCGTTTTTGCCTCACCTGTGCGGGGTTGACATCCGTGAAGGTGAGGTATATAATGGCAGTCCTTTACAATGGGGAGGGGGATAAACCCCCTCCCCATTGTCGCCCTTACGCGATAATACGACGTAGCTGCGTAGATTATCTCTACATAAAGTGTAAAGAGATTTAGCTACAGGTTTCGTTGTATTCGCATCGAGTCTCCGGAGCCGCCGCATGAAACCGCGCCGCTGGTATAGTAGCCCTGAGCTCAACCCGGATTCGCGTCCGTGTCCTGATCGAGCAACTCCTCCAACGATCTACTGGTGTTTCACCACCAGGGTGCGCGCCGTTCACAATCAGGTTGTTCGCCAACAACCGGTTTCTGCCACCGGCAACCGTAGCACGCCTGCGCCGCTGAGTCGTCCTTTTCGTCGGATTGAAGCTGCCTGAATCACAAGTCGGCGGCTACCTGATCGTCGCCTGTCAGGTAACCGCCGACACCAGACCTGTTGATCTTAGCCCGCGTGCGTGCGCCGGGCGACACCTTCGGCGATCGCCGCCGATGCTACTGCGGTTGCGATCGTCGGCACCACATGCCGGTTGAACACGCTCGGAATGATGTATTCCTCGCTCACCTCGCCCGGCGGGATCACACTCGCCAATGCTTCTGCGGCCGCCAGCCGCATCCCCGATGTCATTTGCCGTGCGTGTACATCCAGTGCGCCGCGGAAAATCCCCGGAAAGCTTAACACGTTGTTGATCTGATTCGGCTGATCGGAGCGACCAGTCGCTACCACCCGCGCATACTTGCTCAGCATCTCCGGATCGCCCTCGGGGATCGGGTTGGCCAACGCAAACACGATCGGATCCTGAGCCATGCTTTGCACCATTTGCGGATTCAGGATGTTGCCGCGACTCACGCCGATAAAGGCATCGGCGCCGGCCAATGCCGCCGCCAGATCGCCCCGCCGCCCGTCGCGATTGGTTTGCGAGGCGATAATGCGCTGCATCGGCGACTGGAATGCGTCGTCGCCGGCACGGATAATCCCGTGTCGATCAACCGCAGTTAACTCTCCGATCCCCGCTTCGAGCAGCGCCCGGATAATCGCTGTCCCCGCTGCACCAACACCGTTCACAACCACCCGTGCAGCACCGATCGATTTGCCGGCTACCTTCAGAGCATTGCGTAGCGCCGCCAACACCACCACCGCAGTGCCGTGTTGGTCGTCGTGCATTACCGGAATGTCGAGCCGCTCGTGTAGTTCGCCTTCCACCAGGAAACAGGCCGGCGCCGCAATATCCTCCAGGTTGATCCCACCGAAGCCCGGCGCAATCTGTTCGACCGTCTGTACGATCACTTCCGGGTTCTGGCTGCGTAAACAGATCGGAACTGCGTCGATATTCGCCAACTCCTTGAACAGAATCGCTTTGCCTTCCATCACCGGCATGGCCGCCTCGGGGCCAAGATTACCCAGGCCCAGAATTGCGCTGCCGTCACTCACCACTGCGACACTGTTGCTCTTCCAGGTGTATGCAAAAACCTGCGCTTGATCGTCGGCGATCGCCTTGCACACCCGCGCTACACCGGGTGTATACGCCATCGAAAGATCGTCGCGGTTCTTGATTGCGATCCGACTCTGTACGGCGAGCTTGCCCCCAAGGTGCGTAAGGAATACCCGGTCGCTCATCTGGCTTACCACAATGCCGGGAATTGCATTGATGGCCTGTACCAGTTGATCGCCATGATCCTCGTCCTGAACGCGCACGGTAATGTCGCGTACAAGTAGGTTTCGCTCGGCCCGTACAATGTCGATCGCGCCAATGTCTCCACCTGTCTCGCCAATGGTTGTGGCGATCCGGCCAAGCATGCCCGGACGATTGTCGATTTCGCAGCGCAAGGTTAATGTGTAGGCGACTCCAGCCGACATAACGATTTCTCCCTCACACGGATACAAAAAAGGCGCCTGCCGCAGCTAGCGGCAGCAACGCCACACTCTATAGTAGCATAGGCTCCGATTCGGCGCAATGAGCCAGGATTGCGGCAAGAAATGGTACAATAGATAAACGATTAGCGATCTAAGCTGGATGATTGTTGCGCTGTTGTGGCTGTCGCGGTTGACGGCATCGCCGGCAGTTGCAATAATCACATTCTCGATAGGATTTGCCCATGGATTCGATCCTTTTACGGATGATCGGCGCCGCCGTAGTTGCGGTTCTCCTCGCTGCGCGGCTCGCCGGCGCAAGTGGTGTCTGGCGGCGGCGTGCATTCGGCTTTGGGGCAGCGGCGTTCGCCTTGCTTGCGATTTCCAATGGATTGACTTACTTCAACATGGCTGGTTCCGTAGTGGTGATCGCGAGCTTTGGCGCATTGTTGCTGATCGCTGTCGCACTTGTGGCGTTGGTCCGAGCGTATCAAACCGGTGAAATGCGCGACCAGTTCCAGCGCGCTCGCGATATGGTCGATGAGGAGCGGCGCAAGATCGCTGAACAGGACCGTACGCCGCGCTCATAGCTGGGGTGGATATGTCTGAATTGCTTGAACAGGTTGGCCGGCGGGCCAAAGGTGCATCACGGCGCCTTGCGGTGCTCGGCCGCGCCGCCAAGGATGCGGCGATTCACGCAATCGCCGATGCGCTCGCACGGCACCAGGATGCGATCCTCGCCGCTAATACCGCTGATCTTGAAGCTGCTCGCGCCGCCGGTACCGCCGCAAATCTGATCGATCGGATGACGCTCACCCCGGCGCGGCTCTATGCCATTATCGCCGATGCGCGCAGCGTCGCCGAGTTGCCCGATCCGGTCGGCGAGCAGTTTGATGCGGTTGAGTTGCCCAATGGGTTGAGCTTGCATAAAGTCCGGACGCCGCTCGGCGTTGTCGGCGCGATCTACGAGGCCCGGCCGAATGTGACGGTTGATATCGCCTGCCTTTGTCTTAAAACCGGCAATGCCGTGATTATGCGCGGCGGCAGCGATATCGCACGTAGTGTGGCCGCGATTACCACAGCCGTCGCCGAGGGCCTGGAGCGGGCCGGATTGCCGATCGATGCGGTGCAGAGTATCACTGATCCCGATCGCGAGTTGGTGCGCGAATTGTTGCGCCTCGATCGCTATGTCGATATGATCATTCCGCGCGGCGGCGCCGGCTTGCATCGTTTCTGCCTGGAGAACGCCACAATTCCGGTGATCACCGGTGGGATCGGCGTCGTGCATGTGTTCGTTGAAGGCAGTGCCGATCTTGCGCGCGCCGTTCCGATTATTGTCAATGCGAAGGTGCAGCGCCCAAGTGTCTGCAATGCCCTCGATACATTGTTGGTCGAACGTTCGGTTGCGCCGCAACTGCTTCCCGTCGCAGCTGCCGCCCTCGCAGTTCATGGCGTCGATCTGCGCTGCGATGAAGAGGCTCTGGCGATCCTGAGCGATGCGCCCGGCGCCGATACCTGGTTGCTTAAGCCCGCCGCTGAGAGCGATTTCGGCACTGAGTTCCTGGGCCTCATCCTCTCGATCAAGCTGGTTTCCGGCATCGACGAGGCGATCGATTTTATCGCCGCCCATAGCTCCGGTCATACCGAAGCGATCCTGACCCGGAATGCCGCCGCTGCCGAACGCTTCACGCGTGAGGTTGATGCCAGCGCCGTGTTTGTCAACGCCTCAACCCGGTTTAACGACGGCGGTCAGTTCGGGCTCGGCGCCGAGGTAGCGATCAGCACCCAGAAACTACACGCCCGCGGCCCAATGGGTTTGCGTGAACTTACCAGTTACAAATGGGTCGGCAGTGGTGATTATGTAGTGCGGGCTTAGGGCGAATGCAAGATTGCCGCAGTGCATTGCTGTACGTTCGTAACTGCGCCGGCTATCGTAAAAGCAATTGTGTTGCGGCGTAAGCCGGTGCGGCAAACCGCGTGGTAGTGTTTCAAGTATCAACTATCAAGCATCAGCAAAATCAGGCATCAGCGAAGTTTGCATATGCTCAACCATTACGTCCAGGCCGATCAATCCGAACAGACTCATCGCCTGCACCTCGCCTATCTTTATCCCGAGCAGATGAATGTCTATGGCGATCGCGGCAATGTGATCGCACTTGCGCAACGTTGCGCCTGGCGCGGGATTGCGTTGCAGGTGACACCGATTCAACCCGGCGATCAGGTTGATTGGCCGCAATTCGATCTGGCATTTTTCGGCGGCGGGCAAGATAGTGGTCAGGGGTTGATCGCCGCCGATCTGCTCGAACGCCAGGGATCGGGGCTGCGTGCCGCGATCGAGGATGGCCTGGTGATGCTGGCGATCTGTGGTGGGTATCAGTTACTCGGCCATTATTTCCTTACTCATACCGGCGAGAAGTTAGCGGGCCTCGGCGCCCTCGATGTCTATACGGTCGGCGGGAAACAGCGCCTGATCGGTAATGTGGTGGTTGCCGTTGAACTCGATGGTATGCCGGTGCGCCTGGTTGGATTCGAGAACCATAGCGGTCGAACCCATCATGGGCCGGGAGTGCGGCCATTCGGGCGGGTTCTTGTCGGCTATGGCGATAACGACGATCGTCGGGCCGGTGGCGCAGTGTACCGTAACTGTTTCGGTTGTTACTTGCATGGCTCGCTGCTGCCGAAAAATCCGCAGTTGACCGATCACCTTATTCGCCTGGCGTTGCAACGGCGCTATGGAATGGAAACGTTTCCGGCGCCCCTGGATTCCGATCTCGAACTGAAGGCGCAGCGGGCGATGCTGGATCGCCTTGGCTAAGCCGTTAAAGGGAGGCCGCAATGCCCGATTTCGTAGTATCTGGCGGAACCGTCGTTGAAGAAGAAGCTGCCGCTGCAATCGCCGCAGTGCTGGTGCTGCTCGAAGCGCCCGCTATATCTCCTGCTGTGGAACCTGATCGCTGGCATGAATCGGCGCGCCTGACGATTCAGGGTATGCAGCCTGCCCGCTTGCCGGCTTCGCCGCGTTGGGGAAGGATCGAACGTCTCCGACGGGCCGGCGGCGGCGGCTCCGGTATCATCGGCTTATAAGACAAGGCTGCCGCGCATTGAAGAGTCTGAGCGGGTGTAGGGCGTGAGATACACGACCCTTTACTCCCCTACGCGCGTCTTACGCCCCGGAAACGTTTCGCTATTGATCAAACCCATGTTTCAACTGTGGCATATGCGTTCTTCATCGTTCACGTTATTGTTGCCTCCTGTCTACATCCGACGAGATGCTGCATGAAGATTGTCCATCGCGCGTACCTGGAGTTGCCCGCCTCGATTGATCTTGTACGTAAGCTGTTGCGCGATCCGGCACGTTGGCCGCAACATATTGCAGGTGCTGAGCGGCTCGGGGTATTCTGGCGGTATGGCGCCGATCTCTATGCATTGCAGTACGACGCTGCGCACGATGCTGATGATTCGTTCGGCTGGATTGCAACGCCGGCCACTGGGATCGGGGCGCATCTGATCGTTCAGCTTCAGCTTTCCGATGCGGTGATCTCAACGCACCTCAACCTCAATGTTACACTCGATCTGCCCGTCGCTCCCTGGCCCTGGCGGGTATGGCGGTTACGCACCGATCTTGACGCAGCGATAAAGGCAATCTACCAGGCGTTGATCGCGCCGCTGCGCATTCAGCCGCGTCCTGTGGCGGTATCACTGGCGGCGGTTTCGGTTCTTGACAATGATGATCCGATCGCCGCTGATTTACCGCTGATCGATACGCTGCCCGATTCTGCACATGCGTTAGAATCACTACGCGAACGCTATCCACGCACAATCGATCATTTTCTGGCCATGGATGCACGCGATCACCTTGAGCGGGTCGTGAGCCTGGAGCAGAATTGGGAACAGATGCTGCACAGCGATGCGGCCCCGCAGGTGCATGCAACTGCAGTGCTGCCGCCCGCGCCGCTTGATGCCGATCTGATCTATGCCGGCGGCGGCCTGGGCCTTATTCACGCCACAGTGATGGCTGTTCGTTATGGCTATCGGGTTTTGCTTTTCGACCGGGGCGAAGTTGGTTGCGCCCATCGGGAGTGGAACATCAGTCGCGATGAGTTGCAGGCGCTGGTGGATCTGGGAGTGGTCGATTGGCCGGAACTGGCGCCGGTAATTATGCGTGAATACCGCAGTGGCGTACTGCGGTTCTTCAATCGCGCCGCTCCCGGTGCAGCATCCGGCGAGATGCGTCTGCCCGAGGTGCTGAATCTGGCCCTTGATGCCTCTGGATTGCTGCGTCTTATGCGCCGAAAATTTGAAGCTGCCGGCGGTCGAGTGTTGAACAGGCGTCAATTCCGGCGCGTGGTTGCGGCAGTATCCGTCCCGCAGCAGATTGAAGTGGAACTTGAGGATCTCGTCGGCGGTGTGATCGAACGTTTTCGCGCGCGGCTGCTGCTCGACGGCATGGGAAGTACTTCGCCGCTGGCTCTACAACGCCATTCCGGCCGCCCCTTTGCAGGCGTCTGCCCGACGGTCGGCACTGTTGCCGCCGGTTTCGCGGCCGGTCAGGCGTCTGATGAGTACGATCCCGATCTGGGCGATATTCTTATCTCCATCGCCGACACACAACGCGGCGAGCAGTTGATGTGGGAGGGATTTCCCGGCCGCAACGATGAGATGACGGTGTACCTGTTCTACTATGCCACGATCGAGGCGGGCAAGCCAGGCAATCCACTTGCCGGCTTGCATCCCGCTGCACTGCCCTACTCGCTGCTCGATCTTTTTGAGCAGTACTTCACCCTGCTGCCGACCTACAAGCGTCCGGGGCCGGATTTTCGGCATCTCAGGCCGGTGTATGGCTACATCCCCGCGCGCCACAGCCTGCATTCTCACCAGAAGCCGCTGCTACGTGGCGTACTGCCGGTCGGCGATTCGGCCGCTCAGCAGAGTCCACTCACCTTTTGTGGGTTCGGCTCGCATATCCGTAATCTTGGTCGTACCACCGGCCTGCTCGATGAGGCGCTACGCCAAAGCTTGCTTGAGCCTGACATGCTCGCCCTGATCAACGCCTTTCAAACCAATGTGTCGCTGCATTGGGTCTTCAGTCGCTTTATGCACGCGTGGAGCGGCGCCGATGATGTTAATCGCCTGCTCAACATTTTTCTGGATGTCTTGCAAGCGCGCGGGGTCGGGATTTCGACCCGTTTCTTTCGCGATCAGATGCGTTGGAGCGATTATCCGGCCCTGCTTCAGGGCATTCTTCGCCGCTATCCGCAGATCCTGGCGGTAGCGCTGCGGGTGATTGGCCTGCATGGAGTTATGAGCTGGTGGCTGAATTTCTTGCGCTTTAACCTGGTCGCCATTCAGGCCGGGATCGCGCGCCTGGCCGGGCCGAACGTCGAGCGCTTGCTTTACGCCGCGTTTGGGCGCATGCAGCCCAGGTTGGGCCTGCGTTTGCGGGCGCGCTACGCCGAATGGCGAGTTATGGGCTGGCTTTAAGTGGTGAATCCGATCGGTTTACTCTAAAACCCAGGCCCGCCATTCCAGTTCCAGGTCGGCGAAGGATTTGCCGTAGACACCGAAGTAATCGGCCGAGGCAGGTGCATTGTTACTGCCGCTGACATAAAGTGCGTCGAACTTCTCGCGGCCATACGTCTGGATCAGAAACTCAACAAAGCTGCCCCACTGATAGTAGAGCGTGTTCATATCGCTAATCGAGCGCCCGACGTAGCTAATGCCCAATGGCAGGCTGCTGCCGTTTTGGAGCCAGGGCCGCACAAAGCTGCGAAAATCCGCTGATCCTCCCAGCCAATACTCACCGGCGCCCCAGGTTGCCACGCCCTCCAGCAGAATCACATCGGCGCCAAGATGCGCGTCGCCGTAGCGATCCTGGGCCAGTTGATGCACAAACTCGTGCGCCATAATATTGACCGCCCGGTTGCGTGGCAGATCCGGGCATGTGAAGACTTGCGTGTTGCGGATCTGCGTGTAGGCGATCCCGTGCAACCCGCAGCTTGGCTCCCAATTGATCTGAGCGTTGATCGTATCGCTCGGCCCGCTGCCGAAGCGCTCGCTGACATAACTCAGCGCTCGCTCCAGATCCGCCCCGAGGCGGGCCTCATCCTCGACACTAAACAAACCCGAGGCGCTAGAGACGCTTAGTTGGCCGCGCGGTGTCATCACACTGCTAAGTGGTTGCAGCGGCGCAACGGCGGCACTTGCGGTGGCGCTGCTCTCTTCGAAACTGCCGAGCATCTGCATGCGCGGTGAGAAGTCGATCGCCGAACTCGGCGCGATCTGATCCCGTGCCGCCGGACGGTAGATGGAGATCAACAAGATCGCCGTCGAAACCAGGGCGATAACGGCGAGGTTGCGGAGTGAGATGTGGCTGTGCAGATCCATAACATGCGTCGCGGGCGGCAACTGTGTAGCCGGCACACAGCTGCCGCCTGCATCTACCTCTAGCGACCGACCAGGGTATAATTGGCCCGCTCGCTGGTATACGGCGTTGTCGCGGTTACGACCAGCACACCGCGTTCTCCATCGGCAAGGTTGGCCTCGGCGCGGCCATCATCAGCGACCGCGAGCGCCTCAACGCTGATTGTACCATCGGCGGCGATCCGTACCAGGCGCAACTGCCACTGCTGTGCTAGATCGCCGTCTACCCGTACAAAACCCTCTGCTTGCCACTCGCCTGCGCCGGATTCGACATCGTCGCTGAAATTTAGTTCCGGCACACGAATATTGTCGATCAGCATTCCCGGCGCATTAAAACCTTGATCGGTGATATGCCAGAAGCGCAACAGAATTTCGTTGCCGGCGTACGGTGTCAGATCCATGCGCTCCGTCACCCAGCGCCCGCGCACCCCATCCTCGACTTTCGCACCAGGGGCGCCGCTTACACCGGTGATGCCGTAGCCGTAGTTGACGCCCTGCGGATCTTCGCTGGTTGTCAACGAGCCGGGCAATGTCTCCCATGTGGCGCCGCCGTCGGTCGAGACCGTCACAAATGCGTAGTCGTAGTTATTCTCGATCTCGTACCAGGTATCGAACTCCAGCGTGGCGCGATCGAGATTACGCAGATCGAGCGGACGTGTAAGGGACGCAATACTATCATCGGAGCGATTACTCCACCAGGCATAGGTATCGCGGGGCGGCTCGGCAGTCAGTCCGATAGTTGTATCACCCTGAAACTCAATCGTGGCGGTACCGGCCGGCAATTCCAGGTAATCGACCCCAAATTGCGCGACGCTGCCGCGCACCTCGCGATCAACCACCACCGCTTGCGCGTTGATCGGCAGCAGACTCGGCAGTTCGTGGCCGGTCGCGTAGCTGTAGCGGCCATCGCCGACCTCGGGGTCGTCGATAAGATTTGCGACCGCCCAATCTGCCATGATCTGCCCAAAATCGCTGATTTCGGGGCGAGTTTGGCGGGCCAATGCGACAAACGCATCGAGATTGTCGCCGGCATCGGCTTGAACTAATGGGCGTAGCTGGGCCTCGCCGGCATACTGCGCGTAGATGTAGCGTAGAAACAGGTGTGCCGCGCCATAATGCGGCCCGGCCTGACCCGGTCCAACCGCCCATCCCGTCAGTTGCACATCGGGATCGAAAAGGTAACTCAGTGTGAACCCGTTGTTGAAATAGCCATTCAGATCCTCGGAGAGCTGTGAGGCGCCCTCATTAAACCAGGTGGCGCTGTTCGGTTGCTCGTTCTGATGGATCATGTGCTGAAACTCATGGGCCAGCACATCAAGATAGGTCAGATCATCGAACGGCATCAGCGCAATATTCATAAAGAACATCTCGCGTTCATTGCTGTAACGATTCACCTGACTGGTCAACGAATCTTGCGAGGAATAGTACCCGAGCACCTGGCCCGACGGATCACGGGCATTCAGGATGGTAATGCGCGGATCGCCGTCAACGCCGGGTTGTAGTTCGCTGCCGAAAATCTCACGGGTACGCGGGTAGATCTCTTGCTCGAAGACTTGTGCTGCTCGTTCGAGATCATCCTGATCGTACTGTAACCCTTGCTCGACATACATCAACGCAACCGGGCCGGCATAGCGCAATTCGGCCTGAATAACGAACTGCGTATTGGTATCAAAATCGGTGACATAGAAATCACGAACTTCCCCAACCTGCACATCGAGCGGCGTGGTTCGGGCCACATCGGGGCAGGCATCGGGTGCTTCACGGCAAGTGCCGAGGCTTTTGGCCAGGGTAATTTGATCGCGCGGTGATCGTTCTGCTCCGGCAATCGCCTCGAATTCAGCCTGGCTTTCGGCCGACGTAGCCGGATCAAGCGTAGCGGCCGTCGGAGCGGTATCGGCGGGGGCATCAGTTGCGTCGGCCGTGGGCGCAGCGATCGGGATCGGCGTCGCATCAGGTGCTGCGGTGGGCAAGAGATCGGCGCCGCTGGTAGGCGGAACTGCAGGCGAGGTTGGTGTAGGATTTCCGGCGAAATTGCAGGCAGTGAGGGTAAGGGCCAGCAACCCGGCACATATGCGTTGTTTCATAGCGGCATTGTACCTTGCGGCAAAGAGGTACTGCAAGAGATGCCTGTACGCAAAACACTCCTTTCCCAACCGGGAAAGGAGTGTTTCAACAGCGCTTTCAAATCGACAGTGTATTGCCGGCGCAACCGGCGTATATTATGCGTAAACTACGCGGTCATCGCCGAGCCGGCGGTCATCGCCCGCAGACGTGCAATGCGCTCGGCGGTGGCCGGGTGAGTGCGGAAGAGACCGGCAACACCGCCGCCCGTCAGCGGGTTGATGATATACATATGTGAGGTGGTCGGGCTTGCGGCCATTGGCACCCGGCCCGCAGCCCATTCCAACTTCTCAAGTGCACTGGCCAACGGCAACGGATCGCCGAGGATACGTGCACCGCCGGCATCGGCCAGATACTCACGCGAGCGCGAAATTGCCATCTGAATGATCATCGCCGCAATTGGCGCCAGGATCATCATCAGGAGCGCGCCGACCATCCCGGCAAAACCGCCGTTATCTTCCTCATCGCCCTGGCCCGTAAGGCCGGCGAACATCATTCCCCACATTGCCATATCGGCCAGCATCGTGATTGCACCGCCCACCGTAGCTGCAATGCTGGAGATCAACGTATCGCGGTGCTTGATGTGGGCCAATTCGTGCGCAACCACCCCGGCAAGTTCATCGCGGGTCAGCAATCGGGCAATGCCGGTGGTAACGGCAACAGCGCCCTTCTCGGGACTACGACCGGTCGCGAATGCGTTGGGCGTCTCGTTCTCCATAATATAGACCCGCGGCTTCGGAATTCCGGCGCGCACCGACAACTCCTCAACCAGGTGGTGCAGATCGGGCGCCTCTTCCGGCGTAACCTCCTGGGCACCGCTCATCTTGAGCGCCAGTTTATCCGAAAACCACCAGGCGCCCATATTCATCGCTACTGCAAAGACCAGCGCAATGATCATGCCGGTCTGTCCGCCGATAGCCCCGCCAATGACAAGAAACAGACCAGTCAGCAAACCAAGCAGCGCAGTTGTTTTGAGTGTATTCCAAACCATTTTATCGCTCCGCCTGAATTCATGTATGATATGGAGTGCTCTACTCCACAGGTGTTGTGGCACAGGATATTTGATCGTGGAGTGGAGCGTGCATTGCACGCCCCACAGCCCTGTATCACTTCACTGCTTGTAGTGTAACAATCCTGGTCAAAAATAGGTAGAGCGCGGGTACCCCTTTGGGTTGGGAAGATCTACCTTGCGCCAGTTAGCTCACATCCGGTGGCGGCACGAGGCCCCGTTGGACTGCCACAATTGCGGCCTGAGTGCGATTACTGACACCCAACTTCTGAAAAATCTCGCTCAGTCGATTTCCGACGGTCTTCTCCGACAGACTCAGCTTAAGGGCAATAGCGCGGTTATCGTCGCCCTGTGCTACCAGGGCCAAAATGTCGCGTTCGCGTGGCGTGAGCAAATCCATCACTGCCGCACTACTCTCGCCGCGCCGCAGCAGATCAAGGACGCGGGCGGCGGCGCTACCTGCCAGGGCCGCTTCGCCGCGCTTCACCACGCGAATGGCCTCGATCAGTTCGCTTGCGTCGGCATCCTTCAGCAAGTAGGCATTTGCGCCGGCCCGCAGCGCCTCAAGCACGGTTCGCTCATCGCGGTGCATCGTGAGCACAACACTGCGTGTATCGGGGCTATCCTGGCTGATCCGGCGGGCGGCCTCAATCCCGGTGAGTCCCGGCATCGAGATGTCGAGCAATGCAATATCGGGACGATGTTTGCGGGCCGCTTCGACTGCGGCAATGCCGTCGCTCACTTCGGCTACAACGGTAAACCCGCCTTTACGCTCTAAAATCTCACGTAGCCCCTGGCGGAACATGGTATGGTCATCGGCAATCAGCACGCTGATCGACTCGTTGCCCTGGACACTCATGGTGGTACTCCTGCCGCAGAGCGGCATGCATGGCGATTTTCGAATGGGCTTGTATCGCTGATCTGCGGCAGCGATAGAGATACTTTATCATAGGAATACCCAGGGGATTTCCGCCACGCCATAGCTGCCTGGAGACAATCGAGGGGCCGCGAGTCGCAGCGACACCGCGATTGGGAATGGATGGAATCGATCAGTTGGTGCAAGTAGTGGATATGGAGCAGTGTTTCAGCGCGCATAACCGGCGCCGGCCCACAACACTGCCCGGCGCCGGATGTTTGCGGCGCGTATGTCGTAGCTACGGCGCCGGTCGGGTTTGCGACATGGCCGAAAACCCGACCGACACCACTGTATTTAGAGCGCCGCTTCGGCCTTGCGATTGTTGCGAGGGGTGCGGGATTGCCACTCACTGAGCAGCGATCGCGCTTGCTCATCGCTCAGCTTATCGGCGACGACATCGAAGCGCCGGGTGGTTTCGGCGTCGAGATCGATGCTGCGGCTCTGGGCGATTCGGGCGAGGGCCTGCAGTTGCTTCTCACTGGCCGGTTGGAATGGTTCAGCTTCATTCCGGCGTTCGCCGCTGTTCTGGCGGTTGTCGGCCTGGTAACGGGTGCGTTCCTCAGCCAACTTCTTCAAACCGTCGATGAATGTCGAAGCCTGGCCCTTCGTCATTGTTACCAGATCAACTCGATGCTCATCGGCATAGGATGTGAGCTGTTCATTACTCCAGGTTAAATCATCTTGCAGCGCCGCGATATAGTTGCGTTGCTTCTCGCTCGCCGGCGCATCGGGATCACGAACCGTGATCGCGGTGGGAATACCCTGTTGCTCGCGTATCTGTGCGACCTGGCCTTCGACGGCCTCACGCTGGGCACGGTAAATCCGCCAGCCAAGATCGACCGCCTGCTGAACTTCGTCGTCGGCGGCATCGATTGGTAGGCTGATCGTCTCTTCCAGGGTTATAAAATCTTCGCCAATCCGAATAGCGGCGCGGTACGTGCGAGTGACGTTGCGCTCTTTTGGGGTAGAAGCGGCCACAATTGACTCCTTCCGGGTGGCGCCGGCCGGCGACGCCTGAACCGGGTTACTCCGACTTATTGTAAATACTCGTCCCTAGTAGTACCTGGAGTGATAACACACTCCGCACACTGTCGCCCGGCCTTTGCGGCAGGAGTAGGGAAATTATAGCACATCCGTGCCTATTTTGCAAGAACGAATGTGTGGATCTTCGCTGTATTTCGTCGATGACCCCGACAAAACGTAGCACAGCAAAGGTTGTTGTGCGGATTGCCACAACCTTGCATATAGGGCTGCATATGGCTTAGAATAAAGAGATTTCGATTCGCAGCCGGTGCGGACATATTGGTATCTCTGAGGAATACATGGCCAGGTACGATCTTCTCATTCGCAATGTCGATATTTTGCAGAGTGATGCGGCCGCAACGGTGTTGTTGAACCATGATCTGGCGATTGCGGCCGGTAAGATCGCGGCGATCGCGCCTGCGATCGATCCTGGCCTCGCAGGCGCAACAATCGATGGACAGGGCATGCTGGCGACGCCGGGGATGGTTAATGCCCATGCCCATACCGCGATGGTAATGCTGCGCGGCTCGGCTGAGGATGTGCCGATTGAGCGCTGGTTCAATGAGTATATCTGGCCGATGGAGACGAACCTCGACGAGGATGATATCTATTGGGGCACGTTGCTCGGCCTGGCGGAGATGATCGAAGCCGGTATTACCTGTGTCGCCGATCATTATTTCGCGATGAACCGCGTTGCGCAGGCCTTTGAGTCGACGGGTATGCGTGGATTGTTGGCCTGGGCGATGTTCAGCGGACCCACTGAGGCTGTATCGCTCGAACGATCGGCGGCCTTTGTCGATCGCTGGCAAGGCGCGGCCGACGGCCGCATCCGTACCTGCCTCGGCCCCCACGCGCCCTATACCTGTACGCCGGATTTCCTCACCCGTTCCGCCGAGTGCGCCGCCGAACTCGGTGTGCCGATCCATATTCATCTTTCGGAAAGCGCCGGGCAAGTCGATCAAAGTCGGGCACTTTACGGTAAGACACCGGTTGCCCATCTGCGGGATTGTGGGTTGTTTGAGGTGCCGACGATCGCGGCACACGTTGGGCATCCGCAGGATGATGATCTGGATATTCTGGCCGCGCATGGGGTGGCGGTGGTTGCAACGCCGAAGACGGAGATGAAGTTGGCGATCGGGGTGACTCCGGCCACGGAATTGTTGGATCGCGGGTTGACTCTCGCACTCGGCAGTGACGGTGCCGCCAGTGGAAATAGCGCCGATATTTTGGAAGAGGCGCGCTTGTTGGCGTTGCTCGAAAAGGCTCGCCGGGCCGACGCTGAAGCCATGACGATCGCGCGTACATTGCCCTTGATGAGCCGCGCCGGCGCAAAGGCTTTGGGACTGGAGGGTGTGACCGGCGAGTTGCGGGTTGGGTTGCAGGCTGATCTGGTTTTGTTCCGCCGCAATATGCCGCGAATCCAGCCGATCCACAACCCGGCGGCAAACCTGCTGTATAGCTCGTCTTCTGCCGATGTGGATACGGTGATTGTCGCCGGCCGCCTGCTGCTGCACGAGCGTCGGTTGCTGACGATCGATAAAGCACGGGTATTGCAGGAAGTTGCCGCGCGAGCTGAGCGCTTGACCCGGCAGAGCGATCGGCGCATGGCTCATTATCCGATTGCTTGAGAACCGAGAACCGGGAATCGAGAACTGAGAACCGAGAATTGAGAACCGAGAACCCAGAACTGAGAACCCAGAACCGAGAACCCAGAGCCGAGAACTGAGAATTGAGAACTGAGAACTGAGAACCGAGAACCGA
>JAAUQO010000073.1 GCA_012032775.1 Oscillochloris sp. | reverse complement strand
CCCAGAACCCAGAACCCAGAACCCGGAACTAAGAACCCAGAACCCAGAACCCGGAACTAAGAACCCGGAACCCGGAACCCAGAACTGAGAACCGAGAACCCAGAACTTAGAACTTAGAACTTAGAACCGAGAGCCAAGACCCAGAACCCAGAACCGAGGGCCAAGACTGTTGCTGCAAAGCAGGGCTGAAAACAAGGTTCTTAGTTCTATGCTCTCGGTTCTACCTACGCAGCGGCGTACTTCAGCACACTGATGCGTGCGGCGAACTGGCGGGCGATCTGGCGGAAGTTGTCGGCGTAGGCGTCGGGCGCATCACTGATCACCGCCGGTGTGCCGCTGTCGCCGCCAACCCGTACGGCCATGCCGAGCGGGATCTGGCCCAGCAACGGCACGCCCAATTTGGCCGACAATGTCGCGGCGCCGCCGCTGCCGAAGATATCGTAGCGATTGCCGGTGTCGGGGGCGATGAAATAGGCCATATTCTCGACAATGCCAAGCAGCGGTACATTCACCTTCTTGAACATCTCCATCGCCTTAACCACGTCGATCGTCGCAACCTGCTGCGGCGTCGTCACAATCAACGAACCGGTGAGCGGCAAGCTCTGGGCCAGGGTTAATGCAATATCGCCGGTGCCGGGCGGCATGTCGATGATCAGATAATCGAGCTGGCCCCAATCAACCTGGTAGAGAAACTGGCGCAAGAGTTGGCTCACCATCGGGCCGCGCCAGATCACCGGCTGGCTTTCGTCCACCAGGAACCCGACCGAGATCAGCTTGATCCCGTGGCCCTGCAGCGGGATCATCTTCGGGTTGCCCTGCTCGTCCTGATAGGCTTCAGGCTGGCCGCGCACCCCGAACATCAGCGGCATACTCGGCCCGAACACATCGGCGTCGAGCAACCCGACCTGTGCGCCCTCCTGTGCCAGTGCTACAGCCAGATTTGCCGCCACGGTGCTCTTGCCGACGCCGCCCTTACCGGCTGCCACGGCGACCACATTTGAGACGCCGGGGATGGCCGCCTGTTCGGGGATTCCCAGCGGGCGCCGCGTGTTGGCGGTGAACTCCACCCCGACATCGCTTACCCCCGGCACGGCGCGCACTGCGGCCTCGACTTCGGCCTGGATCTGATCCTTCAGCGGACAAGCCGGCGTGGTCAACTCAATCGTTAGCGCGACGACGCCATTCTCGATCGCCACGCGCTTGACCATCTTCCGCGAGACAATATCGCCGCCCAGTTCCGGTTCTTGCACCTGACTCAGTGCGGTCAGAATCTGTTGTTCGGTGGGGCCGCCCCCGCCGCGTGAAAAGAGACCCATGGGTATCCTCTCAGCCGGCGCGCACGCAAAGCACGCCCGACATCTTCAGGTTACTACTATCTATTGAGTATTATAGCAGATTTAACGAAAGAGATCCCTATCGAAAGGGCATGCTATCGTAATGGTTCAGCCACCGCCGGAGCGACGCATCTCGGGGGTAGCCAGCCATTCGGCGATCGGCGTGTTGCCGGCCAGATGCTGCTGAACAACTGCGCGCAGCCGTTCGGCATCCAGCGCAACATAACGACAGCCGCCCGGTTGCACCAGCAAATTTGGGCCATGGTCGCAGTGATCCTGGCACCCGCTGATCGTGATCTGTGTTTCAGCGAGGATCCCGGCGTCCCAGAGCGCCGTGTCGAGTGCACTACGTAGTGCGCGGGCGCCGCGAACGCTACAGTGAGGGCCGTTGCAGAGGTAGAGTCTGTGTTTCACAGTCCGGTACCACAACATAAAAGGCGACACGCCTCTAACCATACCACTTTTTCCAGAACATGATATTGCCCGAAGGCTTTCGACCGGGTTGTTGCAAGGTCGTTCCCGCGACGGGGCGGGGCAGCGTCGCTGCTCACAACAGCGAGGGGTTTAGGCGCCGCCAATGACTGTGCAGTTACCCGCCGGCTTTTGCGGCTTCGCCGCGAAAGCCGGCGGGCATACTTCGGGGCCGGCGCAGCCGGCCCCGAACCCCACCGCGAGGTGGATTTTTAGGCCTGGTAGCGCGACAAATATGCCGCCGTATCGAACGCCTTTTGTGGCGGTGGCGGTGGTGCCGCCGAGCACTCCGCTGCCGCATGATAGATCAGACCGAGCGGCAAGCGGTCGCGCTCCATGGCATAGTGCATTGCCGCACTGCGATCGGTCGGGTCGTGCGTGTCGGGGATACTATACACCTTCTCTTTGTACAATTTATAGGTATCGTAGAAGGTTACGCAGGGACTCATAGTATGAATGAAGGCGAAGCCCGGATGCTCCATGCCCTTGCGGATCAACTCGCCGAGTTGCTTGGGTTGGCTGGAGAACCCGCGCGCCACATAGGTTGCGCCGCCGGCAAGCGCGATCGCCAACGGATGCAGCGGGCAGGCCGGATTCCCTTCCGGCGTCGATTTTGTAACATGCCCATGCGGGCTGGTCGGCGAGGTCTGGCCTTTGGTAAGGCCGTAGATCTCGTTATCCATCACGATACAGGTGATATTAAGATTGCGCCGGGCGGCGTGGGGCAGGTGGCCGATGCCGATGCTGAAGAAGTCGCCGTCGCCGCCGACCGCCATCACCGTCAGGTCGGGACGGGCCAGTTTCAGCCCGATCGCCGCCGGCATAGCTCGGCCGTGAACCGTGTGCATACCATAGGCTTTCAAGAAACCGGGCAGACGCGAGCTACAGCCGATCCCCGAGACGATCGCCAGATCTTTCGGGTCGATCTGCATAGTGGTGAGCGCCTGCTGGATTGCGGCGAGCACGGCGAAATCGCCGCAGCCGGGACACCAGATTGGTTTCAGGTCGGTTCGATAGTCGGCCGGCTTGCGCACCACCGGCGTCACCGGTATATGTTCGTTGATGGTCATGTGCTTCGCTCCGTGTATACGCGGCAGCGACACAAAATCTTGTGCTTCTGCCTATGTGCGTTTCTTACACCAGTTCCGGTGCGCCGATCCCGAGCAGTTCGTGGATTTTGCATAGGATGTCGAGCCGTGTAAAGGGCATGCCGGTGTACTGCGTGTATGATTGTACCTTTACGCCGAGTTCGCCCTGAACCAGTTTCGCAAACTGCCCCAGGTAGTTCACCTCCGGCACCAGCACAATATCGACGCTGTCGATAAACTCCTGAATCGCATCGACCGGCAGCGGAGCGAGCATTTGTACCTGTAACATCGCCACCGGCAGCCCTTCGCTTTCGGCCAGCAACACTGCGCCGCGACACGGGCCGGCGGTGGTGCCCCAGCAAAGGATGCCGATCCTGGCGTTTTCGGCTCCGAAGTGACGCACATATTCGCGACTGTGGCGTAACGACTCCAGTTTGCCCCAGCGCTTCTCGCTGCCGGCCATATGCGCCTCGGCCGAGTAGGCCGGCTGGCCATAGACGTTATGCTCCAGACCGGTGGCGGTATATTGGGTGTTCGGCGTGCCGGGCAGCGCCATCGGTGAAACGTAGCTGCCGTTCACGTAGTAGCGTTTGTATTCTTTGGGATCAGAGACATTCTGTGGCGTAACCCGATTGACCACCGGATATTTACTCAGATCGATCGGCTCGATCGTCTCGGTGCGGAACGAAAGCGAGTAGTCGGTGAGCATGATCAGCGGCGACTGGTATTCTTCGGCGAGATTAAAGGCCCACACGGCGAGATGAAAACATTCGGCGACACTTGCCGGCGCCAGCACAATCCGCGGCGAATCGCCATGGCCACCGTAGACGGCGATATTCAGATCCGACTGCTCCATCTTCGTCGGCAGGCCGGTTGACGGACCGCCGCGCTGGGCATCGACGATCACCACCGGGATCTCGGCCATGCTCGCATAACCGATCGCCTCACCCATCAGCGCCAGGCCCGGCCCGGCGGTGGCGGTCATCGCCTTTTTGCCGCCGAATGAAGCCGCAATACAGGCCATAATCGAGGCGATCTCATCTTCGGCCTGCAAGTACCCGCCGCCCGAAGTAAGCAGCACCGGGGCCACGCCTTCCATAATGTCGCTCGCAGGCGTGATCGGATAACCGGCGAAAAACCCCAACCCGGCGTGCAACGCACCGGCCACGATCGCCTGATTGCCCGTCATCACCAGGCGATCATGCTCACCACTCGACTCAAGCCAGAGCGGGTCGCGTTTCTTCAGGCTGCGGCCATAATCGATCCCGGCCTGTACTGCGGCCAGATTGCTCTCAAGGAACGCGGCCTTCTTGCCGAGTTTGGCCCGCACAATATCTTCGAGCCGCGAAAGGCCAATCCCAAACAGCGCGGCGGTAACTGCGAGCGCAACCACGTTCTTGCCGCGCCGATTGCCGACGGCATGGGCGATCTCGCCGATCGGCACCGGGTAGGCCGTGCCGCTGAAGGTTTCCGGTGGGGTAAACTCTTCCGGGTCGTAGAGGAGAACTGCGTGCGGGGCCATCTCGGCGTGGTGGCGATCCCAGGCTTCGCGATTGAAAGCGAACAAGACATCGATCTGATCGCCCATCGATCGTACCGGCGCGTTCGATGCCCGCACCTGAAACATCACCGGCCCGCCTTTGATCTCGGCCGGGGTGGTGCGAAAGGTGAAGACATGTAATCCTGAACGGGCGGCGGCCTGTGCCAACATCTCGCCCGTTGCGGTACTCCCATCGCCGGACTCGCCGGCGACACGAATCACCAAATCGTCTTTCTGGATCATAGAAGCGTCCTCGCATCCTTTGCTACGCTGCAAATATATGTTGGCGGGATTTCAGCGGATGATAGCACTCCGGCCTTCCGGTTTCAATCACTTGTTGGGCAATTGAGGCATTGCGTTTCGTGTGCATCGTGGGTGCGAAAGGCTGGATGTCGCTGTTTCTTGACAATCGCCCTGTCACAGTGCTATGATCACATGAAGAAGACTCTACAGTTGCGCGATCGCAGATGATCGCGACCTGGAGTACGGATGCGTCTGGCGTTCGCGCCGGTCGTATTTTTTTTCCATCCTCGCGGCAGTGCCCGACATGCTGCTGCCGCAGGCGATCGAGGAACGTGGCTATGGATCTTCTTCCTGCTTCTGCTGTACAACGTGAACTATATAGCGCCGGGCCGAATCATCCCCCAATTTCTCAGGCCGACCATCGCCGTGCATCCGAACAGCACGCGGCAGGATCCGAAGTGCCCACACCTTCCGAACCGCGCCCCCTTTCTCCTTCGCTCGCTGAAACGATCGCCTCGGCCTTGCGCAAGCGCAATGTCGATCCGCATGTTACGGCCGAGGCGGTGCAACGGGAACTTGATGTTGCTGCTGTCAGCCCTACCGCCAATGCGTTGGTCGGCCATTTGCATATGTATGCACCTGGCGGCGGTGATCTGATTCGGCGCGCCTATGCCCTGGCATCGGTCGCTCATCGCGGTCAGTTCCGCCAGAGCGGCGAGGAATATATCGATCATCCGGTGATTGTCGCGCGTTTGTTGCTTGAATTATCGCTGGAACCTGAACCGATCGCCGCCGCGTTGCTGCACGATGTGGTGGAAGATACCGGCGTGCCGCTTGATACGATTCGGGCTGAGTTCGGCGAGGCGATCTGCTATCTCGTCGATGGCGTCACCAAGCTCTCCGGCCTCGAAAATCTCAGCAAAGAGCAACTTCAGGCCTCGAACTATTACAAGATGATCGTCGCTGCCGCCGATGATCCGCGGGTGCTGCTGATTAAGATCGCCGACCGCCTGCACAATATGCAGACGCTCGGCGCAACGTCGCCCCAGAAGCAGCGCCGGATCGCCCGCGAGACGCTCGATGTCTATGCGCCGCTCGCCCATCGGCTCGGGATGTGGCGCTTTAAGTCGCAACTTGAGGATCTGGCGTTTCGCATTTTGCAACCTGCCGAGTATGAGCAGATCGAGCAGGAGATTAAGTGGGGCAGCAATAGTTCCCACGATACGATCGAGGCGATTACGCTTCAGCTTGCGCAATCGTTACATCAGCAGGGGATTACGGCGACGATCAATCGCCGCCCCCGTAGCCTGTATGCAATCTGGCGTAAGATGGAGCGCCGGCAAATTACCCTCGATCAAATCGCCAATCAAGTCTGTCTCCATGTTGTGGTTTCCGATCCCTCCGAAGAGCGCGCTGCGCTCTTTTGTTATCTGGTGCTCGGAATTGTGCATCGCGCCTGGACCCAGGTTCCCGGCGAGTTCGACGATTATATCAGCCGGCCCAAGGAAAGTTCCTATCAGTCGCTCCATACCACGGTGATCATCCCCGGCGGCTTTACCTGCGAGTTGCAGATCCGCACCGAGAAGATGCATAAAATCGCCGAGTATGGCGTTGCAACCTGCTGGCAAGTTGGGCTCGGCGGTGCGAAATCGCCCTGGAATTATGAGCAAAAACTGAGTTGGATGCGCGATCTGACCGAGTGGCGCAAAGAGGTGACCGACCATCGCCACCTGGTTGAAGGGCTGCGCCCTGAACTCGCCGAGCAGTTGAATGTCGTCACTCCTCGCGGTGATGTCGTTACTCTGCCGATCGGCAGTACGCCGATCGATTTCGCCTATCGTATCCATAGCGAGATCGGCAATAACCTCCATCGGGCCGTGGTGAACGGCAAGGTTGTGCAGCCCGATACGCGCTTGCAAGAGGGCGATATCGTCGAGATTGTGACCTCCGATGAGGCTTCCGGCCCCGGCACCCACTGGCTGAATGCTGTGCGTACCGTCAGTGCCAAGCAGCATATCAAGCGCTACCTGCGGCGCAAGGAACGCCAGGAGACGATCGAGGCCGGGCGTCAGGAACTGCTGACCGAGCTTGAACGGCTTGATCTTTCGGATTTTTACCATCAGGTGCCGAGTTTGCTGCATTTGGATGCTATGGATGATGTGCTGGTGCGGGTCGGCCAGGGTGAGATCAGCGCCCGCGAGACGGCGCTCAGTTTGCTGCAAACCCAGGTTAGCAGCCGGGCTGATTTGCGGCTGCCCTACCGGCTCGTGATCCATATTCTCAGCAATGATCGCGTCGGTCTTATGCGCGATATCACCGCCACAATTGCCGGCGCCGGGGTGAATATTGTGCGCGTCCAGCAACCGCCGGCTGAACCGGGTGGTGAGGCCATGGTTGTCTTTACGGTTGATGTGGCCGATCTGGAGGCATTCAGCGATCTGCTCGATCAACTCTCCCACCAGCCCGATGTTCTCGATGCGCGCCGCATCGCCTCCGATGATCTCGGTGGTTTGTAGAGAGTGCGCTGGCCCGGAATATGCATATCGGCCGTAGACTGAATTTACGCCGCATCCCTCAACTCTGCCTGTGGTAGAGCCGGCCCCGGGCTTTTCGGCCGCGCTCGAAATACACTCCCCAAGGGCCGCGCTGACCTGGCCGAAACAGCGTACGCCGACCAAAATCCGCTGCCGCTCGCATGTGCATGAGCAAATCTGCGCAGGTTTTTTGTAGCCGCCATTTCTGCATTCAGCCTCGGAGTTTGCCCGCTACGCCGTGGTATACTGCCTGCACGGACGGAAAGATACATGCAATGGTGCCTGTTCCATTACTTGTAGGGTCGGATGTCGGCCCGACGTGTATTCGTATGCCCGCCGAGGATCTGGCGATGATGATGTTGCCGCAGAATGAAACTGAATTGATTGCCGCTTTAGGCGTCGATACAGCTGTTTTCGGCGAACAGGTCGGTTTGGTCTGGACGAGTTATCAGTTTGCCTGCGAACAGCATCAGGGCCAACTCCGCGAGAGTGGCGAACCCTATATTACCCATCCGCTGGAAGTTGCGCGGATTGTGGTCAACTATATTGTCGATCCGAATACGATCGCGGCGGCATTTATGCATGATCTGGTGGAAGATGAGCGGGCGACGCTCGATCAGATCAGGTCGCGTTTTGGTAACGATGTGGCCGGCATGGTCGATGGTGTCTCCAAACTGCGCGATCTGGAGGATATCACTCGGCAGCAGCGCGATGCCCGTAATCTGCGCAAATTGTTTATGGCGATGGTCTCCGATCCGCGGGTGGTGGTGCTGAAACTCGCCGATCGCCTGCATAATCTGCGCACCCTGGGTAGCCTGCCGCCCGAACGACAACATAAGATCGCCGAAGAAACGCTTGATGTCTTCGCCCATATCGCCGAGATGTTCGGTATCTGGGAGATTAAGCGCGAACTCGAAGATCGCTCGTTTCAATATCTCGATCCGGAGAATTACGAGCGTATTCGCGCCGGATTGCGCTCTTCCGATGCTGAACGCGGCGATATCGTCAACCGGCTGATCAGCGATACGCAAAAATTGCTTGCCCAGGGCGGCTATTCGGTCGAAAAGTTCCAGATCAGCGGCCGGCCCAAGCATCTTTACAGCATCTACCGCAAACTGCAAAAGCCTAAGTATCGTGGCCTCGGCGTCGAAGCGGTTTACGATAAGCTCGGGATTCGGATTGTGGTCGAGACCCGCGAGCAGTGTTATGGCGTGCTTGGGATGATCCATGGTCACTGGCCCTCGATCCCCGGCGAGTTCGACGACTATATCAGTAATCGCCCGCCCTCCGGCTATCAGTCGTTGCATACGGCGATCCGTTTCGGCCCGCGACCGAACGATGTGCTTGAATTTCAGATCCGCACCTACGATATGCACGAGGTGGCCGAGCATGGGATCGCCGCTCATTGGCGCTACAAAGACGGCTACCATCGCACTGATCCGACCTACGAGAGCAAGTTGGAATGGTTGAAGTCGATGATCTCCAGCTTGCGCGATACCGAAGCCGGCGATTTTGTCGAAAAGCTCAAGTCCGAGCTCTTCGAGACCCATATTTTTGTGTTTACCCCCAAGGGCCGGGTGGTGGAGTTGCCCGAAGGCTCGACGCCGGTTGATCTGGCCTACCACGTTCACACCGAGGTCGGCCATCGCTGTGTCGGCGCCAAAGTGAACAGCCGGATTGTGCCGCTCGATTACCATCTACGCAACAGCGAGATCGTCGAGATTATGACTTCGAAAAGCAGTCGCGGCCCCAGCCGTGACTGGCTCTCGTTTGTGAAGACAACCAGCGCCCGCAATCATATCCGGCGCTTTTTCCGCCGCGCCGCCCGCGACGAGAATATCGCCGCCGGACGCGATCTGCTGGAGAAAGAACTCAAGCGGCTCGGCTTAAATGTCAGCTTCGACTCGTTGCTGGAATTCGTTGGAAACGCAACCACGGTTGACGATATGTTCGCGTTGATCGGCAGCGGCGAGACCACCGCACGCATGATCGCGCAGCGTGCCCTGGCCCAGCAGGTCGAGGCGCAGGCACCCGATGATATGCCGCCGCCGGAGTTGCTGGAGCCGCGACCGGAACGACGCCAGCCGATCGGAATTCAGGTGGTGGGCGTGGGTGCTGTACAGAACCGCCTGGCCCGCTGCTGCAACCCGGTTGTCGGTGAGCCGATCGTCGGTTATGTTACCCGCGGCCGTGGGATCACGGTGCATCGGGCCAATTGCCATACGATCTTGAAAGAAACCGACCGCAACCGGCTGATCGAGGTAACCTGGGGTGCGCAGCAGCAGCGCGGCTACTCGGTACCGATCCGGATCGAGTCGTGGGATCGAGTCGGTCTCTGGCGCGATGTGTCCGGCGTGATCGCCGACGCCGATGTGAATATCGAGAAAGTCGATCAAAACAAGTCGGCGCGCGCAGGCCGGGCGCTTCTCCATATCACCGTGACGATCCAGTCGGTGTCGCAACTAACCAACTTACTCGACAAGCTCAATCGTATCCCCGACGTGATCGAAGCTCGTCGCGAAGGTTCGGTGCTGAAGCCCAGCCGCTAAATGAGCATGCAGGATTGAGCATGCAGAATTCTGCATTCCGCATTCTGCATTTCTATGATGACCCTAAGTTCCCTTCAATCCGCGCTGCTCGCCTGGTTTGCCGCCAATGGTCGCGATCTTCCCTGGCGTCACACCCGCGATCCGTACCGCATCCTGGTCTCCGAGATTATGCTTCAGCAAACGCAGGTCGATCGGGTGATCCCGAAGTACCTGGCGTTTCTGGAAACCTTTCCAGATGTTCAGGCGTTGGCCGAAGCCCCTACCGCCGAGGTGATCCGGCTCTGGGCCGGCCTGGGCTACAACCGGCGGGCGATCAATTTACAGCGTGCGGCGCAGACGGTTTGGGCGCAGTATGGCGGCCAATTCCCGCGTAGTGTGGCTGAATTGCGGGCGCTGCCCGGCGTTGGGCCGTACACGGCAGGTGCGGTCGCTTGCTTCGCCTTCGAGCAAGATGTCGCCTTTATGGACACGAACATCAGGCGGGTTCTTGGCCGGCTGTTGATCGGTGAAGACGACGCGCCGCGCCCGCCCGATCAGGTGTTGCTGGAACTTGGTGCGCAGTTGATCCCCGCCGGCGCCGGTTGGGCCTGGAATCAGGCGATCATGGAGTTGGGCGCGCTGATCTGTACTGCCGCCGCACCGGCCTGCCGGCGCTGCCCGCTCAGAAGCGAATGCCGCTCATTCGCCGATCGCCAGGCCGCCGACGAGGCTCTGGTTCTGACGATGGGCGAGGTTTCTGGGGCGCCTACCCGCAAATTGCGCCGGGTCGCCGAACGAAAATCCGAGCCGTATGTTGGTTCGCGGCGCTGGTATCGTGGACGGATTGTTGCCGCGCTCCGCGAAGTGCCGGCCGGCGCGACAATCTCCCTGGCCGATCTTGGCCCGCAGGTGAAACCGGATTATGCCGCCGACGATAGCGAATGGCTGAGTGAACTTGTCTCTGGGTTGGCTCGCGACGGATTGGTGGTGTGGGAAGCGGACGCAGTGCGCTTGCCGTAACATGTTCGTGATCCTCCAGCAACACGATTGCGCCGATTTGCACAAGAAACTGCTATACTATCGCTATGATCGCAGTAACCGACAATTGCACCCTGAGCAGCGCGAAGCGTACGCTGTTCACATTCATGCTGGCACTGTTGCTGCTGGGCCAGCCGTTGTTGTGCCTGGTGCATTGCGAGTTTGTGGGCGGCCATAGCCGATCGCTCTTTGCATTCGGCGACGGTCGGGCATTTTATCTTTGCGATCATCCGTTGCCCAGCGCCGGCCACGGCCTGTTTATCCCCGCCTTCTGGCCGACATTAGTGCTGCCGATGCTGCTGTTTAGCGTCGGGCTTACGCTGCTCGGCTTTTTGGCGTCGCCCCTGCGATCGATGGTTCAATCATTTCCGTTGCCGCCATCGCTGCCGCCGCCGCGCAATTAAGTTCAACAACCAACCCCATAGCGGCGGGTTGCGGTCACTTGCCCAATCCCGCCATTCTCCCGTTTGCTTCGTAATATCTTTTATTGCGGCGCCTGATCGCAGCTTGCGATCTGTCGCCTATCGGTGCGCAGAATCTTGCGCCACAGATAAAGGAATACTGCTATGCGGCGTTCAATCGCCCTGCTGCTTTGGCTATTCGGGTTAGTGCTGGCTGCTTGTGCCGCTCCGACAACTACCACAGCGATGGAAATTCGCGATCCCTGGGTACGTGCCGCCGTCAATACCGCTGTTGCTGAAGATGCGATGGCTGGTATGGAACACGGCGACAATGCGACGAATTCCGAATCCGGCGAAACAACGGCCGGGATGAATCATGGCGGCGAATCAATGCCTGCCGGTGGGAATAGTGCGGCCTACATGGTTTTAGTCAGTTCCGGTAATGCCGACCGCTTGCTCAGCGCCTCAACCGACGCCGCCACCACGGTCGAGATCCACGAAACTCAGATCGATGACGGCGTGATGCGGATGCGCCCACTCGTCGATGGGCTAGCGATCCCGGCCGGCGGTCAGGTGGAGTTGAAACCGGGCGGCTACCATATTATGCTGATGGGGCTGACCGGCGATCTCGATGAGGGTGAACAAATCACCCTGACGCTGAATTTCGAACAGGCCGGCGCGATTGAGGTTCAGGCCCCGGTACGAATGCCGTAAAACAAGGAGCTTGAGTGATTGGGTAATTGCTCAATCACTCAAGCTGTTCACCATAGTGAGGTTTGCAATGCGTTATTTTATGCTACTCGTCCTGACAAGTCTGATGCTTTCCGGTTGTGCTGCATTCTCGCCCGAGGCCGAGCCTAATTCGCTCGACTCAGGGACGGTGATCGAACCGCCGGTAGTGCTGACCGATTTCACGCTGCCCAGCAGTCTTGGTCGTGATCTCAGCCTTAGGGAACTCCAGGGCAAGCCAACCCTACTCTTCTTCGGGTATACGTTTTGCCCCGATGTTTGCCCGCTGACACTCAGCGAATTCCGCAAGGTGAAGGAGAATCTTGGTTCCGACGGCGACGCCGTGAACTATCTGTTCATCAGCGTAGACGGCGAGCGCGACACGCCAGAAGTATTGGCGCGCTACGTCCAGAACTTCGATCCCGGCTTTGTCGGTATGCAAGGCGACGAGGCGACTCTGCGCCGCATCGGCAAAGATTACGGCCTCTTTTATCAGAAGAACACCCCCGAGGGTACGGGCGCGGCCTACCTTGTTGATCATAGTTCAGCCAGTTATCTTCTCGATGCCGAAGGTCGAATGCGGGTAGTTTACTCATTCGGCACGTCGCCGGAGACGATCACCGAAGGCGTGCAGCAGTTGCTTGAGGAGTAACTGCAATGCGACAACTGCTCTGGCGATCGGCTGCGGTCGGGCTGATTCTGACGGTGTTGGCGGTGCTCTCCGGCTGTACCGCATCGGATCGCTTGCGCCAAAGCCAGACGATCGATGGTCTCGCGATCACACTTGAGACGCCGCGCACGCCGCAGATCAATAGCGCCGAACTGTTCGCCGTTGATCTGCGCGATCGGGCGGGTCGTCCGATCGAGAATGCGACCGTTTACCTCGATATGGATATGGACATGCTTTGCTTGAGCGGCGCGGCTCCGGTGGCGGAACCGGTTGGGTCAGGGCGTTACGAGGTTCAATCGCTCTACCAGATGCCCGGCACATGGCGCATTACCGTTACGGCCGAGGTTGAATCGGTGGCCCACGAAGCGCTGTTCGCGGTCGAGGTTCCGGCGCCGTGACATCGGCATTCGTCAATCAGCATCTGCCGCAGCCGTGCGATGCGGTTCGCGGTCGAGGTTTCGGCGCCGAGACACCGGCGTAGAGGCGCAAAATCTTGCGTCTCTACGCCGGTGTCTCGCTTTCCTCTCCGTTCAAGGGGAGCAAGATCGTAAATATGCTGCCCTCGCCGACGCTGCTTTCGACGGCGATGCTGCCGCCATGGGCTTCGACGGCGAGCCGGCAGAAGTACAATCCAAGCCCGGTACCATGACGGCGATCACTCTCGTTGGCCTGGAAAAAGCGTTCGAAGATATGTTGCTGGGCCTCAGGCGCGATGCCCTGCCCGGTATCGCGCACCTGCAACGTAATCTCGTGGCCGTCGTGGGCAAGTTCGGCGCTCACCAGAATTTCGCCGCTTGCCGGCGTATACTTGATCGCATTGGTGATCAGGTTGGTTAACACCCGCTCCATCAAACCGCGATCCAGCCAGGCCACCGGCAGATCGTCGGGAACGTAGTGCCGCAGCCGGGCCTGATCCGGGCGCGCCGCTAATTCCAACGGCTCACATACAGCTTGCACGATCGTCGAGAGCCGCACCGGCTGGCGCTTCAACGACCAGCCGCTCGTTTCCAGGCGGGCCGAGTCCAGGATGGTTTCGGTCAGATTCAGCAGATACGTCGTGCTGTCTTGCGCTACCCCCAGCAATTCACGTTGACCTTCCGGATCGAAATGCTGGCGTTGGAGCGCCTTGATACTGATCAGGAGTGTGTGGAGCGGCGCGCGCATATCGTGAATAATCATGCGCGTCTGGTCTTCCTGGTTGCGCAGCCGTTCGCTCAAGGCGCGATTGGTAACCGTGAGGGTCGAATGTTGGCGGGCCGTGAAGTCGAGTAAGTCGCTGCTGAGCCGCAATAACGCCTCAGGCGTCAGTGGTTGCAATCGATCCGGTGGCAAAGGTTCCGGCAGAATGCTGTTGCTGAAGTTCAATAAAGCAAGAACCGCTTCCGGTTGGCAACTCCAGACAACATCGTGAAACTGAACACTTTCGTCGGGGGCTTCCAACTCGCCGGGCAGCATTGTGATCGCAAAGCCGTGTTGTGCGCCGACGCCGATCAGCACTAATCCTGAGCCGAACTTTTCGGCGATCGTGATTGGTTGTTGCCGTACTGCTGCATTGATTCCACGTAGCGCAAGCGCTCCCCAGGATCGTTGTGAGGCGTTATTGCTGACGAACAACACGCCTCCGTTTTTAAAGATCAGCCCGCTCAGACTCTGGGCAAGCCGTGCGATTGTTGTCGGTGTATAAACCCCGCCCGGCGCTGTGGGATGTGCAGAACGCAGCCGGTCGAAAAAGGCGCTGATCGAATGCAACATGTCCTTTCCTCGTTATTCGTAGCGCAAAGCCACGAGCGGGTCGAGTCTTGCGGCTCGGGCTGCCGGATACAGCCCGGCTACAATTCCTACCAGCGCTGCAAAGCCCAGCGCAGCCAGGGCCAGCCACCATGGTGTTACGAAGAAAGTTGCGTCAAGCGGTAACTGCTCACGCTCAATGTACCAGGCGATCACGCGGTTCAGCAGCAGGCCAACCAGCCAGCCGCCGAAAACGCCGATCGTACCGCCGAGCAGACCGATCAGTCCGGCCTCGATCATAAACAGGCCACGAATATCGCCCCGTGATGCGCCGATCGCTTTTAACGTGCCGATCTCGCGGGTGCGTTCGTAGATCGCCATAATCATTGTATTTACGATGCCCAGGCTCGCCACAAACAGCGCCAGCCCGCCTACCGAGGCCAGCATCACGTTGATCACCGCAAACACGCGGTTCGCCTGCTCCAAAATCAATTCCAACGATTGTACTCGGTAGTCGGCTTCACGGAAACGACCCACCAACTGCGCCGCATCGGCTACACTATTCGCCTGCACGATCGCCTGATCGTAGCCCTGGCTTGCCAGATAGTCGGGGATGTTGAACCACCACGACTTCATGGCCGCCATATCCTCTGCCGACGCCTGCACTTCGGCATCGTCTTCACTACTTACTCCGACAACCTTTAAGGGAAAGCGTTCTTCCTCACCCCGCGGACTGCGCAGAATTACTACGAGTTCCTGGCCAATAAACGTAGCGGCATCGCTGTTCCGTGGAAGCGCACCTGCCGCCAGCACAACCTGCCCTGGGATTCCGGCTGCATTAATGTCGCCGGCAATCGCTGTCGGCGGACTTAAAAACGGGTTCGGGAAGTTCTGCGGCCCGGTCACATTCACCGACACTTGTCGGCCGTCGGGAAGTTCCAGCAGCGTCATAACGCCGTCCAGATCGATAACCGCCGTCACATTGCGCACTTCCGGCAATTGCTCCCAGGCGGCGACAGTTTCCGGCGTGATCGGTTGCTCGCGGTTGGGGGCCGCGAACTGGGTGAAGAAGTCGCGCTCACGTTGTTCGCCCGGCTGGACAAACACATTCTCCAGGCCGAGGGCGGCGAACTGCGCCCGGATCTCCTGCTGTACGCCGACGCCCAACGAAACCATAGTCACAATCGTCAAGATCCCGACAATCACGCCGGTGGATGTCAGGATCGTTCGAACCTTGCGCCGGCTCAGATTCTCCAGCGCCGTACGCAACATATCGCCAATCTGCATTGGTTCATTTCTCCGCCGTAGAACGGTAGCGGCGCCATATCTTGCGCCGCTGTCGTTCGTCATGTCACTCAATCACCAGGCTCTCCAACATTGTATTGAAGATGTCGATCTGATTATCGAAGCTCTCCTCCGGCGCCTCGATCGTAAGCAGATAGGTGCGTTCGCTGTTGGGCGAGGTGAGCGCCACCGCCGCCACATAGCTTAGCCCGCCGCGCTCATTGGCGTAAACATATTCTAGCTTACGTCCATCCAATCCGGCGGTGTTAAATTCCTCTTCCTCCACGCGAATCTCGCCGCCGTCGGTGCGGCCGATCAAATCAGCCAGTTGGCGCAAGATCTCGCGATTCGCGGCGTCGCTGTCGGATTCGTTCAGGCTGTAGACATCAACACTGAAGTATATGCCTTCGTCGGCAACTGCGTTATAGAAAACGATTTTGTCACTTCCGGTATCGAACGGCTCCCAGCTTTCCGGATAATCGATCGTAAAACCAAGTCCGGGGTTGCTGTAGGCCAGGTAGCCGGCCTGTCCACCCGGTTGGCCTTCGGGGGCCGGCGGTGGTGCGACCGGCCCGCCGGCGCCGCTGTTGTCCACAACTACGTCAACATAATCGTAGCTGAAATTTCCGGCGATGTCGCGCACCAGAAAGCCCATCACATACTCGCCGCTGAGTGTCGGGCCGATCGCTGCGGTCAACGGTTGCTCGCCGAAGGTGATCGTCTGGCCGCGCACCCGCCCTAACTCCAGCCGTTCGCCGGCATCGGTGTAGCTGCGGGTTACTGCGGTAAATGTGTCGCCGGGCGCCGGTTTCAACTCATATGGTTGCGGTTCCTGCTTGCCTGAAGCCTTCGGCAAGCCCCAGATCCGCACCAGCGTACCGCGGCCCTGGCTTACCTGGAAGATCAGTCCGGCGTCGATCTCTTCGCCGGTGGCCTGCGAGGTGTAGACGCCCTCGACGCCATAGAATGTCGCGCCGTACTTGATCGGGCCGAGCAGCACCTCGATCTCTTCGCTGCCGTTGCTCAAGTACCAGCTTGTCGCATCCCAGTTCAGGCGCAGATCATAACTACCGTCGTTCCACTCCGGTGCATCGCCGGGCGCTGCTCCCGGCGGGTAGACGAAGTCTACATACACCAGATCGACAGTATCGCGGGTGCTGTTGGGGATCCCGATGAACGAGAACACGTAGGCGATATCGGCGCCATCGACTGTCGCGGTTAAGGTCGCCGGGCTATTGATCGTTACCAGAGCGTCGTCGATTTGCAGATTGCTGATGGTCGGGCGCTGAATTGCGCTGTCGGCGGCGCCATGGAACGCCTGCAAGAACTCGTGCCAGTTGGTCAGACGAGTGAGCGGCGATGCTCGTTCATACGCATCGTAGTAAAAATCCGCCAATTGCGGGAAGTAGATCGACAGGCCGCTGCTGTTACGATGGAAGCGTCCGGCCCGGTTCGCGATCCGCGCATCAATCAGGGCGGCATTCAAATTCTGAGCGGCATCGACGATTCTCTCGGAAGCGCCGTGCTCAGGCAGCAGTTCCGCAAAATGACCGAGATCGACCGCGTTGAATTCCTCCGGGTAGGCCGGCGAGTAGACCGAGACAAACGAGCGGGCCTGGCCGATCGCATTGTACGACACGCTCAGATCCTGTTGCATCGCCTCGGAAAGTTCGGTCAAGCTGTCGCTGATCGGCGCAAGACGGGTTAAATCAAAGGCCGAAAGCGTGACTTCTTCGGCCTCATCACCGGCGAACGAGTCGATGTACGTATCCACAATCACCGGCGCGATCGCGTAGGCATCCTGGCTTGTATCGGCGGCCAGCGCCGACAACCAGCCATCCCAGGCCCAGCCGTCGTTCGGCTCCAACTCGGCCGAGGCAACCGCCACCTGGCCATAAGGCTGAACAGCCTGAAACACATCAAGCTGCGCCATCAGGCATGCGTCAAAGCCGATCAGGTCGAAGCTGCCGTGATTGCTGCGCCGGGCGGCGCTTTCAAGGGCCGAACTCAATTCCGGCAGCGTTAGCAGATCGCCGTCGTCGGTATCGTCGCTGGCGATCCCCAACCACGAAGCGCCGTGATCCCAGAGCACCAAGCCATAGCGACGGGCCGGGTAGTTGTTCACGCCCCACTCGATAAAATCGCTGAGCGTCTGCGGATCGCCCATGTTCAGTTCGCCCAGATCCTCTAGGGCATTGGCGGCTGTCGGCTCCATGCCGCGCTCTACCAGAAAGCGCTTCGTGCCTTCCCAATCACCGGCACTGGTGTCATCCCAGAACTCCGGCGAACTGATCCGATCCATCTGCACCACGATATTCAACTGCTCGTTGGAGCCGACCGAGGCCATTTCGGCGAAGTCGATCAGGGCATCGGACTCAAGATTGTTGTCGCCGTCGATATAGACCAGAACCGTCCAATCGGCCGCATCGGCGGCCACTTCACGGGTCGGCAGCGGCGCAATCGGCTCCGCCGGTTCGCTGGTTGCTGCCGGTTGGCTGGTCGGCTGATTGGCCACACCGGCGCCGGAACGGCTGAGCAGATAGAGTCCGCCGGCCAGAGCGCCCATAATCACACAGAGCATCAGGATGCCGACGGCGAGAAAGATCGGCAAGCGCGATGTGCGCCGCGGCAGGTTGGGAACCGCAGAGGGCGGCAGCGCTGATGCGGGCGACGGCGGAACGGCCGGTAGCGGCGGCAAAGGTTGTTGCGCCTGTGGTGTAGCCGGTGGCGTCGCAGCGGCGGGTGGTGGCGGTGGTGGTGGTGCAGCAGCGGCGGGTTGGGTAGGTGCCGGCGTCGCAAGCAGCGTTCGATCGGTCATCGGCGCCGCAGGGCCATCAAAGCGAAACACCTCGTCACCGATCGTAATCTGATCGCCGGGACGGAGCGGTTGTGGTTGCAGCGGCGGCAGGCGCAGGCCGTTCAGCAATGTGCCGTTCGAACTTTGCAAATCAACAACAGTATATCCCGTGCCGTCATAGCGAATTTCGGCATGACGACGCGATGCAAGGCCGCTGGCGATCACCAACGTATTGTCCGAAGTACGGCCGATTGTCAGCGGAGCATTGCTGAGCGAGAACGATTGACCGGCCAAAGGGCCGGCAATTGCAACAATCTGGGGTGACAAGTGTGCCTCCTGGCGCAGGAACCCGGCCCGAAAACAATGAGGAGTGGGCGTGGGATCATTCTAGCAGATGCGACAATTGGTTATGTGACCGCTGCCTCACATCTCACGCCGTACTCCTTTGCATTAGTTGCACACCGCTCCACTCAATCGTAGCTCCAGGGGCAATGCTGTTTCACCGCCACGTAGCATCACTGTCAATTCCGCGACCGGCTCGCCACTGTGATCAATGGTTCCGTACAATCTGGTGAGACCATCGCCGCCACGGAAATACACAAATGCCCGAAGGATGTATTCGCCGGGTGGAATGCTTTCCAGGGCGTATGCGAGCGTACTGTCGGCTTGCAGTTCGATCGCAGTACTATACGTTGCGTTACTGGAAACGTTTCGGATCTCTAGTGTGCCCACCTGCGGCAGGCTCAGATCGACTCCTTCCGGCAGATTCTCGGCCTGCATCACGGCACTCCAGGGATCGACCACCGCCTGACACACGCCGCCAACTGAGCGTTGCACCGCAATCATATCGATAGAGCGATCGACATTATTGAGGCCGTCGTCATACTGTTCCAATGTTTCGGCGGCGAAAAAATGCTCCGGCGACGATGCGACGGCTCGCTTGGACAGATGCCCGAACGGGTCGATCGCGACCACAAACACTTCAGCCAGTGCTTGCAAAGCTTGCCCTTGCAACACCATCTCTGTCATAGGCCGCTCGAAGCCGTTATACAACCCGCCGATCTCGGTACGTTGGCACGACTCGTCATTCACGACATCGCTGATGCTGCGGCAAACATGACCGTTTGGATAGGTAGCGGAGTTACTTTGGCCGCCGGTAAGATCGGCTCGCGCCGGATTGAGAAATACATTTTGGATCCCATCGGCGAAGAACACAACTTGCTGATCGTACTGATAGGTTCTGTCGTCGAGTGTGATTGTCGGCGGCGCAGTTTCAAGCGCGCTGCGAGCGCGATAAAGTCCGGCGGTGCCGTTACTCCCACCGTTCGATCGGTATGGATCGTTGTTCTGTTTGTTGGCATCCAATCTTATTCTTGGAACCTTAGAAACCGACCTCAACGATCGTCCTTCCGCTGCGATCCTGGAAGAATCCCACGCCGTCCTGAATCAAGCCGACATAAAAACCCATGCGCGTCTCACGCTGTAAGATCCGCACATGCCCGATGATCTCGACTTCTTCACCCGGCATCAGGAAATCCTCTTCACCCGGCACGCGCCACTGGTCCGGCGGGCGCGGCGTGATCGCCCAGCGGAACGGATAACGCCTTGGGCCACCGCCGCTATTTGCGTCCCAATCCAAACCGACCCGCCAGAAACCGCCGGCCTGGGCGGTATATTGTCCATCCTCAATCGACGAAAAGACTTCATCGGTGGTGTATTCGTAGCCGCTTGGCGGGCCGTAGGTGCGGATCGGCACCGTGCCGGTGTTGCGCACCCGGATTGTCACCGTGATCACCTCGCCCAGCATCACTCGCTGTGGCGCGATGTTCGCATACACGATCCGCGCCTCCGGCTGACCGACATTCTCCAACGTCAGGCTGCCCTGGCGCTGCACCACATTTCCGATCGCATCCTCGGCCAACACCATGTAGGTATAAACGCCCTCCGGCAACAGGGCGCCGTTTGGCCGTTTGCCGTTCCAGACTTCGTGCTGTTCGTACGGCCCTTGCTCGGCCCGCGTGATTACCGGAATGCTCTCGCCGTTCGGCGAAATCACGTCGATACTCACCGTTGCACTGACCGGCAGTCGATATGTGAACTCCGCCACATCCTCGATCGCATCGGCGTTCGGCGAAATCTTATCCGGCGAAACCACCAGATTCGCGATATCGAGCGATGGTTGTTCGCCGCCGACAATGGCGAGATTCAGGCTGCGCTCAACGGCGGTGCCATTGGCATTGTCGCTGCGCCGCCACCACCACCTGGTAACTGCCGGGCGGCAACAATCTGCGCAGCACCACCGGATCATCTGTCGGCACGGTGCCGTCGAAGCGCAGTACATACGGGTCGGGGCTAGCCTCGCGCAGTTGATTTTCGCGCAATGTGTAGCGTTGGCCGGCCTCGTCGAGTACATAAATATCCACCAGTGCCTCGCGCCCAATCTCATAACTGATCGTCAACGGCGCAGCAATTTCCGTCGGCGCGTACTCGCTTGCGCTTACCGCAACTTCGCCCAACAGGGTATTTCCGGCGCAACCACTGAGTGTCAGTACCGCAAGCAGAGGCAGCAAAACCGCCAGTCTTGTCGGCAGGCGGCGCAATAGCGCAAATCGATTGTGCATCTGTTCCTCCATCGTAGCCCGCGCCATCCTACCAGCATCCGCCGTGATCTGCAATAAAAATGGCTGGTTTCGACGACAGTGCCGTCGAAACAGCCAGGTATCATCCAATCTTCAGATCAGGCAGCGGGAAGGCGGAAAATATCCCCGAACAACGCTGTTTTCCCCACCATCCGCAGCGGATTTGGCGAGTCGTAGACCACCAGTAATGCATCGGGTTCGTTCAGGCAGGGCAGACACGCCAACCCTTCGGCATGGTCGTGGCCAAGGGTGAACGGCAGCACAAACAGCAACTCCAGGTCGCCGATCTCGCGGCTCGACAACGAATCATCATCGTGGTTGAGCGCATCGCTCATGCGGAACAGCTTCATCGCACCTTCGACCTTCATGGTCGGCCCGGCCAGAATCAGCAGATCGTCGTTGTGCAACAACAGTTCTCTGATCCCAAGTCCATCAAGATCCAAAAAGTGCTTGCGATATGGTCGTTGCCAGCCTTTACTCTGTTGCAAGGTCAGCACGCCCGGCTCCTCCTCTGCAAGCTCCAGTTCCAGAATGATCGCCCAACCATCCATCACCGGGCCGCGCAGCCCCAGGAACACATGATTGCCGCGCACCGCCAATCCCTCGATGTTGAAACCATTCTCTTTATCGCCGAGCGGAATCGAAAGAAATGCTCCGAGATGATCGTCATCGCCCAGCGCTTCCGTTAAGGCATTTGTCGCGCCACGTTGCTGAATCGCCGCCGCTGTCAGGATCATATCCGGCTGGCTTGGATGCGAACACGAGGCGAAGAGATTCTGACCGACGATCGGAATCCGCGCCAGCAAAAAGCGATTGAGCTCCGGCTTCACCGTCGCCAGGCGGGTAATATCCTTCGCCATATTCTTGCCTTTGGTTTTCTTGCGTTTCAAACTGTGTGAGCCGGTTAGCCAGAGATAATGCTCATCGGCGTCCATGCCTTCGATATCGATCTCGCCTTCATCTGACTCCAGGTCTACATAATCGGCCAGATGAAAGTTTTGCCGTTCGCCGAAGACATATGGTTCGATTGGTGCAAGCCGCTCGATCGATTGCATTTCATCCGAAGCCAGCCACAAGCTGCCGTCGGCGGTGATCGTCGCCGCCGACAAATCGCCGGTCAAATCTTCATCCTCTGTACCCAGTTTCAACAACGCCCGGCTAAGTAAAAATGCTTCGTGCATCGGCTTCCTTTCGCGAAAAATGCGCTAATCTCTGCAGGTGTCGCAGGAAGCGTGCCATGTGATTCAGCTATTGCCGCAGCGAAGTGAGTCAAGGTAGACTGCAAGCGTAGATAAGATATAGCAATCTTATCCGGGTTGTGAAGTCGGTTCTGCGTCCTGCTCCAGCGGTTCCTGGTTCTCGGTTCTGGTAGGATTGCTCTATATTGCGGTTATGCACTTGCCGACTTTGTGGCGAGTGCGTGATCATATCTTCAAGATGTTTCAAATAGTTCTGGTTACCCTGATCAATCTTTGGCGCCGTATGGGCAATGCCTGGCGCCGTATGCGCTTTCGCCGGCCGGTCTGGGTGCGGATCGATATTGAAGGCCCGCTTCCTGAGTTCGCCCCGGCTTTGTCCTGGTGGCAGCGGCGCTTTCTTGGCGCCCGCCAACCGCTTAGTCTGCAAGCTTTACGGCGCCGCTGCCAACGTTTGCGCGATGTACCGCAGGTGCGCGGCGTGCTCTTCGTCTTCGGCGATCTCTCCGTCGGCTGGGCGACCATTCAGAGTCTCCGCGAGATCATCTCCGATCTGCGTGCCGCCGGAACTTCGGTTGCCGCTTATCTGCCCGGCGCCGATAGCCGTACCTACATGGCCGCCAGCGCGGCCGATAAAGTATTCATGCCGCCGAGCGCCGATCTGCGGCTGCTTGGTGTGCGGGTCGAAGCCCTCTTCCTCGCCGATAGCCTGCGCATGGCCGGCCTCGCCGCTGAAGTTGTCGCCGTTTCGCCCTACAAGAGCGGCGGCGATCAGTTCGCTCGCGCCAGCATCTCGCCCGAAGCTCAGGAGCAGTTTGAACAATTAGCGGCGCAGCGGTTCACAATCTTGCTCAACACAATCGCCGATGCCCGCGGCATCCCCGACGAGGATCTGCGCCGCTTGATCGATAGTGCGCCCCATAGCGCTCCGGCCGCGCAACAGGCCGGCTTGATCGATGCAGTGTTGTACGAGGATGAACTTGAGCAGTATCTTGCCGGCGATGCGGAAAAGATCGCTATCCGTTCATGGAAGGCGCTTGTACGCAGATTACCGCTGCCGATGGTACGGCGCGACAAAAAACACGTTGGTGTGGTGAGTATTACCGGGGCGATTACTCAGGGTCCCGACCGACGCTCACCGCTTCCCGTACCGCTGATCGGCGGTGAACTCAGTGGCAGTGACCGTGTGATCCAGGCTTTGCGTCAAGCGGAACGCGACGAGCGCATGGCTGCCCTGGTGTTGCACGTCGATTCACCCGGCGGTGATGCGTTCGCGTCGGATTTGATCTGGCGTGAAGTCGAGCGCTTGGCTCGTAAACGTCCTGTCGTTGTGAGCATGGGCGATGTTGCGGCCAGCGGCGGCTATTATGTGGCCGCCCCGGCCCACGCGATCGTCGCCCAGCCGGCCACAATCACCGGCAGCATCGGTGTGTATGCACTACGCCCTAATGTCGCCGGTCTGCTCGAACGAGCATCAGTCGGTGTCGCTGTGATCGCCCACGGCACAAATAGCGGGATCTTCTCGCCGATTGCTCCGCTGAGCGAGAACGAGCGGGCCGCCCTTGAACGCAGTGTTGCCGAAAATTATGATCGCTTTCGGAGTTGTGTTCGTTCGGGGCGCGAACTCAGTCCGGCGCAGCTTGAGCCAATTGCCGGCGGACGGGTCTGGACCGGCGAACAGGCTGTAAGTATTGGTCTTGTCGATGCACTTGGCGGCTTACCTGCCGCCGTCGCTCGCGCTCGCGAACTTGCCGCGCTGCCTGCTGATCCCGATGCGCCGCTTATGCTCTACAGCGGCCTTGGCCTGCGCGATCAACTCCCGCCGCCGCCGTACAATCCCCGATCCTGCTGAACCGATCGCCGAACTTCGTCGTGCTCTTAGCCGGCCCTATATCCTCGCCGCACTCCCCTGGTTCCTACACGATGGGTAAAAGCGATAAATATGGAGGGGTCACAGCATGCTGCGACCCCTCCACTCAATAACCTGTATCTTGTATCCTAGTCCGCCTGCCCCACCGCCGGTTGCTGGCCGGTGTTGGTTGCTGCGCGCCCACCGGCAATCGAGGGAATAATCGCGAACAGCGCAATTGTCGCTGCGACCCGCATCGCAACATCATATCCGCCGGCTAGAACCTCCGGCGCTGCCGTTGTCACCGGCGAGATTGGTGCGCCGTTAATCGCAATAATGTTCGAGGCCCAGATCGCGCCTGCCACCGCAATCCCGCCGGTCTGACCCAATGTACGGACGACTGCCAGCAACCCACTTGCCACGCCGAGTGCTTCCGGCGGCGCATTACCCAGCACCGTGCTGTTATTGGGGCTCTGGAACAAACCAACTCCGGCGCCCAGCACCATCAAAAAAACCACCATCTGCGCCACCGGCGTAGTCGAGCGAGTCAAGCTAACTCCGAACATCCCCAGAGCGATACAGATCAGGCCAACCACCGTCAGAATCCGTGGACCATAGCGATCCGACAGTCGGCCACTGATCGGTGAGGTCAATGAGAGGGTTAGCGGCAAAGACATCAACAATAGGCCGGTGGTTTGAAGATCGAATTGGTAGACAAGCTGAAAGAAGAGTGGCGTCAGCAGCAGATTAAACGCCAGGCCGAGGAAAAGGACAAAACCGGCCAACAAATTCAACGAAAATGCACCACTGCGAAAGATGTTCAAGTTGATCATCGGCTGTTGGGTGTGGCGCTCCCAGGCCACAAAGCAAGCGCTGGCGATCAGCGACACCACAAACAATACCAGTACTCGCCAGTCACTCCAGCCCCAATTCGGCCCTTCCGTCAGCCCCAGCAGCAGCGAAACCAGCGCGATCATCAGCAGGAATGCGCCGAAGATATCGAATGATTGATCGCCTTTTGATGCTCGATCCTCGGGGATATTACGTAGCGTCAACCAGATACCGGCGATTCCGACCGGAATATTAACCAGGAAAATCGATTGCCAACTGACATAACGCAGAAGCACACCGCCGAGTGCCGGGCCGATCAAAATCCCGACCGCAACAAACGAGCCGATTGCGCCAAGAGCTGTGCCGCGCTCCTTGGGTGGGAAAGCCGTCACCAGCAATGCCGGTCCCACCGCCTGAATCATCGACGCACCAATCCCCTGCAATACCCGAAAGCCGATCAGCGCGCCAACATTCCACGCCAAGCCACACAGCACCGAAGCCAGCGTGAAGATCACAAATCCGGCGGCATAGATCCGCCGCTTACCGAACATATCACCCAGTCGCCCCACCAGCAAAAGTGTGCAGGTCAGGGTCAGCAAATACGCCAGAACCACCCACTCAACTGTGCTCAATTGTGTGTTAAAGGCTTCAACCAGGGTGTTGAGCGAGATATTGACAATTGAGCCATCGATGGTTGAGATGAGTACACCCGTGCCGACTGCTGCCAGTGCCCACCACTTGCGTGAATAGTCTGCCACAGTGGATCCCTCGTATGAAGTGAACGTCGGCTCCATTGTAGCACTCACTGGTTCGGACAAAAAACAGCGGCCCGGCAAATGCGCCGGACCGCTGCGAAGACTGTTATCAGGAAGAATTAGGTGTCGAGGCCCGAGTTGATCTCGGAGAAGACCTCGCTCACACGGCCGCCCAAAAGCGTCAGAATACCGATAACAACAATAGCGATGAGCACCAGGATCAAAGCGTACTCGACGAGGCCCTGGCCTTCTTCCTTAGCGAAAAAGCTGCGAAGCATTGGAAACTCCTTAACAAGTAGGTTGCTGGTTGAGATGTGAAGACCGCTGCGACGAATTAGGTGTCGAGGCCCGAGTTGATCTCGGAGAAGACCTCGCTCACGCGGCCGCCCAAAAGCGTCAGAATACCGATAACGACAATAGCGATGAGCACCAGGATCAAAGCGTACTCGACGAGGCCCTGGCCTTCTTCCTTAGCGAAAAAGCTGCGAAGCATTTGTTGTCACCTCCTTTCATTAGTTGATTTGTAGGTTTGCCCTACACAGTCGAGTATAGCGTTTGATAGATCCGCACTCAATAGTCACATGGTACCGAACCAGGAAGGTACTCAATCTAGTACCAAATCATATGAAAGGGCTAAAAACGGATTAACAAAAATTCACAAATAATACTATCCATTGTAGTTGGATTTATCACAAGTGGAAATAAGAAAACCACTATAGATTGGCAAACC
>JAAUQO010000334.1 GCA_012032775.1 Oscillochloris sp. | reverse complement strand
TCGGTGATCAAAAGAATCGCGGCGCTGCGTTGAGTCACGCTTTCGACAATCCCAATCAGCGCCGCCGGACCGCCGGGTGTCTGGCCGATCACCGCCATCCCGACCTGCACCTCATCATCACTGCCGCGCGCGATTGTAATCACGCGCCGGCCTGCATCCGGCGAGCGCACCGCTACTTCGGCGCCGAGTAACTTCCAGGGCTGAATCTGTTCGATCGCCAACTGCTGTCGTAGCGCCACATTCTCGATTTGCGCTTGTTCGCGGCGTAGCACCTCGGCCCGTAGATCGGCATTTTCGGCTTCAAGTTCGCCGATTCGCGCACGCAGTGTTTGTTCGCCGCGCGGCACAGCCGCGATCTCCGCCAGCGCGTCACGTACACCGGTTAGTGGTTGGGCCAGTGGTGTAAGCACCAGTTCGGCAAAGCTACGGGCCGGTGTAAGGTAGCCCAGGCTATCGAGCGTCAGCAGTAGAACCGAAAGCAAGATCAATATACCGGCCAGTAGAAACGGCCGCAAGCTCGCCGGCACATTACTGCGGTCGCGGCGAAGTTTAATTGGGCGATCGTCAAGATAATCACGCATACAGTGACTGTGGATGGCAGCGTTGGTGGTTTCGCCGCCAACGCGCTACCATCGACAAGATGTTAAAGCCTGGCACGGCGCGTATTCTGGCTGCGGGTCAGAATATCCTGATAAACCTTATTCTCGAAATTCTCGATCATTTTCCCGGCGCCGCGGGCCACACACGAAAGCGGATCCTCGGCAACCCGTACCGGCATCCGGGTTTCGGCGGCGATTCGCTTATCCAGACCGTGCAGGAGTGACCCGCCACCGGCCAGCGTTACGCCGTGCTCCATAATATCGGCCACCAACTCCGGCGGCGTCTCTTCCAGGGCAGCTCGCACTTCCTGCACAATCGCATTTACCGGGCCGGAGATACCTTCGCGGATCTCGACACTGCTGACTTCAACCGCTTTCGGCAAGCCGGTTAGCAGATCGCGGCCGCGCAACACCACCTTGATCTCTTCATCCAAAGGATAGGCTGAACCGGCCGCGATCTTGGCCTTCTCGGCCATCCGCTCGCCGATCAGCAGGTTATACTCGCGGCGCGCGAACTGAATAATCGCCTCGTCGATCTCATCGCCGGCGATCCGGATCGAGTGGTTGATCACGATCCCGCCTAACGAGATCACGGCAACTTCGGTCGTACCGCCGCCGATATCGACAATCATCGAGCCCATCGGCTCTTCAACCGGTAATCCGGCTCCAATCGCCGCCGCCATCGGCTCCTCGACCACATAGGCGTCGCGGGCTTTTGCGTTCAGGGTTGCGTCACGCGCGGCCCGCTTCTCAACCTCTGTTACACCCGACGGCACGCCGACAACAACCCGCGGCCGTGGATCGATCAGGCGGAACGATGAATACGCATGGGCCTTCTTGATAAAATAGGCCAGCATCTTCTCGACCACGTCGAAATCGGCGATCACGCCGTCTTTCAGCGGCCGAACCGCGATAATATTGGCCGGTGTTTTTCCGACCATCGCTTTCGCCTCTGCGCCGACGGCATGCACCTGCTTCGTCTTCGCATCAATGGCGACCACCGAGGGTTCACTGATCACGATCCCCTTGCCACGTACATGTACAAGGGTGTTGGCAGTGCCTAGATCGATCCCCAGGTCGCGGCTGAAAGCGCCGAATAGTGAGTTTAGTGGGTTGAAGCCCAAGGTGGTTACTCCGCAACGAAGTGTAAATAGCCCATGCATCAACGATACATGTGTCGCAATTGCCATCAATGCGCGATTATAGCATAGCTCCGCCCAATGCGAGTGATCCGACCATCATGCATCCCGATCGCATCCAGCGCGCGAAATGCTATTTCGCCTCGCTGATATGTTCCTGATATCACGATTTGACTTTTGCCCACGCCTGTGCGACAATAGCGCCGTCGCGTGATGGGCGCGGCGTATTGCTGCAAGTCAAGCGGGCAATTGCCGTGATATTGTACGCACGTCGTCGGTTGTTCCGGCTCTCAAGTAAGCAAACAACACGGCGCTGTTGCTAGTGCTTCTGGCCTGCAAGCAGGTTGGAAGATTTTTATTGTTGTGAACATGTCGCTTCCTCGCCCGGTATACCCATTCACAGCCATCGTTGGTCAGGAACGCCTGAAGCGTGCGCTTCTTTTGAACGCAGTTAATTCGCGAATTGGCGGTGTTCTGATCCGAGGTGAGAAGGGTACTGCCAAATCGACCGCAGTTCGCGCCCTTGCGCGCTTGTTGCCGGCGATTACGGTAGTTGAAGGTTGCCCCTACTCTTGCTCTCCCGCACAACCCGCAGGTATTTGTCAGATTTGCCAGGGCCGCGCCGGCGATGGCGTGCTTCCGGAGATGACGCGCCCGACGCGGGTGGTCGAACTTCCGGTTTCAGCTTCCGAGGATCGGGTGGTCGGATCGCTCGATCTGGAGCATGCGATTACTGAGGGCCAGCGCCGCTTTGATCCCGGTCTGCTGGCGCAAGTTAATCGTGGGCTGCTGTATGTCGATGAGGTGAACCTGCTCGATGATCACCTGGTTGATCTGCTGCTTGATGCAGCGGCTATGGGGGTAAACACGGTCGAGCGTGAGGGCGTAAGTATCTAGCATCCGGCGCGGTTCATTCTGGTTGGCACGATGAACCCCGAAGAGGGCGAGTTGCGTCCACAGTTGTTGGATCGCTTCGGCCTCGCGGTCGAAGTGGTCGGCCTCACCGATATTACTTCGCGGGTGGCGGTGATCGAGCGGCGGATGGGCTACGAGGCCGACTCGGAAGCGTTCATCGGTCAGTGGCAGCGCGCAGAAGAGGAGTTAGCCGGTCGGATCGTCACGGCACGCGCCTTGCTGCCTCAAGTGCGAATCGACTCGGCCGATATGGCCGCTGTCGCCGGTCTCTGTTTAGAGATGGGCGTCGATGGGCATCGTGCCGATCTGACGATTCTTGAGACGGCCCGCACACATGCTGCATGGGCCGGCGGCTTATCCTTAGTGCCGAAGATATTCGCCTTGCCGCCGAATTGGCGCTGCCGCACCGTATGCGTCGCCAGCCGTTTACCGAAATCAAGGTTGACGAGCAGCGGATTGGATCGATCCTGGAGCGTAGCGGCAAACCCGCCGAAAGCGCACAAACAGACGATGTAAAAAAAAAGCTGAACCCGGCGAGCAGGTAGAAGGCGGCGAGGGTGGTGATGATAATAGTTCCGGTGGGAGTGTAACGCCTGTGGGCAGCGCCGGAACCAGCGACAGTACGCAGAGCGGCGATAAGAATACCGGCGGCAAGCAGTTTGACGCCGATGCAATATTCAAGACCCGCCGGCTCGAAGGGCACACCGATCGCCAGCAGCGGCGCTCGCCCGGCCGTCGTTCGCGTACGCGTACCACGCGCAAACAGGGACGTTACATCACCAGCAAACAGGTGCCGCGCGTGACTGATCTGGCGCTTGATGCGACACTACGCGAAGCGGCGATCTATCAGCGCAAGCGGCGGGCCGAGTTGGTGCATGAGCCGCATCTGCCCCATCGCCGTCGGCCGAAAGTTTTGTTGCGCCGCGGTGATTTGCGCCAGAAGGTGCGGGTTCGCCGCACACGTAATGCCGTTTGTTTTGTGGTCGATGCCAGTTGGAGCATGGCCGCTGAAGAGCGGATGCAGGCAACCAAAGCAGCAGTGCTTTCGCTATTGCGTGATGCCTACCAGCGGCGCGATCGGGTTGGTCTGGTGAGTTTCCAGCGCGACTATGCGCGGATCTTGCTTCCGCTGACCAATAGCGTCGAGTTGGCGCAAAAGCGCCTTCAGACGATGCCGACCGGCGGGAAAACACCGTTGGCGCGCGGGATGTTGACGGCGTTCGAGTTGCTTGAGAAGGCCCGCCGCCAGGATGAAGAGATCGTCCCGCTGATGGTGTTGCTCACCGATGGCCAGGCCAATGTGGCGATCGGAAATGCACCACCGCAGCAAGAGGCCTATCAGATCGCGGATTTGATCGCCTCGCGTGATGTTCGGGCGATTGTGATCGACACCGAACATCCGAATTTTGAGCGCGGACTCTCACGGGCATTGGCCGAGCACCTGAAGGGTTCGTATTATCGGTTGGAAGATCTGCACGATGATGGCCTGGTTCAGGCGGTGCGTCGGCAGATGCGTATGTAACTGGGCGACAGTGCGCCGTTCGGCGCTGAGTCAATATTTTGGGATCAAGTATAATTCGGCGGTTTGTCCACACGCTGAGGAGGGAAGTTGGTGATGACCGATCAGGTTCGTAGGGAAGATGTCGCTGAGAGCGAGCTGCTGAATACGCTGCTCGACGCAGCAGACGCTCCGGCGGCTGATGCCGCGGCGCAGACGCCGGAGCAGACGGCGGAGGGCGCGGCGCAGCCTACCCTGAGACGGAGGCGCAGG
>JAAUQO010000072.1 GCA_012032775.1 Oscillochloris sp. | reverse complement strand
TGTCACACATGAATCGTACACTTATGCTAGAGCAACGATTGCTTGAGTGTGCAACGAACCTGTTGCGAAAAGGAGTGCCGGCATGAGCGATCCATATCGGCAGACGACACACGCACGCCGATCCGACGGTCTGAGTCGTTTACGTTACTCATTATGGCTGGCGCCTGAAGGCGCGATCCTGCTGGCTTGCCTTATCCTCGCTGAAATTTCCAAATTCCCAACCCTTTTTAGTATAACCGGTTTAGTGGCTGCGTTCTGGTTCATCATCCGCATGCTGCTCATCTTCAACGCCAAACGTGCGCTGGCGAACGCGAATACAAAACGTGCGGCACAGACGGCCGGCTTCGCCGCGAAGATGAATCCGTGGTCGGCCGACACATTGGCCTTGCAGGGCACTATTCAACTTGCCTCTAACCGCCCGCAGCAAGCGGTTAAGGCGTTTACCCAGGCCTACAACTGCTTTCCGCTGCAACCATTGCTTCTGGTTGCACTATCGACGGCGCAACTTGAAGCCGGCGAATCAGCTTCGGCCCAAGCATCTGCCGAGCGCGCACTGGCGCTCGATCCAGGCTGTGCTGCCGCATATCTGGCGGCGGCAACGGCTGCCCGTGCCGCCGGAGCCGAATCCCGCCTGATCGAGGATTTACTACGCGCCGGTCTCAATCATGCCCAAACACCCGCCGACAGGAGCAACTTGCAATGCGAACTGGCCGAGCAACTCCTGACCGATGACCGAGTCAACGAGGCTCGCCTGGCGATACAACAGACTGAAGGGCTTCTGGTGCGTTGTCCGGCACGGCAACAGGCCGGACTACACTATCGATTAGGTGAACTACTGCGCCAGGTAGGCGATCTTGAATCGGCGCGGCGGCACTTCAACGCCAGCGAGCGGATCGACCCGAGCGGGCCATATGCCGCCGATGCCTGGCGCGCTGCACGCTCATAATAAGTTTGAGGGGGCAAGATGGCGACTAAGTCGCCATCTTGCCCCCTCAAGAAAAAAGACAGTCCTCTAACTACTGCCCCAACACATCGAACTCAAGTGGGTTCACATTCACCCATGTGCCGTTGTGTCTCTCCCAGACTTGATAATCCAGATGCGGCCCCGAAGACATCCCGGTTGAACCTATATACCCGATCAGGTCGCCGCGCTGCACCACCTGGCCGCCCTTGACGGCGAAATCGGCCAGATGTGCGTAACCGGTGCGATACTGCTCATTCTCGATCCAGACGTGATTACCGGCCGGATAGCTATTCGGCGTTACCTTGACCACTCCGGAATGCGTCGCATAGATCGGATGATCCCAGGAACCGGCGGGATCGGCCGAACCGTTACCATCACCGTCGATTGCGAGATCAATCGCGCCCCAGGTAGCGGCAGGCGCATGTGATCCGACGCCATAGCCCTGCGTCATCACTGCATTGGCGGCCTGAAGCGGATTACCGCTTGGCCGCGCCTCAGCGCCCATACCCCGACCGGCTTGAGCAGCAGTACCGACCAATGCATTGCTTGAATTTGCGGCAAGGGCGTCACCATTTGCCGCAACCGACTGGGTGAGCGTTGCCCCCCAACGGCTTACCAACGTACGGTCGGAAGGGCTAAGGAGCTGAAACAGAAAAAACACCAGCCCAAGCATAGCCAACCCGACAAACACCATATGGGTTGTGGGCGGTGTATCAAATGGACGTTGCATCAGCGCACCTCACCACGCCGCCAGGAGTCAACCAGACGCGCAACCGTATTGACGTACCCGCCAACATCATTCTCGAATGAGGGCGCATAGATCGGAATAATCTCTTGCAATGTGAGAGTTCCCCGACCCTGGATATACTCAACATCGATCAAGCGATACCAATCGGCGATCCCGACTTCCCAGGAAGCATAGTCACGGAATCGATTATAGCAAGTTGCATAACCGGCACAGATGATATTGCCGACATTATGGGTGCTGCTGCCGTCAGGTTTTAAGCCGGCCCAATTACGAGCGGTACCGGCACTGCTTTCGTGGATAAAAAAGGCGACGGCGAAGGCCGGATCGATCCCGCGCTGAACGCCTAGTTCGTACCAGATTGCGCCGGTGCCGGTAGCCGGCGAACCATAGCCGGCCAGAATCTGATCGATCTGATCGGGTGTCAGACTTGGCGGACCCTGCAACCGATAGTCGCCGACCGGATTTGTCGGGCCGGCAAGTTGCTGCACCGGCGCTTCGGCTACCGAAAAAACCGGCGCCGGAAGCGACCAGCGGCTCAAATCGGGCAGACGACCGCCGCCAAAGAACAACAGGATCAGAATACTCAGGCCAACCACCGCGAGCAACTGCGGCAACGGTACACCACCTGATGCCGCCTGCCGCTGATAACCTGAATACGGCCGACCGATCAGATCGGCCCGCAACAGATCGGCTTCGGCTTCATCCAAACCCGTCCGAGCGCGATACAGCTTTGCAGCACTTTCAGTTAGTTGACGCGATGCGCCTGAAGTTCGGGAGGACGCGGCGCCCGGATTGCGCGGCGTCACCGGCGGGCGAGTTCGCGTAGGCGACTCTGCTGCGGGATGCCCGGCAGGCGCCGCCGGTTGAGCAACCGGATCATCACGGCGCGGCGAAGCACCAAATGATGCGGTACGGCGGTCACTGCGGGCCTGCCGTTCAGACAGGCCCGGCGTATCGTCGAGAATATCGGCTAAGGGCTGCGGCGGCAAGCGACGCGGAGCAATATCTGCATCTTCAAGCGGGAACAAAGGTTCCCGCCGCCGACGATCAGTGGTCGTCGTTTCTGCACGCGGCCGCGGACGGCGATTTGATGGCGTACTCACGGTACAGGCTCCTGCTCCAGCAGGTGCTGCTCTTCCCCAGTAGGCAGACGGAAAGAACCATCGCGGTTGAGGTAGACAATCTGCTCATTGCGGACATTGATGATCAGATCGGGCAGATCATCACGATCCATATCACGCAAGGATAATAACACAGGTGTCAAATCTTCGTCGGCACCAAACAGGTACGGGCCAGGCAAACTCCGTGTCTGGGTCGGATCACCGCCCGGCAACTCCAATACAACCACCTGCCGATCAAGATTCAACCCGATAAAGCGCGTCGGCCGACCGATCACTTCATTTGGGTGGCCGACATAACCCTCGATATGGGTTGTCCGCGGCCGCCCGTAACGAATGTCATCGAGCCGAACCTGCCCCCAATCAACGGCCGCTCCGACCAGCACATAGATCGCCAATGCCGCCAACACAAACGTGACAAGGTAGGCGAACGCGCCAAAAACCACTCATCATTCCAACTCGCGGGCTCCGGGTAGCCCGAATCTCACGACTCGTCACAGCCATGGCAACACCCTCCAGCAGTGCAAGCGCAGCCGCCGAATCCTCAGCAGGTCTGCAGAGCGGCTCCTGGGGAATCTTAACCGCCCCAGGTGACCTTCCCCACCGTGAGGTTGCTCGTGTCGCGCGGTCGCCGGCACTCACCGGACGATCAGTATCGCTGCAATGGATGACTCGTATTACGGTGCTCGGAGGTCGAACGTGTGTTCTATAATATCAGAACATGCGTTCGATGTCAACGGTTTCCAGCCCATGTCATCGCGCAGTAATCTTTGTGATTATAGCTGTCGGTGTTGCGCTAAAACGGCCTTTACGACATATACTCGTCAGCGTTCTAATACCGCGATCGACTCGACATGTGGGGTGTGCGGGAACATATCGTAGCCGCGTAAACTGCGTATGCTGTAGGCGCCTGCCAATGCTTGCAGATCTTCCACCTGCGTGAGTGGGTTGCAAGAAACATAGACGATCCGCTCCGGCTTGAGCCGGTTCAATTCGGCGCATACTTCCGGGCCAAGGCCGGTTCGCGGCGGGTCGGCGATCATGATTGGAAAGGTTTCCGGCGCGGTCTCCTGCAGGAACGACGCAACATCGGCGAAGACCGGACGCAGGTTGGAGATACCGGCATTGGCCGTGCTCTCTTTGGCCAGTGCGACACTCTCAGCCACCGACTCGACACACACCACTTCCGCAGCAGCAGGGGCCAGATGGAGCGCAATCGTGCCTACGCCGCCGTACAGATCGGCGATACGCGGCGGCGATGCCAGATCTGCCAGTGCTGCGTCGCGCACAGCGCTGAGTAATTGATCAAGCAGATGAACATTGTTCTGAAAGAAGGTATTTGGGCCGATCGCGAGTTCGTGTGCGCCCACCGGCATAGGCAGCGTCGCCACGCCCCAGTGGCGCAGCGGCGTACCAAACGACAGATCGGTTTTACTGTCGTTGAGCAGCCAGTGAAAGCCGGTTACTCCCGGCTGGGCCAGGGCTGTTGCGGCCAACTGCTCCATCTCGGCCTCGTACGGGCCGAGCGCCGTCACCGCCGCGAGCAGCAACTGGTCGGCGGGGCTACGACGCACCACCACATAGCGTAAAAATCCTTCGTGGCTGCGAATATTGTAATCGGGTATGCCGAGTTCATTCGCCCGTACCCAGACGGCTTTCGCTGCTGCGAAGGCCGGCGGTGGTATCAGGTGGCAGGTTTCCAGTTCAACGATGTAATTGAATTTGCCGCGCGCCCGCAGCCCAAACCGGCCTTTCGTCGCCACGTAATCCATGCGCGTCCGATAGGTGTATGGATCGGGCGACGGCTCGACGGCAAACTCAAGCCGATCCAAATCAAAAGGCGTGCCGTCAACAAGATTGGGCAGGTTTTCGGCGCTTTTGAACAGGCGGGTCAGGGCGGTGGTTTTGGCGGCGATCTGGGCATTGTAGGCCCGATCCTGGAAAGCGCAGCCGCCGCACTGTTCGGCATGTGGGCAGCGCGGCTCCACCGGCTCGTTTGCGCGGGCCAGGCTCACCACAAGATTACGAAACTCTTTGGAACGCATCATAAACCTTATCATACGCCTGATGCCGGCGGCGGGGCCGGCGGCATCAGGTGTGAAACCTATTTTTTCTCCAATAATGCAATCGGGAAGTGGCTGAGGATTTCACTCAATGCCAATCCCGGCCCGGATTCGTCGGCGCGAACCGTCAACTCAACGCCGCTGAATAGGTCGCGGTAACGAGTACCCGCCGACTCGGGCAGACTCAGGCGCGTGTCGTGCCACAGATCACCCAGCGGCGGCACCTCTTCGCCTTGGGCCAGCAATGCCGTGAGCCGCGGCGCAACCACGATCATCTCCGCATCCCCGTGGCGGCGGGCGTAGGCGATCACATGCTCGGCGCGCGCACCCCCGACTTCCAGCGGCAGATACTCACCCTCGGCGAAAAGCGCCGGCTGTTCGCGGCGCATCGTCAATACTCGATGGGTAAGATAAAGCTTGATCCGGCCGTCCTCGGCATGTTCCAGCAGTTCGGCGGCCAGACTAGCGAGCTCGCCATTCTCAGTCCGCTGGCGCAAATCGCGCAGCAGGCGCTTACGCAACCCATAATCCACCGGGCGGCGATTGTCCGGATCAACCAGGCTAAAATCCCACAATTCGCAACCTTGATAGATGTCGGGGACACCGGGCGAGGTGAATTTGATCAGCGCCTGCGTGAGTGCGTTGAAGCGCCCGAAATAGGCCACTCGCTTGCTGAAATTGGCCAGGCTTTCCAGGAAGCGTTTGCTGCGCCGCGGATCGAGGATGCCGTGAACAAAATCATGGACGGCGGCATCGTACTCGGGATTCGGGTTGATCCAACTCGTCACCACTTTCGCTTCGCGGGTAGCCTTTTCCATGTAGGCCGCGATACGATCGCGATAGGTCTCCAATTCCTCAAGCGAATCGGCCGCCTCGGCCGGCCAGGTGCCGATCAGGGTTTGATACAGCAGGTACTCATCGTTGCGTTGCGGCATCGGCGCGCCGTCGGATGTCGTCTTTTTGCGCTGATTCAACCGGCTCCAAAGAATAACCATCTGTCGCCAGGCGTCGGGCATCTCGCTGAGCACGGCGATCCTGGCCCGCACATCTTCGCTGCGTTTGGTATCGTGAGTGGATGAGGCCAGCATGGAATTCGACCAGCGCGCCCGGCGCTCGACGAATCGCTGATGCATTTCGCTTAACTCGTGGCCGAACAACTCGGGATGCCCGCCGACCTCATTCAGGGCCACCAGCCGGTTGTATACGTAGAAGGCGGTATCCTCAACGCCTTTGGCCATCACCGGGCCACTGAGTTGTTGAAACTTCATCACAAAGCGCAGCACTTCCGGCCGCGTCTCTTCGTTGAAACTCTCCAGGTTGCGCAAGGTCAACGTATCGCCGATAAAATTGAAGATCGCAGCGGCAGTACGCGGATTGCGGCGGCGAGCATCGCGCACCGCCGTATCGACAAAGCGCACATCCCATTCGGCGACGGTATCGGGGCCGCTGATATAGGTGCGATAGACCGGCAGCGCCGCCAGTACCTCGCGCAAGGCGAAGGTAAGGCCATTGAGCGTAAAGTCGCGGAAGCGCCGGTTATGCTCGGAGAGTTTATCGAGCAGATGGCTGAGCGTATTCAATTCACTGGCCAGCGAGATCAGCAGGATCTCTTTCTTCTTCGAGTTGAGCAGATTGGCGAATGCCGGCTGCGGGCCGGCGACATCGGTATACAGCCGGTCGAACTTCTTGCGTGCGTCGCGGTTGATCAACACGCCCAGCACTTCGTTCAAAAAGTCGTAGCCGGATGTACCTGCGATCGCCCAATCCTCGGGCAATGTCTCGTGGTGAGCGAGAATCTTCTCGGCCAGCACATAGAGCGGCCAGGCCGGCGGTTGATCGACGGCGGAGGCCGGATCGAGCACCTGTTGTTGCAGCCACTGTCCGATCAACTCGCCGAGCTCGTCGGGAACACGCTCCTCTTCGGCGATGTTATGCGCGGCCCAGTAATAGAGGTAACTTGTCTGGAGTTGGCGAAAATAGCTGCCCGGATCCCAGAGACCATCAGGATGATCGATCCGCAGGCCATGGGCCTTGCCTTCAGCCAGAAAGCGGAAAATCAACTGATGGGTTGCTTGCAGCACATCGGGCAATTCAACCCGGATCGCCGCAAGGTCGTTGATGTCGAAAAAGCGCCGGTAGTTGATCTCTTCTGTGGCAACCCGCCAGAATGCAAGCCGGTAGGGCTGCTCGTCGATCAGGCGATCGAGCAGATCGAAGCTCTGCGGATCGTCGGGCGAGCCGTGATACTCGGCGACCGTCGCATCGACCGCCAGACAGACCGGCCGGCTGGTTTTGTAGAGGCGGTCGATACGCCGTTTGATCACCTCTTTCTCGCGGTTCCGTTCGGCAACCCGATCGGGTGCGATCTCGGTACGCGGCGGCAGATACTTAATCGCCGTAACGATACTCTCAAGCTCCATCACATCGGAGTGATCGGGACCAAGTTGCTCGATCAGCGACTCCAGATGATACGCGAGCAGATCGGCGTAGCTACGGGGATTCACGGGGAAGCGATAGTCCCAGTAGGCGATATAAAACGCGCCGTCTTCATAGTGTAACGTCAACTCGCCGCGTTCAAGGATATTGCCGTACTGATCGCCAAGCACGGGCAGCAGCACCTTGTTTTGCAACTGCGCCGCCACGGGATCCCAATCAATATCGAAGTATGGCGCATAGATCGAACTCGGGCCGTTTTCCAGCACATCGAGCCACCAGCCATTGCGCTGATCGCCGATACCCATATGGTTCGGCACCACATCGAGCATCAGGCCGAGGCCGTGGCTGGTGAGGGCGGCGGACAGGCGGTCGAAGGCCCGTTCACCGCCGATCTCAGGGTTGATCCGGCCGTGGTCGGTGGTGTCGTAGCCGTGGCTGCTGCCGCTACGCGGCGTAAGAAGTGGAGAGGCGTAAAGATCGCTGATTCCGAGCTCGTCCAGATACGCGACAATCTGTTCGGCGGCAGTCAGCGTAAAGTCGGCATTGAATTGGAGGCGGTATGTACAGCGGGGAATATGTTGCTTCAAGCGGCCCAACTGGGCAGTAACAATGTTCTGCCGGCGAGCCTGCTCGGTTGTGGACATAAGTTAGCTCCTGATCTGAAAGCCTAATTTGCGGCCCAGATCGCTAAATGCTTCAACCCAGGCCCGCGCATCGGCGAAACCCTGGGCGACCTCATCTTGAAAATCGGGCAGCACTGTGCGGCGCAACTCGTCGTAGATATTCTGCGCCCGCCAGACATCCACCTCGAAGGGCAGCGAATTGGCCAGGCCGGCGGCAGCTTCGACTTGCAACAGCAGCGACATATCTTCAGGCGCTTCACGCAGCAATCCGGCCAACCGCTCGATCGCCCGGCTCAGCGAGTACGAGAGCCCGGCGCCATCGAGCGTAACACTGGAGCGACGCGCTTCGCGCAGCAGCGCATTGATGCGGTCGAAGTCGAGGATATCGGCCGTGAACAGCCGGCGCAACTCGGTATTCATCGCAAACCCGGCGGCGATCTGAAACTCCTGCGGCACGGGCGTACCCATACTGGCCAGGAAACGCATCAGCGGCGCATGCTGCTCGTAGATTTTGCGATACGCGCTTTCGGCATCCTCCAGACTGGTGGAAAGCACCTGGCCGAGAATCCGGCGCTGCTCATCGCCGAACAACAATTTCAGCGAGTAGGCTTCGTGGCCGAACGTACGATCGACGAGCCGGATCACGCCGGGCAGATCGGCGCGCAGGAATAACTCGGTGATCTCATCGACCAGTTCGCGATACATAACATCGCCCTGATACACGCGCACTCCGCCGGAAAGGTTGTGGTCGCCGAGATGGAGCACGCAAAAACTGAGCCGCTGCGACTCGTGGGTAATCGTCGAAGTGATCTTGATTCGGCCAAGGGCCAGGCGCGCTTTGCCGGCCGGGATCAGATGAAAATCCTCGCGTTCAACGGTATAGCAATAGACCTGATCGCGCTCTTCGTAGCTGGCAAAGAGACAACTCATTGCGTAGTGGGCGCCGACCTTGAAAAGATCGACAATCGCCGGCTTCACAGTGGCCATGTAAATGGCGCGACCATCGCCCTGCGACGGCACATTGCTGCGGGCTAGCGCCAGGCGATCCAGAAACTGCCGCTCGACTGCGGCACCAAACAGATCTTCGGCCAACTGAATCGCCCGTCCGGCGTATTGAATCACCTGCACGGTCTCGATCCCCGACAGATCATCGAAGAACCAGCCGCACGAGGTATACATCAACATCAGGTGGCGCTGCATCTCAAGCAACTTGAGGGTCTGAATGCGCTGCGTTTCGTCGAGTTTCCCGATCCCGTGGCGACCAAGGAATACCCCAACCGCCTCGGGCGAGCGGTCGAGCACCACGGCAATATAATCATCGCGGGCAAGCCAGGGATCGCGCAGCAATTTGCCGCCAAGTTCTTCATAATACGGCGTCAGCGTATCGCGCAGCCAATCGAGGGCAGCCCGGAGCGGCGCCCGCCAGTTCTGATTCCAACCGGGGCTACCGCCGGTATTGCAGCCGCAGTTCTCGCTCCAGCGCCCGACGCCGTGGACACAACTCCAGGCGGTGCGCTCGACAACCTGAATTTCCTGGTCGGGCGGATATTTTGCCAGATAGGTGGCGTAATTGATCAGTTTCGCCAGGCGGCGATCTTCGATATGGCGCAGCGCAAAGGCAAGGGCCATCTCGCCGTGCCGATGGTGATGGCCGTAGCTCTCGCCATCGGTGGCAATATGGGCGATCTGCGCCCAGGCGCGCCCGTCGTTGAATGTACCGGCGATGCGATGCGCGAATGTATCGCCGCTGCTAAGCAGACGCTCGAAGGCGACCGCTCGTGAAACCGGGCCGTCGTAGACAAAGACAGCGATCGAGCGACCCGACGGCAACCGCACAAGATACGGCCTGGTGGGATCAATGCGACCGCCACGTACATCAGACCAGATCGGCGCACCGAGTGGGCGGACAAAGCTGATCTGGCCGGGTTCAAGGACGGTAAACCGGACGCCCTGCTCGGCCATCAGATCAAGCGTCTCAAGATCAACCGCCGTCTCAGGCAACCACATACCCTCGGGGTCGCGCCCAAAGCGAGCGGTAAAATCGCGCACGCCCCAGATCACCTGGGTGCGTTTATCACGCGCACTGGCCAGCGGCATAATGATATGGTTGTAGCACTGCGCCATGGCCGAGCCGTGGCCGAATGTCTCGATACTCTCGCCATCGGCGGCAAGAATGCCGGCGTAGGCATCGGGGGCTTCCAACTCCAGCCAACTCAGCAAACTGGGGCCGAAATTGAAGCTGATCCGACTATAATTATTAACAATCTGAACAATACGATTATGGTTATCGAGAATACGAGCGGCGGCATTGGTCTGATAGCATTCCGCCGTGATGCGCTCGTTCCAATCGTGATACGGATAGGCCGAGTCTTGCTGCTCGATCGCTTCGAGCCAGGGATTCTCGCGCGGCGGCTGATAGAAGTGTCCGTGAATGCAGATGTAGCGCTCGGCCACAGCTCGCTCCCTTTTTTGATGCTTGATGCTTGATGCTTGATGCTTGATGCTTGATGCTTGATGCTTGATGCTTGATGCTTGATGCCTAAGGGCGATACGTGAGCCAACTTGTATGCTCGGCCGATGCCTGATTCGTGAGCGCCAAACCGCGCGGCAGCGCGCTTAAGCATCAGGAATCAGGCATCTTGAACGAGGCGTCACATCAGCCACTATGGGTATGGAGCAGCACAAAACTCTGTGCCGCCAGCGTAATGCCCGATTCTAGCACACCTGCGCCGGATGTGGGGCGGCCGCTGCCGTCCTCGGCCCACTCCGGCCCAGAGCTGTCGAGCGCAGGATGCCAATCGCCTGGAGGTAACGAAATGTGCGCCGGTTCAGCGCCCAGATTCAGCACCAGCAGCGCATCACCGGCCTGATGATAGCGCCATATAAGCAATGTTTGCGCCGCCGCATCGACCTGTACCTCGATTGCGCCGAGCTCGCCGGGGGCGAGCGCCGGGATCGTGCGCCGCAGGTGCAACAACTCGCGGTACAGATTGAAGATCACCTTGTGGCGGCCTTGCTCACGTAAGCCAAGATTGAGTGTCGAGCGGGCGAGCGTGGCCGGATCTTGCGGATCGGGAACTTCTTCGCCGGCCGGCACAAACTCGGCGAACTCTTGCTTGCGGCCCTCACGCACATTGCGCAGCAGCTCGGGGTCGCTATGATCGGTGAAATACTGGAACGGCGCCGGCTCGGCATACTCTTCGCCCATAAACAGCATCGGCACAAACGGCGACAATCCGGTGAGCGCAGCCACAAGTTTGAGTTGGTCGAAGCCGATCAGCGCCGTGAGCCGGTCGCCGAGGGCACGATTGCCGACCTGATCGTGGTTCTGGGCACAAACGACGAACTGGCGGGCGTGGACATCGGCGGGGCGACGGCCGAAGCGGCGCGCGCGATGGGGCGAGAAATCGCCGGCATAGACATATGCCTGCCGGATCGCAGCAGCGAGTTGGGTGATGCCGCCGAAACCCTGATAGTAGCCCATCTGCTCGCCGGTGAAGAAGCTATGGATGGCGTGATGATAATCGTCGGCCCACTGCGCATCAAGGCCATAACCACCGAGGACATTGGGCCGGATCAGGCGCGGATCGTTCAGATCGCTCTCGGCAATAAGGTAGGCGCGGCGATTGAGTTGCTCGGACTGAGCGTGGGCGGCGTCGGCCATCTCTTCGAGGATGTGATACGCCGAGAAATCGAAGATCGCGTGAACTGCGTCGAGCCGCAGCGCATCGATGTGGAACTCACGCAGCCAATAAAGCGCATTCGCGATCACGAAATGGCGCACCGGATCGCTATCGGGGCCGTCGTAGTTGATCGCGTCGCCCCAGGGTGTCTTGTAGCGGTCGGTGAAAAAGGCCTGGGCCATGGCCCAGAGGTAATTCCCTTCGGGGCCGAAATGGTTGTAGACCACATCGAGGATGACGGCCAGGCCAAGATTGTGGGCCGCATCGACGAGCCGTTGCAAGCCGGCCACGCCGCCATAGGCGGTATGGGGGGCATAAAGGTAAACGCCATCGTAGCCCCAGTTGCGTTCACCGGGGAAATGGGCCACCGGCAACAACTCAATCGCGCTGATGCCCAGTTCTTTCAGGGCCGGCAGGTGCGGAATAATCGCATCGAAGGTGCCTTCGGGCGTAAAGGCGCCGACGTGTAACTCATACACGACATACTCGCTCAGGGGCGTGCCGAACCAGCGTTGATCGCTCCAGGCAAAGCGCGTATCGACAACTTCGGAAGGGCCATGCACACCTTCGGGCTGGCAGCGCGAGGCCGGATCGGGGAGTTGGTCGGAGCCGTTGAGCCGGTAGCGGTAACGGGTGCCGGGGGCGGCAGCGGAGACAAAGGCACGCCAGTAACCGCCGGCATCGCGTTCCATTGCCAGGTAACGCGGGGCGGAATCAAGAATAACCAGCTCAAGCGTATCGATCAGCGGCGCCCAGACAACAAAATCAACACCTCCATCAGGTCGGACCGTCGCACCGGGCGGGGTTGCAAAAGTGGGTGGCCGGCCCGTGGTGATGCCGGGCATATATAATCCTTTCGTTTTTTGGGATGCGGTTCCGGCGGCCAGACCGCCGAACCGCATCCCAAACAGATGCCTTATCCGTGGCTCTTAAAGAAGAGCGCGCTGAGCGGCGGCAGAGTCAGATCGAGCGAATAGTCGCGACCGTGCCGCTGCTCCAGGTTGGCCATCATTCCGCCCGAGTTACCAAGGCCGCTGCCCCAGTAGTACTCCGAGTCGCTGTTGAACATCTCGTGCCACCAACCACCGCGCGGCACACCAATGCGATAATGCTCATGCACCGCCGGGGTAGCGTTGATCACCACCAGAATGACATCGTTCGTGTCCTTGCCGCGGCGCATAAACGAGTAGATGCTGCGATCGGTATCGCTGGCGTCGATCCACTCAAAGCCGGCCGGATCGCAATCGAACTGATGCAGCGCCGGCTCCGTAACATAAAGCCGGTTCAGATCGGAGACAAGCCGCTGCAAACCCTCGTGCGAGGAATATTCGAGCAAGTGCCAGTCGAGGCTATCATCGTGACGCCACTCGCGCCACTGGCCGAACTCGCCACCCATGAAGATCAGTTTTTTGCCGGGCTGCGCGAACATGTAGCTGTAGAGCAAGCGCAGATTGGCGAACTTCTGCCAGACATCGCCGGCCATCTTGTCGAGCAGCGAACCCTTGCCATGCACCACCTCGTCGTGCGAGAGCGAAAGCACATAATTCTCGCTGAACATGTACAGGCCGCGGAACGTCAGTTCGTTGTGATGGAAGCGGCGATAGATCGGATCGCGGCGCATATACTGAAGCGTATCGTGCATCCAGCCCATGTCCCACTTGAAGCCGAAACCCAGGCCACCGACATAGAGCGGGCGCGACACCATCGGCCATGCCGTCGATTCTTCGGCCATCGTCTGCACATCGGGGAAGCGCTTATACACCTCTTCATTGAAGCGGCGCAAGAAATAGATCGCATCCAGATTCTCGTTGCCGCCGTACTCGTTCGGGATCCACTCGCCCTGCTTACGTGAGTAATCCAGGTAGAGCATACTGGCGACCGCATCAACCCGCAGGCCGTCGATATGATACACATCGAGCCAGCAGAGGGCCGAGCTAATCAGGAAACTACGCACCTCGTTGCGGCCGTAGTTGAAGATAAAGCTGCCCCAATCGGGATGAAACCCCTTGCGCGGATCGGAGTGCTCGAACAGGTGCGTGCCGTCGAAATAGGCCAGGCCGAAGCCGTCGGTCGGAAAGTGGCTGGGCACCCAATCGAGGATAATGCCGATCCCCTGTTGATGCAGGTGATCGACAAAATACATGAAATCCTGCGGCGAGCCGAAACGGCTGGTTGGCGCGAAGAACCCGGTGGTCTGATAGCCCCACGAGCCATAGAATGGATGCTCGGTGATCGGCAATAACTCAATATGGGTGAACCCGCAGGCCTTGACATGCTCGGCCAATCTCGGCGCAAGTTCGCGGTAGCTCAGGAAGCGCTCGGGATCATTCGGATCGCGCATCCAGGAGCCAAGATGCACCTCGTACACCGACATCGGCGCATTGATATTCTGGTGCTGCCAACGCGTCGCCATCCAGTCGCTGTCATTCCACTCGTACTCATGATCCCAGACGATCGCCGCCGTCTTTGGTGCAACCTCGAAATACAGTCCGAACGGGTCGGTCTTATCTTCGCGGTAGCCCATATAGCGCGAGGCGACATGGAATTTGTAGTGGGCGCCCTTGCCGATATCGGGCACGAAGCCCTCCCAGATACCGGAATTGCCGCGATGCAGCAATGGATTCGTGCCGGCATCCCAGTTGTTCCAGTCGCCGATCACCGCGACATACTGCGCATTCGGCGCCCAGACCGCGAAATGCACGCCGGGGCGCCCATCAAGGCTGGCCACGCGTGAGCCGAGCTTGCCGTACAACTGAAAGTGATTGCCCTCACCGAAGAGATACAGGTCATCCTCGGTGATCGGCGAGGATGCAAGCGGCGCCATGGCGCATCCAGCACCTCGACCGCCGGCGCTGTGTCGGCAACCGACTCGATCGCGGCGCCGTCGCTGGCGGGTGCATCGGCGCCCAGAACCTCAGCGGCAGGTACGGCGGCCCGGCCGGCATCTTCGGCAGCGTCAGTATCGGCAACTTTCTTGCTGCGGGTGGCGCGCCTGGGTGTGGCTGCCGCCTCGCCATCGGAAGCCTCGTCGGCCTTCTTGCTGCGGGTGGCGCGCCTGGGTGCGGCTGCCGCCTCAACCGTTGCAGCTTGATCAGGCTTCTTGCTGCTCGTCGTGCGCTTCGGCGTCTCGGCGCCGGTGTTCTCATCGGACTGCTCAGCCCGCGTCTTGCGACGGGTCTTGTTAGTATCGGTCATGTGTCCCTCTTCCTGTCACAGCGAAGTACCGCTCATCAGTATGTTGACACTTCACTGCGCGCTTGTTTCCACCCACCGCCGCTCGCATCGACACGTCCGGCAGAAGGCATGACAGTCGCCACAGCGCCGTGGGACGGGCACTATTATACGTTTGTATGCAAAATGTGCGTATAGGGCAACGCATTTCTACGAAATATGTTGCCCTGCCACGATACCGCGATACGATTATGTACCGATCTGGCGCAGGATTCCGCTGAGCGGAATACTCAGCCATGGTGGGCGATTGTTCATCTCGTAGCCAACTTCATAGACAACCTTCTCCAGCACATAGACTTCGATCATTGTTTCCAGATGATCGCGGCGGGTGGGCAAGAACGCCGCGCCATGGGCTGTCTTCAGATACTCACCCAGATAGGCTGCGCTCACCCAGAAAACCCAGAAGTCGGCCCACGAGCGCAGGCGATTCGCCTCTTCATCGGGGATGGACATCCCGACGGTTCGCCGGAAAAGCGCGGCGTAGGCCGCATACTGAAACGAGCGCAACATCCCGGCCACGTCACGCAACGGCGAGCGTTTGATCCGCCGCTCGCTGATCGGTCGCCGCGGCTCACCCTCGAAGTCGATGATCATGAAATCCTTGCCGGTGAAAAGCACCTGACCAAGATGATAATCACCGTGGATACGCGTGCGCCTGGCCTCGATCTTCGCGCCGGTGATGCGCCGGAACCGCTCAAGCAACGCGCTCTCGCCGGCCAGCACTGCCTCGGCCTCGCCACGCACCTGTTCGGGCAAACTCGGCAGCAGTTTACGCAAGCCCTGCAATGTCTCAGCGGTTAGGGTACGCATCGACTGATAAAGCCCGCGCTGATACAGTTGCGAGAAGGCTTCGGGCGCAAAGTTCGGCTGATCGCCACTGCTCAGCGCCAGATGCATCTCGGCGGTACGTTGACCGAGCAGGCGGGCGCGGTCGAGATACGGGCCGATAAACTCGTCGAACGCATCGGGCGGCTTCTGCTCGACAGCCTGCATCAACGCTTCGATCGGCGCCGATGTGGCCGGCGCGTCGAGTTCGGGGCGCGCCAGGCCCTCGTCGAAGTAGCGTGAAACCACATCGAGCGTATAATCCCAGGCGTCGCCCTCATTCTGCACAAAGCCCTGCAAGATCCCAAGTGTCAGCGGCTCGGACTTCGGGCGTGAGAGTTCGAGGTGCCCGGCCACCGGCGGCGTATTGGCGAACATCTTCTCGGCAGTCAGGAAGCGCCCGATCTCCAGATCCGGATTGAGCCCGGTTTCGACCTTGCGGAACAGCTTCATAATCAGCCGATCGCCGAAAATGATCGAGGTGTTACTCTGCTCGGCCCGCGAGATATGCGGTTCGAGGTGTTCGGCGCCATTGATCAATCCGCGCAGCACGCGGGTCTGATGGGCGATCAGTTCACCATCGCCGTTCTGCCGTAAGCGCTTGCGCTGCACAATCAGATCGAGCAGTGCGCGGCAGAACTCGCGATCAAGCAGCGGATCGTAGATCACACCCGGATCTTCCGTGCCGCTAAGCCTGAGTTGCGCCATCACCAGGTGGCGCCAATCGGTGATCAGTTGCTCAACCCGCGAACCGGTGGCGTAGGCCATCGGCAGCAGGTAGGTCTCCCCGGCGCCCTCCACATAATCGACCTCAACAATCGCCAGGAAGGCCCGGGTGCGACCGAACGGCACCGGAATCGTCTCACGCAAGCGGGCCTGCTTGATCTTGCGGGCTTTGCTGCCGAACCAACGCCGCGGCTTCATATAGGCCGGCAAGACCTGTTCTAGCTTGCCGCGATTGCCCTCGGCGAAGATCCGCTCCCACTCGCTGCCGGCAAGTTGCAACTGCGGCGGCGGCTCTTCCAGGCTAAGCGGATCGACCCGCATGCCCTCAACCCGCTGCGGCACCAGCGAAAACCAGTAGAATGAGTGCGGGCCAAGGGTAATAAAGTAGGGCAACTCGCCGATCGGTGGAAAATCGACCTGGCCGAACATCTCGACCGGCTGCATGCCGCGGAACGCCGCGAGATCAAGCTCGACCGCCTGCACAAAGCGCGAAAGATTGGCGATCACCAGGATTGTCTCGTCTTCGTACTTCCGCACAAAGGCCAGAACCTTGCGATTGTCGGGATGCAGAAATTCGAGTACACCGCGTCCAAACGCCTTGTAGCGCTTACGCAGCGCGATCACGCGCTTCATCCACCAGAGCAACGAGTGCTGGTTGGCGTTCTGGTTCTCGACATTCACCATCTCGTAGTGGTACTCGGGATCGGTGATCACCGGCAGGTACAGGCGTTGCGGATTGGCGCGCGAAAACCCGGCATTGCGGTCGCCGGTCCACTGCATCGGCGTCCGCACCCCATTGCGATCGCCGAGGTAGATATTATCGCCCATGCCGATCTCGTCGCCGTAGTAGAGCACCGGGGTGCCGGGCAGCGAGAAGAGCAGGCCGTTCATCAACTCAATCTTGCGGCGATGATTGTTGAGCAAGGGCGCAAGCCGGCGCCTGATGCCGAGATTGATCCGCGCCTGCGGGTCGTGGGCATAGACCCGATACATATAATCGCGTTCCTCGTCGGTCACCATCTCAAGCGTCAGTTCATCGTGGTTGCGCAGAAAGATCGCCCACTGACAATTCTCGGGGATACTGGGCGTCTGGCGCATAATCTCGATCACGGGGAAGCGATCTTCCTGATGAACGGCCATATAGAGCCGCGGCATCACCGAGAAATGAAAGGCCATATGGCATTCATCGCCGTCGCCGAAATACGCGATCAGATCTTCCGGCCACTGATTGGCCTCGGCAAGAAACATGCGATCGGGATACCTGGCGTCCATATGGTGGCGCAAGCCTTTGAGGAATTCGTGCGTGCGAGGCAGATTCTCGCAGTTCGTGCCCTCCTCCTCATACAGATACGGAATGGCATCGAGGCGCATACCGTCCACGCCCATATCGAGCCAGAACTCCATCGCCTTGAAGATCGCCTTATGCACGGCGGGATTCTCAAAATTCAGATCGGGCTGGTGGCTGTAGAAGCGATGCCAGTAATATGCGCCGGCAACGGGATCCCAGGCCCAGTTTGAATTCTCGAAATCTTTGAAGATAATCCGGGCATCCTGATATTTCTCAGTCGTATCCGACCAGACATAGAAATCGCGGTAGACGCTGCCGGGTTTGGCAAGGCGCGCACGCTGGAACCAGGGATGTTGATCCGAGGTGTGATTACACACCAACTCGGTGATCACGCGCAGATTGCGCTTGTGGGCTTCGCGAATAAAATTCCGCACATCGGGCAAACTGCCGTAGGACGGATTGACGCTGTTGTAATCGGCAATATCGTAGCCGTCGTCGCGTCCGGGCGAGGGATAAAAAGGCAGCAACCAGATTGCAGTGACGCCGAGTTCTTGCAGATAATCAAGCTTCTCGGTTAGCCCGTTAAAGTCGCCGATCCCATCGCCGTCGCTATCGGCGAAGGCGCGGATATGGAGTTCGTAGATGATGGCGTCTTTATACCAAAGGGGGTCGCCGGAAAAGATCTGGGGGGCCTTTTTTTTTATACGTTGCTTCGTTACTGCCATACACCTTCCTTCACACTCAGAAGAGAACCAGCATAATGATGGTGTGCCGCCGGATGCAACACACCATACATTACACGTTAGGCAAAATACTCAAACCCGCGCTCATCACGAACCCGCCGGCACACTGCAAAGACATGCACCGGACTCATGTGCGGATTCAATTCGACGTAGTTGAACTCATCCTGCCAGGTGTAGCGTACATCGGTGAGCAGATCATGCACCTGGAACTGATCGTCCAGACCCCATTCGGCGAGCGGAATCTGGAGCCAGCCGCTCTGAGTACGGCCGGGGTCGAGGTTAACCACCACAAGAATAATATTACGCTTATCGAGCGAGGTTTTGCTGTAGGCGATCAACTGATCGCTCTCGGCGAAGTTGTTATCGATCCGATGGAAGCGCAGCGTATCATTCCGTTGCAAGGCCGGATTCTCATTCCGGGCCTTGTTCAAGTCGGCGATAAAGCGGCGCAAACTCTTCGGATCGTCGAGGTTCCAGTTGCGGATCTCGTACTTCTCGGAGTTGTTATACTCCTCGCGGCCCTGCACCGGGATATGCTCTATTAATTCATAGAGCGGGCCGTACATGCCCCAACTGGCCGTCATGGTCGCGGCGAGGGCGGCGCGGGCCTGGAAGGTGGCCCGATGGCCGGGGTAGAACTGCGGCGTAAGAATGTCGGGCGTGTTGGGCCAGAAATTCGGGCCGAAGAATTCATATACCTGGGTCTGCGTCAACTCCGTCAGGTACTGGATCAACTCCCATTTGGCGGTGCGCCAGGTGAAATAGGTATACCCCTGGGTAAAACCCTTCTTGGCCAGGCTATACATCATTTTCGGGCGTGTGAAGGCTTCGGCGAGGAAGATCACCTCGGGGTGTTCGGCCTTGATCGAACCAATGCACCACTCCCAAAAATCAAAGGCCTTGGTGTGGGGATTATCCACGCGAAACACCGTCACACCCTGGTCGATCCAATAGTCGAAGATACTCTTCAACTCGATCCACATCGCCTGCCAATCGCTTGTCTCGAAGTCGAACGGATAGATATCCTGATACTTCTTGGGCGGATTCTCGGCATACTGGATCGTGCCGTCGGGGCGGGCGCGGAACCACTCGGGATGCGCTTTGACATAGGGATGATCGGGGGCGCACTGGAATGCGATGTCGAGCGCGATCTCAAGCCCGTGCGCCCGTGCGGCGGCCACCAGGGCATGAAAATCCTCCAGCGTGCCCAGTTCGGGGTGGATGCTCTTGTGGCCGCCCTCAGGCCCGCCGATCGCCCAGGGGCTGCCGGGATCGTCGGGGCCGGCAACTGTGCTGTTGTTCTTGCCCTTGCGAAAGGCCCGCCCGATCGGGTGAATCGGCGGCAGATAGAGGATATTGAAGCCCAGTTCCTGCACATAGGGCAGGCGAGCGATCACATCGCGAAAGGTGCCGTGGCGACCCGGTTCAGCGCCGGCGGAACGGGGAAAGAGTTCATACCACGACGAAAAACGGGCCAGCGGCCGATCAACCGTGATCTTCAGATCGGGATCATAGCGCGAGGCGAAACGCCGCGGCAGATGGGCGGCCATCAACTGCGCCAACTCGGGCGCGAAAGCCGGCTCATGATCGCCGGCCCGCAACTGCTCCTCGTAGCCGCGCAGGGTTGCCGCAGCCGCTTCAGGTGCGTGTTCGGCCGCCTCGGCCACCAACTCCGCGCCGATCAACAATTCAACCCGCAACTCCTGATTGGCCTCGACCCGCTTATGCAACTGGTGCTCCCAGGTTGCGAAGCGATCGATCCAACCGATCACACTATATTCGAAGGTTCCAATCCGATCGACAATAAACGAACCGCGATAGCGGTCGTTGACGATAAACTCCATCGGCGCCTCGCGCCATTGGTGCTCATCGCTATGCCGGTAGACGATCGCACAGTTCTGTACATCGTGGCCATCGGAGTACGAATCGCACTCGATCGTCACTTCATCGCCGATCACGCGCTTAATTGGATAGCGCCCGCCATCGATCGCAGGGCTTACGCCCGCGATGATCACACGGCTGCGGCCCTCGCCAATCGCCTCAAATCCGTTCCGCGAATACTTCGTTTCCCTGCTGGTTCGGTCTATGTTCGCTATCGCTGGTGGCATTGCTTCCTCCAGACACGCGCTGATCTAAGAGCGCTCGCGAATTGCGTCGCCCATCGCCGTTTATGCTGAGTTCCATCGTAAGGTGCAACCTGATTGTACAAAACGCATGTGGGGGTTGTCAAACTTCTGCGCAGCATTATCACATTTCGGTGGAATCCTACCGTAGCGACGGCAAGATATGTGCCAGAAGCGGCGTGATCGCGCCCGGCATGGCGCGCAATCGCCCTAGCGAACCGGCAATGTTCCATTTCGCCTTTCGCACTGTTTATGGCTTCAAACGCTGCAAATCGCGCGGAAAGAGGGTCGCCTCGCGGATGTTGGGCAAGTTGGCGATTCGGCTGATCAGGCGTTCAAGACCAATCGCGAATCCGCCGTGGGGCGGCATCCCGTGGCGAAACGCTTCCAGATAACCGGCGAACGACTCAAGCGCCATGCCGCGTTCTTGCAGCACCGCTACATAATCCTCGTAGCGATGCAAGCGTTGCGCGCCGCTCACCAACTCCAACCCGCGAAACAACAAGTCGAAGCCGCGCGAATAGTACGGCTCGGAGGGTTCCGGCGCCGTGTAAAATGCGCGCTGCGCCGTCGGGTAACCAACCACAAACACAAAATCCGAACCATGCTCACGCAATGCCCACTCGCCCAGGGCACGCTCGTGGGCCGGCGCAAGATCCGGCTCGTTACGCAGGTCGGCGCCAAGCATCGCACCCGCGATCTGCAACGCCTCGCGGAAATCCAGGCGTGGAATACTTGCCGGCACTTTGGGTAACTCCAGTTGCAGCAGCGCCAACTCCGGTTCGCACTCCGCGCCGATCTGCGCCAGCATCGCCTGCAAACACCGGCTCAGGGTATCCATTACGGCGTGATGGGTAACAATTCCCCATGCATACGTCAACCCGTCATAGGGCTGAGGCGCGGCAGCGACGCAACATTTTACGTTGTTGCCGCGCCGGGGTCGTTCACATCGACTGAGAGCGTTCCGCCTGCGAACGCCCGTCGCCGTTGGGCGCACCGCCAGCGTTGGAAACACCGCTGACATAGAGTTGTTGGGTTGGGTAGGCGAAGCCGATCTGCTCGGCCTCGAAGCGATCGAAGATCATCAAGTTGATCGCCTGCTGAATATCCATGTACAGATTGTAGTCCGACGAAAGCACATAGTAGACGACCTCGAAATCCAGCGAAAAATCGGCGAATGTACGAAAATGAGCCCGGTCGAAGCGTACCTGCTCCTGGGCCTCGACCGCGTCGCGCAGGATCTGGGGAATGATGCGCAATCTGGCTGCGGGCGTCTCATAGAGCACGCCAACCGAGAAGACAATCCGGCGCTCTTGCATGCGCTGGAAGTTACGGATACGGCTGTTGAGCAGATCGCTATTCGCGAAGATCAACTGCTCGCCGGAAAGACTGCGCAGGCGCGTCGTCTTGATCCCGATTTGCTCCACGGTGCCCAGATAATCTCCGACAATGATGAAATCACCGAGCACAAAGGGTTTATCGAGCGTAATCGTGAGTGAGGCGAAGATATCGGAAAGGATATTCTGCACCGCCAGGGCGACTGCGATCCCGCCGATGCCCAAACCTGCGATCAGCGACGTAATCTCGACCCCAGGGATATTGTCGAGCGCCAGCAACAACAACACCGAGTAGAGCACCACCCGCGCCACAAAACTCAGAATCCGAACCGTGCTCACGGCGCCGGCATTATTCGCCAGGTTCTGTTCGCGGAACCGCTCTACCCAGGCAACCACGATCGCATTGCCCCAGAACGCAGCCTGCAACAGCAGAAAGGCGATCGCGATCACCCGCAACCAGAGCCGGACAACGCCCGGCAGTTCAAGGAACGTCGAACCGCAATACAGCGCCGGGATCAGCAAAATACTGAGCCTGGTCGCTTCTGCCGCGTACACAATCGCATCGTCGAAGAAAACACTACTGCGCTGGGCAATCCCGCGGAAGCGACGCAGAATAACAAAGCGCACCAACGCAACGGCGAACAGAATCGCCGCTGCGACGCCAAGCATCAACAACCAGTGCGCAGCCGTATTTTCGTATACCACCAGATCAAGCCACTCCAGAACAGAACCTCCTTTTGGCACGACAACAAAACGTATCATTCCACGTATTCAATAGCGGCATCAACCATTAAGCAGCATTTGTGCCACCCGTTACTGCGCATCCAACGAGGTTAAGAACACGCGGACAATCCGCAGCAGCGCGGCGGGTTGATCGCGCTGAATACTGTGGCCGCTGTCGGCCACCACTTCCAGCCGGCAATCGGGGATATGCGCCGCCAGCCGTCGCACATCTTCCAGCGGATTGCCGACCTCACGGTCGCCGTTAATCAACAACGTCGGGCATGTGATCCGCCTGGAAGCATTGAGCGCCACATCACCACCGGCGGCGGCGATCACTTCAGCCGCCCGCACCCAACCCTCGACCATTGGCGCAAACTGTTCTTCGCCGTGCAGTTCCACGATCTCGCGCCGGCGCTCGACCCGATCGATCGCCCAGCGATCCGTCGGCAACCAGACCTGCACCGACTCGACCATTGCCGGCGAGATAATGCCGCAGACGCCGAAGGCCACGGTGGCGCGGATCAGTTCCGGCCACTGAGCGGCCAGCAGCAATGCACTTTCGGCGCCGTCGGAAAACCCGATCACCGTTGTTGGGCCGGGGGCCAATCTGCTGAGCAGTTGAGCCATATCGGCGGCATCGCGCTGATAGAAATCGGGCGGAAAGCTGCGATTCGGCGGCCTACTGGCGCCGTAGCCGCGCAAATCCGGGGCGATCACACGGTAATCCCGGCTGAGATCATCAATAAATACGCCCATATCGACCCGGGCAGTACCGGTGAAACCATGCATCAACAACACCGGCGGCCCACTGCCGAGATCATGGTATGCGATCGTAGCGCCATCGTTAAGCGCAACCCGCTGCATAGAAGTTCCCCTATAATGTCTGTACATGTGTCCGTCAGTATACGCGAACCGGCCGGAACGTATGCAGCCATTCAATATGCGATGATCACTACCGACGAACTACGCACGATCCAACTTCTTGCGAGCCTGGATGAACCGACCCTGAGCGATACTGCCCGCCGGGTGCGCTTATTGGAGTTTCGTCCCGGCCAGCAGATTTTACTGGAAGGTAATCTCCCGCCGGGGCTGTTCTTCGTACTACGGGGGCGGGTGCGCCTCTCGCGTACTGCGCCCGACGGCCGCGAGCAAGTGCTGGCGATGGTTGGCGCGGGCGAGCACTTCGACCCGGTGCCGCTCTTCGACGGCGGTACGAATCCGGCTTCGGCCCGTGCGATGAGTCCGGTGACATGCCTTTTGCTCACCCGCGATGATCTGTTCGCGCTGTTGCGGCGGCACCCCGATCTCGCCCTGGCAACCCTGGGTGCAATGGCGGGCCAACTACGTGAACTGGTGGCCCTGGTGGAAGATCTGGCCTTTCGCTCGGTACGGGCACGCCTCGCCCGCCATCTGTTGACCGAAGCGGCAAGCGGCGCCGCCGAGATCACGCAGCAAGAATTGGCCGAGCGCGCCGGCACCGTCCGCGAGATCGCCGGCCGGGCCTTGCGACGCCTGGCCGAGGAAGGGCTGGTGCGCCTTGAACGCGGACGGGTGATCGTGCTTGATCCCGCAGGCCTGCGCGATGTGGTTGCAGAGTAATATCCGGCCGTGTACCACCAGTATTCGCAGGTTGATGTTTATCGCTTCAGAACGCCGAATTATTAAATCCATAACACCAGGTTCTTAAACCGCCGAAGTGGAACTTTAGTCTCACTTCAGAAACAAAAATCGCCCGTAGTACACAGTTACTTTAGTGGTAGACGTGCGCAAGCAGACATAGTAATCTGGAATCGAACAACGGTTGTCGTGATCACCAAAAACAGTCGTGTGATCGCCGTTAAAGGAGTAGCTATGCCTTATATTATTGCCGAGCCGTGTATCGGAACGAAGGACGCCTCGTGTGTGGCGGTTTGCCCGGTGGACTGCATTTACGAGGGCGAGGATCAGTACTACATCAACCCTGATGAGTGCATCGACTGCGGCGCCTGTGAGCCGGAGTGCCCGGTTGAGGCGATCTTCGCCGACGACTCGGTTCCCGAGCAGTGGGCGAGCTACACCGAGAAGAATAAGGTCTTCTTCGGTGCATAGTCCATTGGGGTTGGAGCGGAAAGCGTAGTTTTCCGCTTCAACCCCGGCTCATTTCATGGTCGCAGGTGCGCGTAGCTTTCCCAGGTGTCGATATCGGTAACAATCGCCGGGTCAGCGAGATCAAGCCGGCGAACCGCAGCAGCATGGTGATCCAACAGCTTACGTGCGCCCATGTCGCCGGTGAGCATGATCAATTCGCCGAACAAACGTCGATCGAGCAACACCGGGTTGCCGCGCCGGCCCTGGTAATACGGCGCCACCGCCGCAACCTCGCGATCGGCGTTGTATGCGGCAATGATTGTGTCGATCAGGCCGGGGCTTACAAACGGCTGATCGACCAGCAGTACGACTACCGCCGACGCCACCATCGGCAACGCCATCATGCCGCTTCGCAGCGAGAGCGCCTGACCCACCCGGTACTCCAGGTTCTCCACTGTCTGCACCGGGCCGGATAGGCCGCTTAAGGCCGCTCGCACCACGCTCGCCTCAGCGCCCAAAACCACAATCAACCCATCAAGGCGACTGGCCAATGCCTGCTCAGCCACATGCCGTACCAATGGGCGCCCGCCCCAATCAAGGGTCTGCTTCGGCAAGCCCATGCGGGTTGACATCCCGGCGGCCAGCAGAATACCAAAAATCACAATCGCCTCCCGCCGCCGGCAGCCAGCACGGCATCGCACAGAGCCGCATCTTGCTCCGGCAACACCGTTCGCAGATCACAGATAAGTCGATCCGCACTGACCCGCGGCACCACCGGCTGTGCACCGGTTCGCAATTGGCGGGCTACAACGTCGATCCTGGCGGGATCAACCGCCAACGCCACCCCACAACTCGGCAATGTCTCGCCGGGTAACGAACCACCACCAACCGCACTCTCACAGGCGATCACCGTTCCACCGACAGCCGCCGCCACACGTTCGGCACGCGCCTGCACATGCTCCAACGGCATACTGATCATCCGCCAGATCGGGATCTCTGCAAGCGCCCGGCCGCGCACATAACTCTGCAATGTCGCCTCAAGCCCGGCGATCGTGGTTTTGTCGAGGCGCAGCGCACGAGCCAACGGATGTTTGCGTAACTGCGCCACCAGTTCGGCTCGCCCGACAATCAAGCCCGCCTGCGGCCCGCCGAGCAACTTGTCGCCGCTGAACGTCACCAGATCGGCCCCGGCGGCGACACTCTCAGGCACGGTCGGTTCGGCGAACAGACCATACGGCGCCGTCGGCAGCAATGTACCACTGCCGAGATCGTCCAGCACCGGCACGCCATGGGTACGACCCACCGCAACCAGATCGGCCAATCCGGTTTCGTGAACAAACCCTTGCAGCCGGAAATTACTGGTATGTACGCGCATCAGCAGTGCGCTGCGCTCGGTGATCGCGGCGGCGTAATCACGGGGATAGGTGCGGTTGGTTGTGCCCACCTCAACCAGGGTTGCGCCGCTCTGGCGTAACACATCGGGGATGCGAAAACCGCCGCCGATCTCAACCGCCTGGCCGCGTGAGACAATCACCTCGCGGCCTGCGGCCAGGGCAATCAGCACCAGGTAGATCGCGGCGGCGTTATTGTTCACGGCCAGGGCGGCTTCGGCGCCGCTAAGCCTGCGGAGCAGCGCCTCCAGATGGGTATTGCGGCTGCCGCGCGTTCCAGCGAGGAGATCATACTCCAGGTTCGAATAACCGGCGCCTATGGTTGCCATTGCCTGGAGCGCTGAGCGCTTAACGGCGCCCGCCCGAGGTTGGTCTGG
>JAAUQO010000071.1 GCA_012032775.1 Oscillochloris sp. | reverse complement strand
GCGCCGACCTCGACGCGTTGGCGGCCGGGCCGACCGAAGCGGCACTGGCGGTAGCTCACGCCCGGATCGATGTCGCCGCCGCCGACCGTGACCTGGCCGCGTATATGCTGGAGCGCGCCACGTTGACTGCGCCGATCGCGGGGACGGTGGCCGAGTTGAACCTCAAGGTCGGCCAGACGCCGCCGTCTAACCTGCCGGCGTTGGTACTGGCTGATTTCGCGCACTGGCAGATTGAAACCGAGGATCTGACCGAGTTGAGTATCGTTCAGGTACGCGACGGCGACGCAGTTGAGATCAGCTTTGATGCATTGGACGGCCTGCTGCTGCCCGGCGTGGTTACGCAGGTGAAGCCGATCGGCAAGAACCGGCAGGGCGACATTGTGTACACCGTGGTTGTGGAGCCGAATAGCTGGGATGCGCGGTTGCGCTGGAATATGACGGCATCGGTACGGATCGGTGAATAGGATTGCGGTGCCAAGATTGCATCAGCCGCCGTTGCATGCCGCGCCCGTAGACATAGCCAAATCGCGTGTGCGTCCGGTTGTATCGCCGGATGCACCGCTCACTGTACACGTCGTTGCTGTTCGGTGCATCAGGATTATGGGCGGATAAACCTGGTTCGCATGGTTTATGAGGAGCCAGGATATGCAACTCCCGTGGAGGTGTTTGTTTTCATCGAGGGGAAAGGTGTAAGGCGTGAAGAGTCGTTCGACCCTTCACGCCCCACCCTGGTTGTCAGCGGCCTATGCCGCGCTCAAACTGCCGGACGGGATCTTGAAGTAGCCCAGGATTTGATCAACCAGACAGTCAATCGGGTCGTAGGTGCGCCGGAAGAGCAACGGAATCTGCGCGGCGAGGCTCTCGTTGCGGATGGTGGTGGTAATGGCTGTGTCGCAATCAAGGAAGCGCCGCCACATGTGCCCCGGCTCCGCCAATGCCGCGATCCAGCGACGCATCTCGGCGCGCTCGGGTGCGTGTTCCCATACCTGGACACGTTCGGCATCGTTGGTGCAGACACAGAGGATTTGCCGCGCCGGGAGCACCTGTGCAATCACCGAGGGGTGGGTGATGCCACCGTCGATAAGGATCGGTTGATCCGGAAGTGTTGCTGCCAGATCTGCCGCGAGCAGGTCCAGGTACTCGGCGGTTGCCGCACGATTAAACGCATCGAAGGCTTCGGCCGTCAGGTTAAGCGACCAGGCCAGTGGGTTCTCGGCCGCACGCCACTCGGTATTGGCCGGATGGCGTTCCGCTGTGTAGCGCGGCCCATAACTGCCATAGATCCGTTCATCCATCCCATAGATCGTGATCCCGGTGCGCTCGGCAATTGCGCTGCAAAGGGCGGATTTTCCGGAAGCTGCTCCGCCGATCAGCCAATACAGGTTGGATCGATCCTTGAGTACCGCACGGGCCGATGCTATCAGGTCCGCGTTGACCTCGAACATACCGCGCCTCCTTTATGTGTCGGTTCTTTACGGACATTGATGCATGTAGCATACAGAAACGGGATACAGATAACTCTGGGCTGGCGATATCGGTCGCGGCCACAGGCGATCGTGGTTCTGCGGCGCTTTGTGTTTCTGAATAGCGCCCGCGATTGGGCCTGGGGCGTCGTGTTTGCCAGCTATGGGTTATGGCCGAGGCGCTTCACGTAGCCCGGCCCGTTGTGCGGCCGCCACGTTGGGGTAGCAGGTGATGCCGACGTAGATACGATTGTAATCGGGGTGATCGGGTGGGTAGTACCACTGGAGTTTCGGGATCGCCTTGACATCATTCTGGGCACAGGGCCACCAGGCCGGCTCGACGGCGTTATTCACGATCCTGGCCACGCTGGTGGCTGTAGCTGCTGCCGTTGCGGTGGCAGTGGCGCTGCTGGTTGCGCCGGCGCTGCTGGTGGGTGCGCCGGCAGTAGGCGAATTTGCCGCCGGACTGCCTGTTGCCGTACTTGTTTCGACCGTGATCGACGGCTCGGGGATAGCGGTTGCGAAATCCGTCGGCTGCGCTGTTGCGACCGGCGTGGTTGCACCGGTTGTTGCCGGAAGTTCTGACGGAAGGGTCGGAATTGGCGTTGGCGGCACCAGCGTTACGACAGAGCCGGGTGCTGTCGAGGGAGTTTGTATTTCCGGTCGGGCCGCAGTTTCTGCCGGGGTAACAGCACTCGGTTGCGCTGGAATGATCAGCCGCACCGCCAGCAAGAGCAGCACAAGCGACCCGGCGACAAAAAGCAGTAATGCGGTTGCCTGTGAACGGTTCATCGCATCTCCATAACCTCATCCTCTGTTGGTCTGGTTAGCACAGGCTATGCCTACGCCACCCATCTCCGTCGCAAGACCGAGCGCGTATTCCGTCGCGAGTCCCGGCAACATCGGCGTGATGTGCTTCGTCATAAGGACAGGAACGATGATACAGCGGGCGAAAACCTCCGCATAGTGTAAAGGAATTTGATCATGACGAAGCGATTGATGCGCTCACGGAACGATAAGATGTTTGCCGGTGTAGCTGGTGGTCTGGCCAACTATTTCGGGATCGATGCGACGATTGTGCGGATTTTGTTCTTGCTCATGTTGCTGCCGGGCGGGGTTAGCCCGCTGATCTACGTCATCCTCTGGGTGATTATGCCCGAGGAGCCGGCCGCTGAGCCGATGCGCTACGATCCATACAGCGGTCAGCAGTTGTAGGAACCGCTGACGAGCTTTGGGTTTATGGTGGCGGGGGTTGCGAATGTATCGCGACCCCCGCTTTTTACTTACCAGCGCTGATGGACAAGGCCGCGAATATGGCGATCGTCGATCTGGGCGACGGCTTGCATAAGGCCGGGATCGAACGGCGCTAGTTCGCCGGCGGCGACATTATCCTCAACCTGATCCGGCCGTCGCCCGCCGGGGATGGCGCAACGAACCTCCGGGAACAGCGTGATCCAGCGTAGCGCCACTTCGTTACCTCCGTTGCCTCTTGATGATCAGCCTCATTCTATCGCGCAATAGGTTGTCCTGGCCTGGAAATTGCTTTTGCACGTAGGAGATCATTCGGTCTATCAAGGAGAAAATTTATGTCCCGTCGTCTCGTATCATTGGGTTCGATCGGCATCCTTGCGCTTCTGGCGCTTCTGATATCCGTCACCGGCGTTGCCGCTCAGGAGAACACGCCCGCAGTGACGGTCAGCGATCAGCCGGTGCCTACGGCGGCCGCAGGCGAACAGCAGATGGTCATGGTCGATAGTGTGACCGCTGCCGAGGATGGCTGGATCGTGATCCACCGCGATGATAACGGCGCTCCCGGTGAGGTGATTGGCTGGGAGGCGGTGCAGCAGGGTGCAAATGAGGATGTGTCGGTGATGTTGCAGGAGGAAGTTGCAGCCGGCGAGGAGTTCTGGGCCATGCTGCATATTGACGCCGGTGAGGCGGGTACCTACGAGTTCCCCGGCCCCGACGCCCCGGTTACCCAGGATGGCAATGTCGTGATGCAGCAGTTCACGCTGACCGAGGCCGCCGGCGCAGCCCAGGCCACGACCGAGCCGACAACCCAGGCCACAACCGAGGCCACGACCGAGCCGACAACCCAGGCGACCACTCAAGCTACGACCGAGGCCACGACCCAGGCGACCACTCAAGCCACGACCCAGCCGACGGCTACCGCTGTACAGCCGGGTGCGCTGCCGCAAACCAGCGGCGACGGTGGTAGTGCGGTCGGCATGATCGCGCTGCTTGCAGCGGCACTGATCGTCGGCGGGGCGATTGTGCTGGCCGCAATGCGCCGCCGCATCTAGTTCATCCTTTGGAACGGCTCAGAGCAGGTTGTCGGTACGCCGACAACCTGCTCTTTTGCTTCACCGGCATTACAGGGCGCATAGCGCAGATTGAACCGGGAAGGATTTAGCGCGGGACATTCCGATCGACGATCATCTGGCGCATCCGCAGTTTAAAATCGCGTGCCTCGTCTTGCGACATCGGGTTGGTTATGCAAAAAAGTGGTATGCTCTAGCCTTTCCCTGAAGTTGAGGTAGGGCTTTCTATGGCATCTCCATTCCGCTCGGCTGCGTTTCGCCGGCTCTGGTTTTCAACTGTCGTCGCCAGCGCGGGTCAGGGGATCGAGCGCACCCTGACCGCCTGGATCGCCCTGGAACTCGGCGCCGATGCATTTGCGATCGGGCTGACGTTCGCCGTCCGCATGGTGCCGTCGCTCTTGTTCGGGATCGCCGCCGGCACACTCGCCGATCATGTCGATCGTCCGCGTCAGTTGGGTGCCGTGGCTCTGGCGGCGGCGCTGCTGATGGCCGGCTTCGGGGGCTGGCTCGCCATAAGCACCGGCGCCGTCTGGCATGTGATCCTGTTTAGCTTTTTCGCCGGCTGTGTGATGGTTTTCGACACACCCGCTCGCCAGGCGCTGGTGCTCGACACCGTGACCAACGACGCGGCCCAGCGGGCGCTGGCCCTGCATGCATTGGCCGGGCGATTTTCGCAGGCTCTCGGCGCCCTGGTTGCCGGCGTACTGATCGCGCAGATCGGCGTGCCGGGAAGTTATCTGATTACCACGCTGATCTATGTTGCTGTTGCGTTGTTGATCGGAACGCTTCAGGTGGCGCAGGAACATCGCCGGGCCGGCGAGCGCCCGCAATTCCTGCCCGCCCTTGCATCTTCGCTGCGCATGATTGTCGATCTGCCGGTGGTGCGAACCCTGATCATTGTGGGGCTGATCTGTGAGATCTTCGCATTCTCGCACCTGAGCGCAGTGCCGCTCTTTGCCCAGAATGTGCTCGCCGCCGGGCCGGAAGGACTCGGCACCCTGAATGCGGCGCTCTCGATCGGCGGTGCGATTGCGGTCGCTTTGCTCTCGTTGCTGCCGGAGCGTATTGCGCGCCAGCCGTTACTAGGGGCGGTCTATCTGCTTTACGGTCTGGCAATTGTGGGCTTCGGGTTCAGTCGCGATCTGGTGTTCGCCGCGCTGATGCTGCTGATCACCGGCTTTTGTGCCGCCGCCTTCGATGTGCTCCAACAGACCCTGATCCAGCTTGCGGTGCCGCCCGCGCAGCGCGGGCGAGCGGTGGGTTTATGGGTGCTCAGCATTGGCTCGGCGCCGATCGGGCATCTGGAGATGGGCGGATTGGCGGCGTTGCTCGGGGTGCCGAGTGCGCTGGTGATCAACGGCTCGCTGACGTTTGTGGCGGCGGCGCTGTTGTGGCTGCGGGCGCCGGCGTATCGCTGGGCACGGCGGGGGCCGGTTCCGCTTACGGCGGCGCCGCTGAACATGCGCCCGAAGCCGAGGAAGAAGCCATAGGCGAGCACCAATGCAACCATCCTTCGTTGATCGGCGCTCAGGATCTTTCAGCGACCCGAATTGTCACCGACTTCGACAAGTTGGCTATGCTCGCTCCGGAGCCGCGATTGGCATCGGTGACGGCGGTAAAGGATACGCTGCTCTTGCGGATCGATCACCGGCCCTTCTATAAACTGATCGCCGACCGGATCGAGGTGGCGCAGGGGATCACCAAGATCCTGGCCGGCTATGTACGCGACCGCCTCGCCGACATGGCCGATCTCGACCAACCTATTCGGCAGGCCACCGATCGCAGCGGTACAAGCGGCACCTGACAGACCGCTGATGTGTCACCAACTCCCAGAGTCCGGGTCGCTCCAGTGGGCGCGAATATCTTGAAACAGCCGGCCATAGCGCGCCAGGCGCTCCACGGCCTCACCAATTGCCTGAGCGTCCTTCTTTTGGCCGGCCTCGCGCAATTCCATCTGAAGCTCGGACAGAATCTCGTAAGCGGCGGCGATGCGTTCCTCGGCTTCTTCAAGCCGTGCGGCCCACTCGTCGGTGTTTTCCATCGCATCCTCCTCCGACAAATGCAGCATTCCGAACGGTCGCAGTGTAGCACGTACGTGTTTGTCGTGTCAACGCGCTAGACAAACCGCCAGGGCTTGCGAATGTGGCGCAATGGCCTTAGCCGACATATAGCGTAGTTCACCATTGCTGCTGGCCTTCATGTTGCTGTAGTAGCGCCAGAATGACACGTTCGCATCTGCGGCGCGGTTGTCGAGGTGCGACGGCTATTGGACTGGTGCTCGCGCGTTTTGCGGAATAACTAATGAATGCACCATCAATCTGGATTCAGCTTTCCAAAGATCTTGAACCGTACCGGCGTACCGATGCGCCGGTGATTAGTCGTACTCCTGAGGGCGATCTGGCAGTCAACGGCGAACCGGTGATTGAACGGATCGCCCTGACGTGTGGATTAGTGATTTTGGCGACGGCAACCGGTGTGACGGTGATTAGCCGGGATACCCTGCGGCCCTGGGCTACGCCGATTTCACCGGGGCTGGCGCGCGATCTCCAGGCCTGAACAGCCATGCCGCTCGGGGTTTCGCCGCCCTGGTCGATCAACTTCCGGATGGGCGGCTACGACTGCGACTCGCTGTTTTCGTACATGTGCGGCACGCTGGGCTTGCCGTTCTTTGCCCGGCGTAGCTAGCGGCGCAGCCCGATCAGCAGCAGCATCGCACCGCCGAGTGCCGGCAACCAGGGCGATAGACACCTCCGCCGACATGGGCTGCTGGCCCGACGTTCAGGTTGCCGCTTAGCAGTGCGATATCGCCGTTCACCTCGCCATAAACAGCGTAACTCCTATCAATTAAACCGGGTTTGCGCGGCGTAGGACAGCCACAAACTACGACAACCAGTGCGACAGATCTGTCGCACTGGTGCAGGTTGAGGTGACAAGGGTGTGGGTTGCAGGTGCGGATGGTCGCCGGCGTTACGGCAATCTGCTGAGCAATTGGGCCACCGGCACGGCGATCTTCTGTGGGTCGGATTCGTAACGATTAACCAGCACCACGATCGTGCTACCGTGCTCCGGCAGGTGCCAGACGACACTACGGTAGCCGGCCAATCCGCCGGTGTGGCCTTCGCCGTTGCCAAGGCCGGGGAAGGCGCTGCGCATCAAGCCCAGGCCGTAGCCGTCGCGATCGGCGGCGACATAACTGCGCATCAGAGCCAGGTATTCAGGGCGCAGCAGACGGCCCGCGAACAGCGCATTCGCGAAGCGCAACGTATCGTCGGCAGTGCTGGTCAATCCACCCGCCGCCCAGGCGAACGACATATTCAACTCTGTGTAGTCGTTCTGGCGCACATACCCCCGCGCCAATCCCTCGCCGGTGGCGCGTGCGGGCGCCATGGCGGTATTACGCAAGCCCAGCGGCGTAAGAATCCGCTGCTGCAACTCGTGTTCGAGGCTATTACGTGTGACGGCTTCGATGATCAGGCCGAGCAGAATATAGTTTGTATTGGAGTACGACCAGCGCCCCGCTGCACCCGGCGCGAAGCGGCGCGGATAGCGCAGCGCCTCGGCGACCAGTTCCGGCGGCGTGTAAACCCGTTCCGGCTCGCGGCGCACCTTGCCGACGAATCCGCCGGTCATGTATTCGGGCAAGCCACTGGTATGACTGAGCAGATGCCGCACCTGGATGCGTTCGCCGCCCGGCACCAATCCCGGCAACCAGTGCTCGACGCTGTGATCGAGCAGCAGCCAGCCTTCTTGCACAAGTTGGAGTGTGACGACGGCGACGTAGGGTTTGGTGAGGCTGGCGATCCGCAGCCGGCTCAGCGGTTCCATCGGCAGATTACCGGCCAGATCGGCCTGCCCGTAAACGCCGACCCATGGTGCGTAGCCGGTTCGTTCGACCGCCAGAACGGCGCCGGGCGCATTGATCGCAGCCGCCCGCTCGGCCAACAGCGCCGCCAACGCCGCCTGGGTTGCCGTTGGTAAGCCGGCCGACGCCTCGGCGCGAACCGGTGCCGCAACAGGCAAACACCCCAACAGCAGGGCCAGGATCAACGCGAATACACCGCCGCCACGAAATTGCCGACCGAACCCCCGCCGGGTGATTCGCAGATTGTTGTCCATAACGCCCTGCTCCACAGCACCAGGTGAAGAATGATTGCAGCGCCGCTATGATACTACTTTTTTACCCTGAGTTCGCGATCAGGCCGCCGACACATGGCAAACGGATGGGTTAGCGCTCAGCCGGAAGTACGCTGATCGCCCAACGCCTGCTCGATCACATCCAGCAGATCGACTAAATCGAATGGCTTGGCGAGCACACCGGCAGCGCCGATCTCTTGCGACCAGCGTTGCGAATCCTGGGCTGCCGTCATCACCAGAATCGGCAGACTGATGCCGCGTGATCGCAGGGCTTTGGTGAAGCCCCAGCCATCCAGCACCGGCATGCGCATATCCAGCAAGATCACTTTTGGACGTTCCGCTTCGACGGCGCTTAAACCTTCAGCGCCGTTCGTTACCGCAGCTACGCTGTACCCTTCATCTTCCAACACCTCGGTCAGTGTTGCCCGAATAGCGGGATCATCGTCAATGATCAGAATATGCGGCGACATGGCGCTCCTGCGTAACTTCCACATGCGGAATGGTAACGTGGAAGGTGCTGCCGTCGCCGTTGCGACTGTTGACACTGATCGTGCCGCCATGTTGCTCGGCAATATGGCGACAGATCGAGAGACCAAGGCCCCAGCCGGGGAAGCGGCGATCATCCACATTTGCTCCGCGATGAAAGCGGTCGAACAAGTTGGGGAGATCGGCGGCGGGGATACCAATGCCCTGGTCGCTCACCATGAGATGAATAAGACCGGCGTCTTGCCAGAGCCGGATAGTGATCACACCGCCGTTCGGACTGTACTTTACCGCATTTTCAACCAGGTTGTCCAGCAATTGCTCCCAGCGCCGCGAGTCGTACATTGCCATAAGTTGATCGGGGGCGACGACGGCGAAGTGGTGATGTTCGTTCTCATGCCGTTGCACAACCGTGTTAACCAGGGTTGTCAGATCGCCCGGTTCGAATTTGCCGACCAGTTGGGTCTGCTCGGCCTTGGCAGCATCCAAAAGTTCTTGCACCATCGATCGCAGGCGTTCGCTTTCGGCCACAATCCGCCGTAAGCCGCCCCGATCGATCGGCGCTTCCGGGTTGCGGGTGGCGCGCCGCTCGAACAGTTGCGCCTGAACCACCAGCGTTGTCAGCGGCGTTTTCAAATCATGGGCTGCGGCCGACAGAAAATCCTCCTTCAGGCGGGCCGCTTCCTCGCGGGCACGGATATGGGCCGAACGCTCGATCAACTGGCGGCTCTCCAGCACAACGGCGCTTTGATCGGCTAGAAGTTGCAGCAATGTCAGATCATCTTCGCTGAAAAGCGAGACCCGCGGGCCGAAGACTGAGATCACCCCGATCCGCTGGCTGCCGACGCTGATCGGCGCCGAGAGCACAACCCGTGCGATCGATCGCAGGCGAAATTGCGTGTCGAGCGCCGGGTCATACCGGGTATCGCGTGAAAAAACAGCCTTCTGAAGCCGAAAAGCCTGTACTGCCGGAACCTCGCTGCTTTCGGGGAGAGCGAATGGTTGCTCGGAGGTTGGAAAACGCAGCAATCGGGCATCGGCATCCCATATTCCGACCCCGGCGTAGGGTGCGCCGAGGGCCGCAGCAGCGCCACGTTCCAGGGCATGGAGCAGCCTGGTGTAATCTTCAATCTGCGGAAGGCTGGCCGAGCGGCTCAGAAAGGCGCGCAACTCCGGCTCCTGCCAGATTCGGCGTAACCAGCGCGGCGGCGTAAACCCGAAATAATAACTGATGCCGGCAGCGGCGCCGAAGATATCAACCAGCGAGCGCGCGTCTTCGGGGTCAATGGGTAGTTGGCCTGCTGCAAAGTTCAGTGCGAGAAAAAGCGAGCCTAAGCTTACGGCGATCAAGCGGCGGCGGGTGATTCCGTGGGTATGTCTGATGGTGCGCAATCCGCTGATCACCACATAGGCTAAGGTTGCGAGCAGCCCCAGGATCAGCGGAAGCCCAAATGGTGTCAGGGCTTCGAGCGGAAACAACCAGGCGACGGCAAGGTACAATCCGAACGCCACCATGAAGATCCGCATCAATATCGGCGGAATACCGATCACGTCGTCCATCAGGCGGATCAGCAGAAACGGCATCGAAAAGATCGCTGTGATGATGATGTTTTCGATCAGCCAGTTTATCTGTAGCAATCCGATCTCGGCCAGGCTCGTGATCAGGATTGCGACGGCGAGGCCGCCGAAAAGCAGCCCGACATCGATATTGACCGGTGTCGGACGGCGCATGGCCTGGATGCTTACCCAGATCCCAATCAGCAGGAAAAGCGCCCAGTTCAAATAGCGCAGGAAATCAGCAGCATTGAGCGACACCAGCACGGGATTTCTCCTGATTTAGGCGTGAATGCTGCTCAGGTTAGCAAGAATTATGCCGTTGTTCTCGGGAAAACAAGCGGGATCGGCGGTGTTGCGCCGATCCCGCTCGCGTGCTAGCTACTCGAAGTCGAACTGCCAACTGGCGTCGAAGTCGTCCTCGGCCAGGTTGTAGCTCAATTCCGTCTGTGCGCCCGCCGCCCAGCACCAGCGGTCGTTCCACCAGCGCCCGGCCCAGCTTGTCCAGGTCTCCGGCTCGCACGAACCGATTCCGCCGGCAACCCAGGCTTCCGCCGTCAGGTAATCGGCCGTTGGTGTGTGGGCATAGCTGAAGGTCATGTCGCCGCGAGCACTCAGAACCTTCAGGTAGTTGGTGTGGACGAAGGCGCCGGCTAACCCGCCGTAGTATGCACCGCCGGCCTGATCGGCCCAGTACCAGCCGCCCAGGCGCGCGCCGCCATTGACGGTGAAGACTTTGGCGACTTTGCGGTTGCTGCTCATGTCGCCGTAGAGCCGGAGATAGCCGCCCTTCAGAATGGTCGCCGGTTCGTTCGAGTTCGGCGCCGCCGGCACCAGGTGCAGATGCTCCAGCACATCGGGGAAATGGGCTTGCAGCAACTCAAGCTCGGGGTCGATCGTGCCGATCAGGATCTGGCCGCCGAACGAGGTTGCCCGGAATGGGATGAAGTTCCACGAGGCTTCCATCTGCGCCCCGAAGTAGTTAATCCCACTGGCGCCACCGAATGCGCCGGCGCCGTTCAGCTTATTCAGATTGACATTCCAGCTCTCCAGGTTGTGGAAAAGGCCCACCTCCTCGTGGATGCCGCCGCCGATCTCCCAGAGTTGCGTTTCGGCGTTGTACAAACCGGTGATATCGAAGGCCAGTTTGTTGCCGACAAGCACGCTGCCGACGTTCTGGCCGTAGATGCGGTAGTCGCCGTTGCGCTCGATTGTGAAGTTCGCCAGGTCGGCCTCAAGGATGGCACGAATTGAGTCATCGGGTTGCACCTTGAATTCGGTCGCAGCCTGGAAGTACTCCAACTGCATCCCGGCGCCGATGCCGTCCACCTCGACCTGGCCGCGTATCTTGTTGAAATCGACGCCCGCCTGCTCGATGTAGCCCAGGGTGCCGCCGCCAAATGTGTTGTTGTCGGGCAGCGACTGATCTTCCAGCAGATCGAACTGGTTCAAGGCCTCGCTGGTGCTGCGGAAATCCCCATCGGCGATGCCGGCAAAGCTCGGCCAGACACTGGTTGTGAGATTGCGGTAGCCTTCGACGGCCTGCGGACTCATGGCCATGCGGCCGGCCCACAGGTTCATGCTGATGATGCCCGGTGCTTGATCGCCGATTGTGCCGCCGGCCTCGGCCAGCGCCCGGAATACGGCCACCCCCGAACTCTGGCCCAGGAAGAAATGCACGTGCTGCGGCTCCATGATCACCGCTACGTCCATATGAACGACTTTGGCTTCGTCCGGCAGGTTCAGCGCCGTGATCGCAACATCGGGCAGGAACTCGTATTCGCGGAAGCCGATCAGCAGGCCGTGGCCCTCCTGTTCGCTTGAGGCGTACACCAGGTTGCGGAATTCATGCACCACCTGCACAATCGGTAGGTCAACCCAGACCCGCGCGCCCTTCAGTTGTTCGTCGAAGCCGACATAATCGTTGTGCAGTTGCATGCGGATCTCGGGATACTGGCCGGGCTGTTCGCTTTCGCCGATCAGCAGGCCGAAGTATGGCGCCGCGATCCCGCCCTGCACCTCGACAAAGCCCTGTACTGCCCAATTGGTCGCCGGTGCGTTTGCCGCCGTGGCGTTGGCGTCCCAATCCGCCGGCTCGTTCAGGTTGCTCAGCCGCAGCCCGCTCAGCAACAATGGGAAACCGTCGAACTCGAAGATCGGCCGGTTTACGTCCAGCGTGATCTGCTCGTAGGGGTTGCCGTCGGGCTGAAAGCCGATCTTCACGCCGAGCAGGGCCGGCGCCTCCTGGCCGGGCAGCGACAGGTGCGGCAGTTCCAGCGCGCCGATTGTGCGCAGCACGCGATCCCAATTCGGATAGCCGGCCAGATCGGGCAGATCGCCCTCATCGACGAACTCGGCGTGGTTCAGATTGACGTTGGTGTTCCAGTACTCCAGATTCTCGAACGTATTCAAGAGCTCGCCGCCGCCGATGCATCCTCCCAGGTCGAACCACATCGAGATAAAGCGCAGGTTGAGGTCGGCCGGGAACGGCAATTCCAGGTCGCCCCTGATGTCGCTGTCGTAGATGAAGTTGTCGATGAACGACAGATCAAAGGTGTCGATTTCGCTTGCGTAGCCGTGGATGTCGGCCGCGAACGATGTTTCGATCTGGGCCTGAAAGCGATCACTGATCCCGCCGTGGCGCATATAGCTGTCTGCGGTCACGGGGATGCCGGCCAATCCGGCCGGGCACTGCTGCCAGAGCAGGGTATGATTGGCGCGGCGCAGGTTCAAGCCCGGCTCCAGGCCGGAAGGCTGGCCCAGGCCGAGATCAAGGCTGTCGCCGGGGCGACCGGCCCAGAGCGCCGAGGTTGCGATCGCGTCGATGATCTGGCCGGGCCGCTGGTCGCTGGTGAGTTGGCCGAGGTAGAGTTCGGTGTTGAGCAGGCCGGTCACAAAGCCCTTCGGCAGCATCCACTCTACGGCAGCCGTGGCCGGGATAACGGTGGCGTATAGTCCACCCCCGGCATCGACTGTAAGGTTGCTGAAGTTGACCGTCACTTGCTGGCTCGGCACTTCGATCAGGGTGCGCGCATAGCTGAATGTGGCGCTGCCGCTGCCAAGTGAGCCGCCGGCGATCCGGCTCTCGGCCAGATCCAGGCTCTTGTCGCCGGTCAGTTCGATATTGAAGCCGTAGGGATAGCTGGCAACATAGCTCAGCGGCGCCGCAGTTGCGAAGCGCCCTTCCAGGCCGTCCGGGGTAATGCGGCTGCTGTTCAGGGCGCCGCTGTAGCGCGCCCGTAAAAAGCCGTCGTTGCTGTCGGCTTCGTTCAGGTTGCCGAATGCCGGGCGCGGTGATCCGGCGGCGTAAAGCGGGTTGTAGCGCTCGGCATAATCCATACAACTGCCGGCCATCTCGACGCCGGCGGGCGTTACGCGGAAGCTGCCGCTCGGCACAATCAGCGCCGGCATTGTTTCCAGGCTAAAGGCCAGGATCGGATCTTCACCGGCTGCGCAGCCGTGGTTGGCGATCTGATCGATGTTGGTCTGGAAGCTGAAATCCAGGTTGGCGTCGATCCGTAGTTGCGGCCCGGCCAGCGCGAGCATATCGCTCTCGTCGCCGTTCAAATCAACCGCCCGCAGGTTGAGCGGCAGCATCATGCGCAGCTTGCCCGAACCCTGGTTGATGTTGGCGAAGAACGGGCGCAACACCAGTTGCTCGACCCGATAGCTGAAGCCGTCGGCAGGTGTGACGACGATCGGAGCAGCGCTCAGATCCGCCGTTAGCCCGCCGCTGCAAACGCGATTCTGGGCGTCGGCCAGCGTAATATTGTTGAACGTCACCGGGATGTTGACCAGGGCGCCGTTGTTGAAGACGCGCAGGGTGCCGCTGCCCGCGATTGTGGTGGCGGTCGGGACGACATTCAGATCATGCACTTCGAAGCCGTCGCCGAAGCGGAGCGGCTGCGTGTAGTCGTTATCAACCGGGCTGATCGGGGTGCAGTTCGGCACCAGGATTTGCAGGCCCGGATTGTAGATGCTGCTCTGCACCAGACCCTGACCGGCCGGCACTGCCAGATTACTGCCCGCGTCGGGGATGTACAGGCCGCTCACGCGCACGGGGTCGCTAAAGCCGATTGGTTCACCACTGCGCGGGTTGAACTGCATAACGCTGTAGAAATAGCGATCGTGCTGCGCACTATTATCGACATAGCTCGCAGCACAGCCGCTGGTGCTGAAGATCGGCGTGATCTGGCTGTAGTCCTGATTCTGCGCGATACTGCGGAAGATCGCGAAGCGGAAATCGCCGTCCAACGGGGTACCGGCCGGGCATGCATTCCAGGCGATGCTTGTGCCTGCGGCGGCATTCCAGCTCAGGTTGCTCAGATCAAAGCGCGCCAGCGGCCGGCGGCCGTCGCTCACAGCGCGATAGAAGCGCGGCTCGGAGTCGAGTGCATCAAATGGGGCGACAAGTTCGGCGCTAACGACATAGCTGTACAGTTCGCCGGCCCGTACCGTAGTGTCGTTGTAGCTGCGCGCACTGCGGTTGATCCCCGTGATCTCCACCAGTGGGCCATCCTCGGCGATCAACCTGCGGCTCAGGCTGAAACTCGCAATCAACGGCGATTCGGGCATATCCCAGCTGATCTCGGCGGTCGCATTGCCGTCCGCATCAAGCGCAACCGTGCTAAGCTTCGTCAGCAGCGGATTGCGCGGCAGTTGCGGCTGCTCGCTGTGCCACTCGTCGATCACCGCCGGCTGTGACGGCTCGGAGATATTGCCGTTCGCATCTACGGCGCGCACCGTACATTCGACCTGCTGGAGTGCAAAGGGCGGATCGTACAGGGTCGTGATCGCGAATGGCGGCATGGCGCCGTTTGCGGCGGCCCGTTCGAACAGAAAGATCTCGGCGCCGCCCTGCTCAAAGGTGCAGGCCACCAGATAGCGCGTCACGTCGCTATTGCCGCCGCCATTGCCGTCTTCGGCCTCGATACAATATTCGGGGTTGGTGTCGTTCGGATCTTTCGCACAGGGGAAGAGATTGATCAGCGGTTTGGCGGGCGGCGCAACATCGTGCAGCGTCGCATGCAGCGGCATGCTGTACATACTGCGGTTGCCGGCGCTATCGACGGCCTGCACGCGATACCAGCGGGCCTGCGCCTGCTGCGGGTTCGGGTCGATCCATTGGCGCACACTTGCGCCGAGGGTCGCGATCTCGGCCCAGCAATCGGCCGCGCTGCCGCACTCGGCAACCGGAATACTGTTGCTGAAGGCGGTCGTATGCTCGATGCGGAAGCCGGCCAGATCGGCCGGAGGCGTCGGCATATCCCAGCTCAGAGTTACTGCCGTATGATCGGCGTTCACCGTGGCCTGAAATTCCTGCGGCGGCGGCGGCGGCTGGAAGTCGTAGGTTGTCACCGGCACCGCAGCGCTGAACTGGCTGTTGTCGGCGGGCCACTGGCGCACCTGGCCGAGCGCATCGCGGGGCGCAACCCGGTACTGATACGTGCCGGGCACATCGGTGCGATCGGCATAAAAATGCTCGATCAACTGATAATCTGCCGCCGTTGCGGTTTCGCGCACCACAGCCGAAGCGGCGACTGCGGGGGTTGCGGCGGCGATCGGCTGAACCGAAATCTCGCCGTTCACCTGGGCTAGATCGGCGGGATCGTCCGACGGCGCGCGATAAATATCGTAGCCGATCGTCCATGCCGCCGGGTAGCCCTCAATCTCCGGCGCGCCCACATCCCAGCGCAAGTACGCGCTCTGGTGGAAGCGCCGATCGGCCTGGACACTGCCCCAATCGGCGTTTTTGGCGTGGGTCAGTTCGCCGGCGGCGGGCGCAAGCTCCAGCGCCTGCACATTCTGCGGCGCGGGTAACGGCGTAAGCTGACCGGCCAGCAGTTCGACCGTCCCCACCAGGGCACTGTCGCTGGTGCGTACAACCTGATAGCTGTAAGTGGCGCCGGGCGTAATATCGCTATCAAGATAGCCCCAGCCATAGATCAGGGCGACCGGATAGTACTCGTTGGCGAGTTTCTGGGCCACGATCGGGTTTTCGTCCAGCAGGGCGAACAGCGTGGCGATGTCGCTCACCTGCTGATCCTGATACTCGGCGCGCAGATCATCATACAGATTCGGCCAGCGCGGATCGGTTGTATTCAGGGTCAGAACGGCATCGGCGGCGTTGCTCTCACGCCCGACGATCGCCATAAACTGCGGCGAGCCGCCATTCATACTGCGATACAGTTCGTACTGCGTGGCGCAATCGCTGCTGCAGAACCAGCGCACAAGCGTGCGGTCGGCGCCGGTTGCATACCCAACCGTGGCCTGATCGCGCGGTTCGGGGGTGCTTACGTGGGGCAAGAACAGTTGGTGGTTTGCGACCAACGAGTTGGCGGCGAGTGGTTGCGAGGAGATGCCGAAGATCAGCGCCAGCATGAGCAAAATCAAGCGCTTCATTCGATGCGGCATCAGGTTTGGGAGTAATTGGCGATGCATGTCGTTTCCTTATGTGCAGTGATCACGATTGGATCGCTCCGTGATCGTGCTCGATCACGTACTGCCAGTATGGAATATGACCCCGGATCTGCGTGCCTCAAAGATCCGGGCTGATGCATCATCCTCCCTGGGGATGTGAAGGTGGATGTTTTGCAGCTTCGCCGAAAACATCCACCTCGCGACGCCGGGTTACCGCAGCGAGCCGCCGGCAAAGCTGTCGAGCAGCATGTTGGCCGGGTTACTGATCTGCAGGCCGATCCGGCCGCGTTCAACTGCGAAGTGATAGCCGGCATCGCCGACAAGCAGCAGTTCGCCGTTGAGATAGGCGCGGACAAGGCCATCATCCAGGATAACGGCGCGGAGTTGGCTGCCGTCGCGCAGGGTGCCGGTTGCGCGTCGGGCCAGTTCGCGCCAGCCCTGGCCCGGTCGATAGCTCTCGATCACAACATCGCCCTGATAGCCGGTTGCAAAAGAGACCCGCACGAACGAGAGTTCTTCTAAAGGCGCGTCGGCGACATTGCCGCGTACCTTGAGCAAAAGTCGAACCACCGAATCACGGGTGCCGCGCCGAACAAGCTCGATCTGGGCCGACTGGCGGGCCTGAAAGAAGCCCGGTTTCCAGAAGATCGGTTGATCACGCAGGCTCAGCGGGATCAGCGCGTCGTCCTGCACCACGAAACTCTCGCGCCCGCCGCCGGCCCATTGTGGCGCAAGCCGGTTGCCGGTCTGCACAAAATCGTCGATCATGTCCGGCTGCGGCAAGAAGTTCGCGCTGTCGTAAACCGCTACCATACCCTCTTCATCGATACCGAGCATCAGCGTGTAGCCGTCGGTAGCCATGATCCGACCGAACGTGATGAACGGATACATTGTCAATCTGCGAAGCAGCCGCCATTCCAGGCCATCGCGCCGGTAGACATTCACAAATGAGAACGGATCCGACCCGCCGTAAATAAATCCTTGTACAAGCGCAATATCATCGTGCAGAACGATATTTTTGCCTAAGCAACACTGCCCGCTGCGCCCGAGCGGATCTTCTTCGTAGGGAGTATTCAGTTGGCTTGTCGGCGTCCATACGCCATAGACATTGCGATAAGCATACACGGTGCCGTTGAAAAATGTCGGTTCGTTCGGCATATCCGGTGCGCCAACCAGCAGGTTCAACCCTTCCAGCGCGACTGTGGCGCCGAAATGGCCAGCGGCGGCAGCGCCGGGGCCGTCGATCCGACTGTGCAAGCGCCACTCGCTTCCCCAGCGCACATAGATGGACACGTTGCCGGCGTTTGGATCGCCTACGGCCAGGCGGTTATCACTCAGGCTGAAACGATTCTGCGGCAGTGGGTTGTTCGGGGCGTCGGCATGCGGCAGAATCGCCTGCTGCACCCAGCCGTTTACTGTGCGTTCAAAGACATACAAGCCGTTGGCGGAGTCGATCACCGCTGTGGTTTCGTCAAGGACGATCTGATGCCCGAAGACACTTTGAAAAATCGGGTCGGCCGCCGTCAATCGCGCCTGCTGTTGCCAGCGATTGTCGCTGCGTACGTACACATAGACGGCGCCGGCATCGGCGATGCCGTTTACAGCTTCCTGCTGTGCTCCAATTAACAACATCCCGTCGGCGAGGGCGACTGATGCGCCGAAACCACTGCGCCATGGTTCCTGTTCGGCGGGCAGGGGCGAAGAAAGCTCTGTCTCCAGAGTCCATATGCCTTGTTCACGCTGATAGATCGCTACGGTGCCTGCGCCGAAAAGCGGGTCGAACGTCTCGATGTTGCTGATCGCAGCATACGAACCATGAACCGATAGCGCATTACCGAAGGTTGCGCTGCCGTTCAGTGTCTGCGTATCGAGGTTGACGGCCCGCACCTGCACATCGTCGAACCAGGCCGTGCCTGCCGTGATACCGGAATAGAATCCCAGACGCACCGCCAGGGTCAGGCGGGAGTGATCGCCGGAGTTAAACGGCATCTCGACATACGTCCAGTCGTTGGTGCCTTGCTGGGGCGGCGTATACTCGAAGGTTAGCTCGAAGAACGACAGGTTTGCACCGGCCTGAACCGCCTGCGATGAACGAGCGACGTGCTCGGTCTTAATCCAGCCGGAGAGTAGATATTCGCTGTGAGGTTGAACGTGGATTGTCTGGACGAAGCGGGTATCGTTCTCGTGGGATGAGACGATTTTCGCGCTGCGCCGGCCGCTGTGGGCGACGGTGTCATCGAAGCTAAGTTGCGACAATGGTTGGAATTGATCGATCTGCCAACCACCCGCTTGCTCAAACCCGCCGTTGGTAACCAGATTCTCGCCGCTGTTTGTGGCGGTTGCCGCCAGTATCGGCAGCAGAGCGAACAATACACCAACAAGCAACATTTTGCGAAGTGCATACATACCTGGCTCCTTTGCCGGTAAGTCGCTTACGCAACACTTTTCACGCCTGTATGGTGCATGATACGCGTAGACTACGCGGATTCCAGCTTAACCATGTTCACCGAGAATAATGATTTCCTTCGTATTCTGCCGATCGGCAAGCAGTAATGCCGCGATCACCAGGCTCTTATTCAGCCTGTTCAAAGAGCCGCCTGGCTCACGCACCAGAGGCAATTGCGAGTTATGCCGCTGCCTGCCGCATAACTCGCAAAAAGCCTTTGCATAGCTCACCATGTTTGCAAGCTAAAACGGTGTTGAACGCTTCAACACCGCGCCGAAAGTCCGATCGCCGAACCAATCAGACGCGGCATAGGCATGTTGCCGGCTTAGCCTTCGATCTCACGTACTTCGAGCATGCCTTCAGCCTCCGCAGCTTCGGCAAGTTCGCGCAGGGCTGTAAAGAGTTCAATATCGAGGATAACCCCGGTTGGGTAACCTTTTTGGGTCACGATAATCGGTTGATGTTGCATCCGTGCGCGTTTGAGCAGGGCTGCAAGTGATGAGGCTGCCTTCGAAATTGGAACAACGCCTGCCTGCAAATCTACACTGAGCGCCTTAGGGTTGACCGTAGCCATTACGCTTCCTTTCACATGGGCGGATAGTAGAACCTTTAAATCAGGTTAACACCACTATACCTGTTTGATCCGTACTTGTCCATAGGGAAAACCTTAGGAATAGGACTAAAGTAATTCGGCCAAAAGGTTAAAATGGAGTGCTGAAAAGAGAAAGTTAAAGCGGAAAGGAAAAAGGTACAATCGACGGGTTAGAACGTGAATAGCTCGGGCGATGCGCCGCTGTTGAATTCACACCCTGGCCCGGAGCAACTCGCGTTCCTGCGGGCTATCGCGGTGAGCACAACGCATGAGCCTGATCGCGGAGCGCATAGCGGACGGGCGAGCCGCGCGGCAGCGCGCTCAGGCATCACGCATCAGGCATCGTGCTGCGGGTGAACGGCGGTCGGTTTTTGGGTGGGCGAAGTGCAGCAGGTACGCCGATCTGCTGCAGCGAATTGTATCAACGCTCCGTCGCGTCGCCGTTGCTAATCGGCAGAAGACGGCGTGGTGCTGTGGGTGGTGATTCGGCGTAGTCGCGGGTGAAGCCAGACCGCCAGCGCCACCAGGCCCAGCAGCGTGCATGTAAGCAGGTAGGGGTATGCGGGGCGGATTTCGTAGAGGCTGGTTGCCAACACCGGCCCCGACATTGCGCCAAAGCCCTGAGCTGCGGTCATCAGGCCGGCCGCCGCGCCCTGTTCGCTTGGATTCACCTCCAGCGTCGCCGCTGCGGTATAGCCCGGCATCGCCAGGCCCAGGCCAAATCCGGCGATCACGAACGAGAATACCAGCAGCGGCAATGTTCGGCGAACGCCAGGATGGCGAAACCCAGAATTGCGATCGGTAGGCCGACCCGCAGCAGGGTCAGCGGCGCGATCTTGAAGGTACGGATGATCCCCAGTTGGGCGGTAAGATTCGCTGCGCCGACCAGCACCAGGGCCAGCCCAAGGGTTTGAACGGTTTGCTGGGCGTCGAGGTTCAGGCGATCCTGAAACAGAAAGCCCGCCGTCACCTGCACTCCCACCAGGGCGGCGATGATCGTGAAGCCGACCAGCAGCCATGGCCTGATGCGGGTATCGCTGGGGCGGAGCCGGGGATATGTGGCGTTGCGGCTGTGCGGCGCAGTATGCGGCAGCCCGACGGCCACCAGCACTGCGGCAATCAGCGGCAACACTGCTGCGGCATAGAAGGGAACAAGCAAGCCGAAGCCGGCCAGGGCCGCGCCGAGGGCCGGCCCGGCGATAAACCCCAGCCCATTGGCGGCGCCAAGCAGGGCGATTCCGGCCGTGCGCTCGGCACCGGTCGTAGAGTCGGCGATAAAGGCCTGGGCCGAAACCGGCACCCCGCCCATCAGAAACCCGGCCAGCCCACGGGCAAGTATCAGCAGCACGAATACCAGCGCCGGCGCCAGCAGTCCGCCAATGCCAATCTGGGCGGCCAGTGCAAACAGCGCGAACCCGGTTGCAAAACCGATTAAGCCGATCAACATCACCGGCTTGCGCCCCCAGCGCTCGCTGCGCCCGCCCCAAAACGGACTGCCCAATGCGAACATCATCGCCGCAGCGGTGATAATCAACCCGCCCTGGGTTTCACTCAATTCCAATGCCCGCACCAGCGGCGCGAGCAGTGGATTCAACACGCCCAGGCCCATATACACGGTAAAAAGCCCGGCGACGATCACAATGGTTGGATTCATGTAAGCGCCCTTGTAGAAATTCTGCGCGCGCCTCGGGTTTGATACCCGGTTCCCGGCGGCGCGATTGCCGGGCAACTATAGCGTTGTCTTGGGATTTCAGCAAGGCCGAGCGAAGCGCAAACAGGCTTGCCTGGGCCGCCACTTGTTTCAAGCGGCATAGGACTTGCAATCTCGTGTTCAGAACATAATCGTAATTGCAAGGAGACTTGTATGCCGCCTTTCCTGGGAGTGATTCTTGATGTCGATGGCACCCTGGTCGATAGTAACGATGCCCATGCGCGGGCCTGGTGCGATGCTTTCGCCGAACAGGGTCTTGCGGTCGAGTATACGAAGGTGCGCCGCCTGATCGGTATGGGTAGCGATCAGTTATTGCCTGAGGCGGCCGATATTCAGCGCGAAAGCGAGCTTGGCAGCCGGCTGGCCGAGCGACGGGGCGAGGTGTTCACGCAGCGCTATCTGGCCGGGGTGGCCGCATTCCCCCAGACCCGCGCCCTGGTGGAGCGGCTGCGCGATCAGGGCTTGAAACTGGTGGTGGCAAGTTCGGCCAAGGCATCAGAGCTTGAGCCGCTGTTGCAACGCGCCCAGGTAGCGGATCTTTTGCCGATGCGCACATCCTCCGGCGATGTCGAGCACTCCAAGCCGGCGCCCGATGCGGTGCAGGCAGCCCTGGAATCGTGCCATCTGCCGGCGACGGCCGCAGTGATGATCGGCGATACACCGTACGATATTGCGGCGGCCACGCAGGCCGGGGTCGATGTGATCGCGTTCCGCTGCGGCGGTTGGGGTGATGCCGATCTTGCCGGCGCAATCGCGATCTACGACGATCCGGCCGATTTGCTGGCCAACTACCATGCCTCGCCCCTGGCCGTTACTGGATAGTACGTCGATGGCTGTACCGACCGACGAGCGCCGGCTCACGTTCGATCTGTTGCGCCCGCGCTCGTTGTTGGCGCTTACATTGGGCTTGCCGCCGCCACGCAACCCGGTGGCGGTGCGACGGGCGATCCCGGTGCTTATGCCCGACGGCGTGCGTCTGTTCAGCGATCATTATGTGCCGCAGACTACCGGCTCTTGCCCGACGATCCTGATCCGTACGCCCTATGGACGCGCCACGGAAACGCGTTTTGGTCCCGGTTTTTCACTGGCCGAGCTGCCGGCCCGGCGTTTCGCCGAGCGCGGATATCAGGTTCTGGTGCAGGGTGTGCGCGGCTGCTTCGCCTCTGAGGGCAGTTTCACACCCCATATCAACGAGGCCGCCGATGGGGCGGCGACGATCGCCTGGATCCGGCGCCAACCCTGGTTCAACGGCATGTTGGGCACCTGGGGGCCGAGTTATCTGGGCTATACGCAGTGGGCCGCAGCCGGCGCAGTGCCCGATGCCGTTCAGGCCATGGTAGCCAGTATGACCAGCGCCGAGCCATTTTCGATCACCTACCCCGACGGCGCCTTTGCACTTGAAACGCGGCTGCGCTGGGCCCAGAGTATCGATCTTTTGCGTCGTTTGTATCGCGGTGATTGGGGCGCCTTATTCGGCCTGGATGCCCGGCTCCGCCGGGCCTTCACGACCTTGCCGCTCGCGCAAGCCGATCTTGTTGCCACCGGCGGGCAGATCGCGGGTTTTCAGGCTGCCTTACGCCATCCGCAACCCGATCTGCCGTTCTGGCGCGATCGTGATCATCGCGCGCAGTTCGGCAAGATCGCCGCGCCGGTGCATTTCATCGGCGGTTGGTATGATTACTTCTTGCGCCCGCTGCTGCGCGATTATGCCACATTGGCCGCAGCCGGGCGTACTCCGCAGCTCACCATCGGCCCTGGACTCACGCCCATCCCGGGCCGTTGATCGCCGGCATCCGCGACGGCTTACACTGGTTCGATCTGCATCTTCGTGGCGACGGCACGGCCCGTCCGCAGCCGGTGGCGCTCTTCGTGACCGGCGCAGATCGCTGGCGCGCCTTTGATCGGTTCCCGCCGCCGGCCCAGCCGCAGCGGCTCTACCTGCACTCCGCTGGCGGATTGGCTCCTGGGGCGCCCGGCGCCCATGCGGCGCCGACGGCATTTGTCTACGATCCGGCGAACCCGACGCCGGCAGTTGGCGGGGCTTTGCTCGGCGGCGATGCCGGCCCACGCGACAATCGCGGATTGGAGGCGCGCGCCGATGTGATCTGTTTCACAACTGCGCCGCTGCCCGCGCCGGTCGAGATTATCGGCGCGGTGCAGCTAATCCTGTTTGTGCGCTCGTCGCTCGCACACACCGATTTTGTCGGCCGGCTCTGCGATGTCGAGCCCGACGGCCGCTCGATCAATCGCTGCGACGGCATGCTGCGCCTGACGCCGGGGATTGGCGCCTTGCAAGCCGACGGCAGTTTGCGCATTGAGTTGGAACTCGGCCCGCTGGCGCATCGATTTCGGCGCGGCCACCGGATCAGGCTTCAGGTTGCCAGCGGCGCGCATCCGCGGTGGAGCCGCAATCTCGGCACCGGCGAGCCGATCGCTACTGCTGTTCAGGGGCTTGTGGCCCATCAAACGATCTATCACGATGCCGATCATCGATCCGCGATCCTGTTGCCGCTGGTTGCGGCTGATGGGTTGGCGATGTCGGACGCGGAGCCAGAAACGGTTGCACCTTTTTGAGCGTAAGTGAGCGCCAGATCCACTCGATCGGGCCGTAGCGGAAACGGCGCAGCCACAGGATGGCGACCCCGATCAGCAGCAGGTTGAGCACCAGGGCCAGCGGGAGATACTGATAAGGCGGGATATCCAGCACCAGGCCGAAGCCGGCGCCATAGAACAACAGGCCACAGAGCGCCGTCTGGAGCAAGTACATCGTCAGTGCCATACGGCCGTACGGGGCCAGGGGCGCGAGGAGCCGTTGCCAGGGCTGATGTTGGGCGATCAGCACAAATGCTGCGCCATAGCCGACCGCCAGCAGCGGCCCGGCCAGTACTTGATTGAAGCCCAACACCGTCAGAGCGGCAAATGGCGCGAGTTGGCTGTAGGCCAGGGTGACAAACAGACTCAAGCCCAGGCCCAGCCCAAGCCCCCAGCCGCAGGCCCGGCGCAACAGCGGCGTGTAGCGCTCGATATCGCGCAATATACCCTGACGCCCGACCACAAAGCCCAGCAGGAACATCGCCAGCACCCCCGGCGCCCGGACAAGCAACAGCGGCAGGCGCTCGACGTAGGTACTCAGCCGCCTGAACGCATCGGCGAGCAGATCGTCATTCGCGTAGCGTTCGATCACATCGGCGCGGGTATCGGCAAATGCGTCGCTGAACTCAGCTTCGGCGACGCTCAAGCGTGCCGCCGGTTCGGGGAATTGGCGCACCAGCAGCAACCCGGCAAAGGCCAATCCCACCAGCAGCAACGGCACGCCGAGCAAACCCAACACCCAGCGCAGCAGCCGGCGGGTCGCCATTTCGCGCATCGGGATCAGCAGAAAGCCGATCGCCGCATACAACAACAGAATATCGCCCTCCCAGAGCAGCAAAATGTGGGCGCAGCCAATCAAACCCAGGATGAGCAGGCGACGGCGGAACAACGGCACAAATGGCTGATCATGGGCGGCGCGCGCCGATATTGAATTGCGAAACTGATGCCGAACAAAAGCGCGAAAAGGCTAAAGAACTTGCCTTCGATCAGCAGGATTAGCCCGGCCAGAACCGCTTCATTCAACAGGTTGCCGCTGTAGTTGAAACCGGGCGGCGCACCGGGCCGGGCGAAGGCTGCTACATGGATCAGCAAGATCGCGGCGAGTGCGAAGCCGCGCAGCATATCGATCACGGCAATCCGCCCGCCGGATTTAGGTGGGGGCGCTGCGGATTGCGGGCTTGAATTCCTGGTTTCGGTCACGTCTCGACCCTCCATTGGCGTGGGCATGGGCGTTGATCGCCGCTGTGTACTGAGCCAATGTGCAAGAACAGGGCCGAGACGCTGTTGTGGCGACGGGTTGCACCAACGCGGTGCGTTACGCCGACGGTGGGTTGGGGTGGGTATGCATCGCCGTTGCGGCAACCAGGGCGGCGAGAATATCGCCCACATCGAGGTTGTGATGCTGGGCTGCGACTTCCAGGGGCAAGGAGCCGCCACAGCAGGTATCGAGACCGAATTGCTGCAATACCGGCAATGCCTCGGGCATACGGGCCACCAGATCGTTCAGGGTCTCGGTTGCGTCGATTGGGATCCGGGTCATGATTGTTTCCTTATTGATGAGGGCGGGCAAATGAAATATTGAACGGCCGGCCGATCGCGCCCTCGGGGCAGTAGCTTTCGCAGATTTCGCAGAAGGTGCAATCTTCGGGGCGAACAATTGCGGCCTTGCCGCTGCGAATCGCAACCGCCTTTGTCGGGCATAACGCTTCACAACGCCCACACCCCGAGCAAAGCCGCAGATCGATCAGGGGCAGCACCAGGGTTGGTTGGCGGTGGTTCATCACACTTCCTTTCTTGCCGCTGCAATATCGCGGCTGATTGGTGTTGCCGATGGTTGAGGTTGCTGCGCGCCGGCCTGCTTCCAGAGCAATTCGCCGATCACAAAAGCGAACAGCAGTGCCGCCGCCAGTTGCGCGATCCCGCCCACCGCCAGCACGACACGTCCCGCTCTGGGCATAACCACGGCCAGCAACCAGCCGGCACATGCCGTCGCAACCCCGCCGATCGCCAGCCACGCTTGCAGATTGGCGCTGCGTGTGCGTCGCAGGGGCTGGCCGCAGAAACGCGGCAGCATGTGATAACCCATCCCATAAATCAGCAGTGTCGTCCAGCCCCAAAGATTCAACTCGGCGTGAAGTGGTCGTAACTGCGCGCCCAGGGCGCGATCGATCGCGAAGGATGCGCCGAGCAGGATTCCGGCGGCCAGAGCCAGAAATGCCGCTTTGATGCAGCGAATCGTTAGTGTGCTCATGGGGCGCGCTCCCTGACGGTTGGAACCATTCGATGCGGGCGCGGCGTGATCGCGCGCAGTGTCGGCCAGATCGTCCAGGCGAAGAGGGCGAGCGCGACGCTCATCAGCACTCCGCCGGCGGCGAAGAGTGTGCTCCAGCCGAATCCAAGGCCGAACACAATCAGCAGCAGGGCCGTCAGGTGCAGCCCGAACTGGCTACGCGCCCAGCTTGCGCCGCGAATGCCGTGGCCGCTGAAGCGCGGCAGGACGTGGTAGGCCACACCGACGATCATCAGCATCACCCAGCCCAGCGCCGCCAGGTGCTCGGCGGTTAGCCACCACTCGCCGCCGAGCCATTTTGGCCCGCGTCGCCAGTTGCAGCAGCAGTGCCAGCGGCAGCAGCAGCCCGCAATTCAGGTAAAAGCTCAGATGGCTGTGATACATCCACGGCTCGCCCGTCACCATCGCCTGCCGACCCGAAGCGGTGCGGCTGTCGCCCTTGCGGTAGACATTGCTCACCTTCCAGCGCCAACTCAGCATGGGATGCGCATACACATTGAACGGCTGTTTCAGCACCAGAGCTGAAGCCGAATTGTCGCTCTCCATCAGCAGGCACGAACCCGTCTCGCAACGGACGGCGGTGTAGGTCGAATGCCGGGCGATCTTGGGAAAGGTGAGGGGTTGCCAGCGGTCCAGGGATTCAAACCGCTCCTCGAGAAAGACGGCCCCGGCGGCGCGGACCGCGGACGGCAACAGCAAGAGCAAGAGCAAGATGAAACAGACTTTAATTATTCTGAAATGCCTGCCGCTGTCATTGAAAAACCAGTTGCAATAGC
>JAAUQO010000333.1 GCA_012032775.1 Oscillochloris sp. | reverse complement strand
TGAGCCGGCCGACGCAACGGGCCAATGCGGCGGCGATATGGGCGACCTGGTCTTCATTAAGGCCGGGAAACATCGGCAACGAAAGGATTTCGCCGGCCTGCCGTTCCGTTACCGGGAATTGGCCGGCTGCGTAGCCGAGGTACGCGAATGCCGGTTGCAGATGGATCGGCTGTGGATAATGCACCGCCGACGGAATACCTTCGTTCTTCAGGTGCGCCTGCACATGATCGCGATCCGGCACCCGCACCACATACAGGTGATACACATGCTCGCATTCGGCGGCACAAAACGGGCGCGCGATCGGAAGATCGGCGCATGCGTGATCGTACCAATTCGCCGCCCGCCGACGTTGCGCATTTCGCATATCGAGTTGCGCCAGGTGTACCTGCAAAATCGCGGCCTGAAGCGTATCAAGGCGCCGGTTATAGCCCAGTTCTTCATGCCGGTTCTTTGTGCGTTGGCCAAGATTGCGCAGCAACCTGATGCGATCGGCGAGGATCGGATCGCGGGTGGTAACCGCGCCGCCGTCGCCATAGGCGCCGAGGTTCTTGGTTGGGTAGAAGCTAAAGGCGGCGGCATCACCAAGGCTGCCGGCCCGCCGGCCCTTGTAGCGGGCGCCGTGAGCCTGGGCCGCATCCTCGATCACCGGCAGATCGTAGCGTGCCGCAACCGCCCTGATCGCGTCCATATCGGCCGCTTGCCCATACAGATGCACGGCGAGAATAGCGCGGGTGCGCGGCGTGATCGCCGCCTCAAGCAGATGCGGATCGAGTGTGTAGGTATCGGGATCGCAATCGACCAACACCACGCTGGCACCGGTATGGGCGATCGCCAATGCACTTGAGTGGAAGGTATTCGCCGCCGTAATTACCTCATCACCGGGGCCGATCTCGTATCCCAGCAGAATCAGGTTGATCGCCGAAAGCCCCGAATCCACGCCGATCGCATGATCGACCTCGCAGTAGTTGGCGAAGGCCTGCTCGAATGCCGGTACGGCCGCTCCGAGGATGAAATCTTTGCGTTGCAGCACGTCCTCAATTGCCGTTTGCACAGCGTGCTTCACGCCTTCATGTTGGCTATGGAGATCCACAAAAGGGATGTTCATCAAGCTCTCCTATGTCATAGAGCAATCCCGATCAGAACCGAGAACCGAGAACCGAGAACCGAGAACCGAGAACCGCAGGAGCAGGACACAGAACCGATTTCAGAACCCGGATTGGACGCTATACCTTCTCGTACCCGGCCATTTGCATTCTGCATTCTGTGTTGATCTACGCTGCCTGCTGAGTGGGCTGCTGGAGTAGCGCTGCGCCGACTTCCGGCACCGGCAGCAACTGCACCATCTGCTGGACACTGCCGTTATGCAGCGACCAGTCGGCCGCTTCAAGGATCTTCACGACATTCAGGCCAACCACGCCGTTGCTGCGCGGCACCTGCCGATTGATGATGCAATCCACGAAGTGCTGGCATTCTTGCCGCAGCGGCTCGGTAAAGTTGATCTGCGGAATATGCACATTTCCCGAGCGATAGCTGCACTGGAAGTCGTCGAATGTTTCGGTATACGGCGGCCGCTCCACGCCCTTGTCGTAGATCTTGATCTTCTCGCTTGTCTCAACATCGTCGTAGACCACCATCTTTTTGCTGCCAACAACCGTGATTCTGCGGGTCTTATTCGGGTCGAGCCAACTTACCCGGATGTGGGCGGTTACACCGGAGCCGAATGTCAGGTTCATGTAGACAATGTCGTGGATCGAGTCGAAGACACAGGCCGAGCCGGTGGCGCTTACCGAGGTTACGTCGTGGCCGATCAGATAGAGCAAAATCGAGATATCGTGCGGCGCCAGATCCCACATTGCGTTCAACTTGGGCTGGAAGAGGCCGAGATTCACCCGCACGGCGTCGATATAGTACACATCGCCGATCTCGCCGCCGTCGATCAGGCGGCGCAGTTCAAGTACCGCGTTGTTGTACTCAAAGGTGTGCCCGACCATCAATACCAGGCCATTGACACGGGCGATCTCGATCAATTCCTGCGATTCCAGGCTGTTGAGCGCCAGCGGCTTTTCGACCAACACATGCAAGCCATGCAACAGACAGTCGCGCGTGATTGCGTAATGGGTGTGGGGCGGGGTTGCGACAACCACCGCAGCAAGATCCAGCGCAAACAGGCTGCGATAATCCGCCGTCAACACCAGATCGGGGTAGCGGGCCTGCAAATTGTTCAGTCGCTCCGGATTCAGATCGGCTACGGCTACAACTTCGGCATTCGGTAGTTCGGCGAAATTGCGAATCAGATTTGGCCCCCAGTAACCGGATCCAATCACTCCCACACGCAATGTATTCATCCTTGCTCTCCTCATAGTGTTGTTTCAAGGTAATGCAAAAACCTGTGCTCTGCTCTCCGGCCAGAGCGTCGCTCCAGCGCTCGTATGTTCAGTTCCGCACGTTGACAGTTAGCCGGCGGATGTCCGCTTGAAAATGACGGCGATCGGGGTTGTGAACAGAATCCACAGGTCGAGCCAGAGTGATTGGCGCTCAACGTACCAGATATCCAACTCGATCATCTCTTCGAAACTCGCCGCGCTACGCCTGGTAACCTGCCACCAACCGGTGATCCCGGGGATCGCTTCCAGCCGTTGTGCATACCACGGCTTATACAGTTCCAGTTCGTAGGCGATGGCGGGGCGCGGCCCAACCAGGCTGATATCGCCGCGGATGACATTTATCAGTTGCGGCAATTCGTCAAGGCTGGTCTTGCGCAGAAAAGCCCCCAGGCGCGTGATCCGCGGATCGCGAGTCAGTTTCTTGACCGAGGTGTCGCCACCTTGAAGCTGCTGCAATTCGGCTTGATCGTTCTTGATCGTGGCCTGAATATAGGCTCGATGCAGGCTTTCATCCGCCTTATGGCGCATCGAGCGGAATTTGTAGAAGCGAAATATTCGCTGTTCCCAAACCAACTCGCCGTACTGATTGCGCCTGGGCTTAACGGTTATACGATCCTGGGCGAACAGGGCCGGCCCCGGCGAGTCGAGCTTGACGGCGACCGCGATCAGGAGCATGAGCGGCCACAACAGCAACAACAGTCCGCCCGCTACAATAATGTCGATGGCCCGCTTGACGGTGTAATACCGCTCGCGATCGGATGTCCGGTGTGCTGTGGTGTGCATATGAATCTCTCCACGTTGTATTTTGCGTACAGCACTATAGCGGTGAGCACAACGCTTGAGCCTGATCCGGGAACGCATAACTGACTGGCGAGCCGCGCGGCAGCGCGTTCAGGCATCAGGCATCAGGCATCTTGCTATAGCGTTTCCGATAGTAGGCGTAACTTCGATTGCGTCCGGTGCCGTTCGCAACCACCCCGAGCAATGGTGCATCGGCCAGTGCCATCTGGCCGTACGCCGATTGGACACTGTGGCGATTCGACCAGGCGCAGCGCACGACAAACAATACTGCGTCGGCCAGCCTGGTTAAAATATTCGCGTCGGCGACCGCCAGGTAGGCCGGTGAGTCGATCACGACGGCGTCGTAGCGTTCGGCCAGCCGCTGTAGCAGGGCGTGAAACTGCGTGCTACTGAGCAGATCGGCCGGATTCGCCGCGCTGCTGCCGCTCGGGATAACGTGAAGATTGTGGCTGGAACTCACTGCGACGGCATCTTCGAGCGTGGCCTGCTCGTGGAGCACGTTGCCCAGGCCAACCCGATTCTCAACATTGAAGATCGTGTGCAGGGTCGGGAGCCGCAGATCGGCATCGATCACCAGCACCCGCCGGCCAAGCTGGCTCAGGCTGTAGGCGAGATTGGCTGCGACCAGGGTTTTGCCCTCGCCGGGTTCAGCGCTGGTGACAATAATCGTTTTTGGCGTATCGCCGTTGCGCAGGAGGGTCAGATTGGTGCGCAGTTGGCGGAACGACTCGCCTGCCGGGGTGCTGCCGTTGCAGCAGCCCTTTCTGGCCCGCCGACCGATGCGTGGAATATTCGCCAGGATAGGCAATTGCACCAGCTTGGCGATATGATCCGGCGTGTGCAAGCGGTTGTCGGTACTATCGACAATCAACGCGAATGTGAGGCCGGCCCCCAGGCTTGCGATAACACCCAGGGCAATCACAATCACAAGCGGCGCCAGATCCGGTTGCGCGGGCGGAATCGCCGGCTGGATCTGTTCGATCATGAATTCACGCGCATTACGCGAGCGTTGGGCCTCTTCGATCAGCAAGGCCGAGACAGCATTCGCGATTGTGGCTGCCACGCCGGAGTCATGGTCGCGGGCCACCACACTCATCAACTCGTTGTTCGACGGAAACTCGACGCTGATGCCGTCGCGTAATTCGGCGGCCGAACGATCGATCCCGAAGCGCTGCTGCAAGGCCTGGATCGCCGGCCCGCTTTCGGCGATCTCGGCATAGGTATTCTTGAGCCGAACGGCATATTCCAGCAGTCCATAATCAAGATCGGCCGAACGGGGTGAGA
>JAAUQO010000332.1 GCA_012032775.1 Oscillochloris sp. | reverse complement strand
TCGCCCGCGCACAGCGCCGGAAGACAGGACGACGATCCAGCCCCTACTCTCCCGCCGACAGGGAGACAAGCGCGGAAACGAGTGAGTTATCCGCCTGTCGCGGCGATAATCTCGGCCACGGTGGTGCTGCGCACGCCGCGTGCGGCCTGGTGGCTGAGCGCCGGCATTGCGGGCGGTATCGTGCGCGGTATCGCGGCGGGCCTTGCGGCGTCGTTTGTGCTTCTGGCACTGTTGCCGTTCGGCCTTGATGTGCAGCTCTGGCTGGTAGGCACAGCGCTGCTGGTTGGGGTCGGGTATTTGGTCGGTCGGAGCCGCCCGGCGGCGTTGCGCCAACCGGTGAATGCGCTCTGGATTGCATCGCCGTTTGTGGTCGTGCTGCTGGTTCACGGGTTTTCCGATGGGGGCATACTGCCGACCGTCGATGCCGGACTCTGGGGTGGCCTGCTGTTGACGATTCTGCTGGCAGTGGTGAGCATTGTCGCCTCGTTCCCGCTTGGTGTGTTGCTGGCGTTAGGCCGTCGCAGCACGCTGCCGGTCGTGCGCCTGTTTTGCACCATTTACATTGAGGTGGTGCGCGGTGTGCCGCTGATTACAGTGCTGTTCTTCGGCTTTCTGCTGCTGCCGCTGTTTCTGCCCGCCGGCATCCGCATCGAAAATGTCGTGCGGGCGATGGTTGCGCTCTCGCTTTTCAGCGCGGCCTACCTGGCCGAGAATGTGCGCGGCGGGCTGCAGTCGATTCCGCGTGGGCAGTTTGAAGCGGCGCGGGCGCTGGGATTAAACGTGTTCCAGACAACCTGGCTGATCGTGCTGCCGCAAGCGTTGCGCGCGTCATTCCGGCGTTGGTTGGCCAGTTTATCGGCCTGTTCAAAGACACATCGCTGGTTGCCATCGGTGGGTTGGCCGAATTGCTCGGCATTGCCGGAGTGATCATCAATCAACCGGACTGGCTGACTGTGGCAGGTGGTGTCGAACGCGAGGTGCTGCTGTTCGTCGCATTGATCTACGCGATTATTTGCTTCAGCATCGCACAAGTTAGTCGTCGAATCGAGCACAATCTCGGCGTCGGGACACGGTAATTTACGATTTAGGATTTACGATTTGCTCCTTTGTTTCTTTGTTCTTTTGTTCCCCGGTTCTCGGGTCTCGGTTCTCAGTTCTCGGTTCTCGGTTCTCAGTTCTCAGTTCTGGTAGGATTGCTATACGTGAAAAACCGTTAACTTTTACCAATCCTGAGTTGTCATAACACTTCCAATCTCCCTGCACGGTACGGTATAATACCGCTCATTAACATCCCCAGTCCCAGGAGGTTCAATGTGGAACGACCCTGGCTCGCGCAGTATGACGCGGGTGTAGCTCCGAGTCTGGAGTACCCGCGGGTGCCGCTCTATCATCTGCTTGATGACAGCGCCGATCGAGCGCCCGACCGGCCCTGTACGCTTTTCTTTGGTCAAACATTAAGCTACCGCCGCGTGCGTGCGCTGAGCGATCGGCTTGCCGCCGGATTGCTGGCCGAAGGGATTCATCCCGGCGACCGGGTGGCGTTGTTGTTGCCGAACTCGCCGCTGTTTGTGATCGCCTACTACGCGATCCTCAAGGCGGGCGCCGTCGTGATGCCGCTCAATCCGCTCGCCAACCGCCATGAATTGGCGACCCAACTTCAGGATGCCGCCGCCTCGCTGTTGATCACGATTCCTCGCTTTGCCGAAGTTGCCGCCGAGTTGCACCAAACGCTGCCGAACCTGCGGCTGGCGATCGGGAATCTGGCGACCTGGATGACGCTGCCGTTACGCTTGCTTATGAGTTTCCGCGAATCGCGTGAACGGCGCGCACTTCCCAATGGGTCGTACCTACGTGTCGAGCGGCTCCTGGCCACACCGCTGCCCGCGCATTTTCAACCCTACCCGGCCACGCCCGGCTGTATGGCGGTCTTGCTTTATAGCGGCGGCACAACCGGCGAGGCCAAGGGAATTATGCTCTCGCATGCTGCCTGTGTCGCAAATGCCCATCAACTCCGGGCATGGGGCGATCTCGGCGCCGAAGATCGGATTCTGGCGGTGCTGCCGCTCTTCCATGGCTACGGCATGAGCGTGAATATGAACGCGGTGATGCTTGCCGGCGGCTCGATCGTGTTGCTGCCGCGCTTCAATGTGGGCGATGTGCTGCGATCGATCGCTCTTTACCTCCCGACGTTTTTCACCGGTGTGCCGACGATGTTCGCGGCGCTGGCCGATGCTCCCGATCTCGAACGCTATGATCTGCGCAGCTTGAAGGGGATCTTTGTCGGCGCCGCGCCACTGACACCGCAGATTAAGCAGGCGTTCGAGGCGCGCAGCGGCGCCCGCATGATCGAGGGTTACGGCCTGACTGAAGCGGTCACGGCGATTATGGCCAATCCATATCGCGGTACGCATAAGATCGGCAGCATCGGTATTCCCTTCCCCGATGTTGAGGTGCGGATTATGGGACTCGACGGCAAGCCCGATCCGACGCCCGGCGAACTTGGCGAGATTGTGTTGCGTAGCCCGACGCTGATGCTCGGCTATTACAATCGCCCCGACCTGACCCGTGAGGCGATTGTTGATGGCTGGTTGCGCAGCGGCGATATCGGCTATCTCGACGAAGACGGTTATTGCTATATCACCGATCGCAAGAAGGATCTGATTATCGTCGGCGGTTTCAACGTCTTCCCGCGTGAGGTGGAACAGGTATTGCTCCGGCATCCCAGGGTGCGCGATGGCGTGGTAATCGGCATCCCCGATGCCTACGCCGGCGAGCGTGTAAAGGCGTATGTGGTGCGCGAGCCGGGCGCTACACTTACCGAAGCCGAGTTGCTGGCGTTTTTGCACAAACGACTGACTTCGTACAAGGTTCCGGCCTTGATCGAGTTTCGCACCGAGTTGCCGCGCACCATGATCGGGAAAGTGCTGCGCCGCGCCCTGCGCGAAGAACAACCCCAACCGGCGTCTGAACCGGATATGCTTGCCGTCGGCGCCGGAATTGAGCGCACAGGTTGATCGGGCGCTCGCCACATGTGGTTGCGCAACGCTTGGTGCTCGCCGCGCCGTATGCTACCTCGATTCTCTCCTCATGGCGGGGATCGTGGTATCCATGCGGCGCTGCGTAAACCTGTCGTTGGCGAAAATAATCTACTAAGCATATACTTATTCTTCAAATAGCTCGCCGGACCGTTCAGCCTCGTCACCTCCTGCCCGGCTGTACCCTGTATTCTGTACTTCAGGGAGGGTGTGATGTCTACCGCGAACCATTTGTCGTCGGTTGTTGTGGCTTCTTCGGCACAACCGTCTGCATCCGATGCATTACTGGAGCGATTGCTCGGTCTTACTCCCGATCAGGATCTTGCCTTGTTGGATCGCCTGTTGCATGCGCCTATCACATCTGATGCGGCGCTACGGGCGCCGCAGTTGCGTCCTACCGGGCGAAAGACCGTCTGTACAGCGCAGCCGGCGCCACGCGAACTGCTTCGCCCTGCGCTGCGCCTGGCGACACTCTCACTTCTGGCCGGCACCTTGATCGCGCTCTCGGCGGGCGCACCGATCGCCCAGGCCGTGTATCCCGCCGCCGATACTGTGGCAGCGCCGGCCCGGATTACGCCGGCCGGTCGCTCTGCCGTGGCGGCGGCCCTTAGTGTTGCACCCTGCGCGACGACCTGCTGATCGAAGTGAGTAAGCTGGCGCAGGATGGCCGCTTCGACTATCTGCTGGTTGAAGCCACCGGCATCGCCGAACCTCTGCCGATTGCCGTCACCTTTACCTTTGCCGATGAAGAGGGCCGTTGCCTGGGCGAGGTGGCCGACTTGGATACGCTGGTGACGGTCGTGGATGCCAACCGCTTTCTGCTCGACTTTGGTTCCACCGATGACCTGCAAGATCGGCAAATGGGCATGAGCGCGGACGACGACCGCTCCATCGTGGATCTGCTCGTCGATCAGGTCGAGTTTGCGAATGTCATTGTGCTGAACAAGATTGATCTGGTGGATGCGGATCAGCTTGCCGGATTAGAAGCCATGATTCGCCATCTCAACCCGGATGCCCACATCGTGCATGCCAACCACGGACGGGTGCCGCTGGAGACGGTGTTGCACACGGGCCGGTTCGATCTGGACGCCGCGCAGCAGGCTCCTGGCTGGGCCAAAGAGTTGCAAGGGCAGCACATCCCCGAAACGGAGGAGTATGGCATCAGCAGCTTCGTCTATCGCGCCCGGCGACCGCTGCACCCGCAACGGTTCTGGGATTTTATCAACGACGAATGGGACGGGGTAATCCGCTCAAAGGGGCTGTTCTGGCTGGCCTCGCGCCCGGACTGGATCGGCATCTGGTCGCAGGCAGGCGGGGTCTGCCGCAGTGAGCCAGGCGGCTTCTGGTGGGCGAGCAATGCCGAGGACGACTGGACGGACGACCCGGAAACCCGTGCCGCGATTGCCGATGTTTGGCAGGAGCCGTATGGAGATCGGCGGCAGGAACTGGTCTTTATTGGCATGAACATTCCCAGAGAAATGATGTTGCAACAGCTTCATGCTGCCCTG
>JAAUQO010000070.1 GCA_012032775.1 Oscillochloris sp. | reverse complement strand
GACGCCGTGATGGGTGTCACAAACAGCGGGTCACTATCCAGCGAACCAAAGATGCCGTCCTCAATGAGGCTGTTGGTGACTGTATTCGTGCCAGCCGTAACATTCACGACTTGCGGGGCAGTATTACCGCTATTACGGTTGCCCCAGATGATGCTGTTATGGATGGTCAGGTTAACCGTGCCGGTGTTGGCGAAGATGCCACCCGACTGCGTCGCAGCGGTGGCGCCGGTGTAATTGCCCACGATGGTGCTGTTGACGATGGTGGCAGAAGAAACGCTGCCGAAATACACGCCACCCGCCCCATTAACTGTTGCCGGGCCGGAATTGCCTGCGATCAGGGTATTTTGGATTAGCACTGGACCGTTGCCGGCCGCAATCGTGCCACGCCCACCCCTGTTACCCACTATGCTCGAGTTGACCAGCGTAAAGTTGGCGTTGGAGTAGATCGCGCTACCGTTAAAGAGATCATTGTTTTGCGACCCCGAGATGGTCGTGTTGATCACGGTCAGCGTGCTGGAAAGTCCTTGCGTACCGATCGACCCGCCATTGTTGGAATAGGTCGCACCACCTCCGTTGGTGATCGTCATGTCGCGCACGGTCAAGTTACCCGTGTTACTGACGCTGAAGAAGCGGAATTCGTTCGCACCACTGCGCGTGATCGTGCCATTGCGGACAGTGATGTTGGTGGTAACTTGCGGCAGGCCGGTTGCGCCGCTGAAATCACCGAACGAGTCGGTTAATGTGACGGTCTGACCATTCAGGTTAATCACGTCTGCCGTGGCGTTGGCATTGGCGCACTCAATCGCAGTGATCAACTCGGCGGGCGCGTTGTTCGGCAGGGTATAAGGGAACGTGATAGCCGCACAGGGGTCAGGCGTCCCGCATGTCGGCGTGATCACAATATCGTCCACGCCCAGCCACTCATCGCTACTGGTTGCGTTGGTTGTCATAAAGCGCAATTGCACCGTGCCGGCGTCGTTGAAGCCGGCCGGCAGTGCATACGCGGCAACCGGCGTATCCTGGGTCAGGCTAGGGCCGACCGATGCATCGGGAAGATACCCGCCGGGGACATTCGTCCACGCGCCGGAGGTACCGACGCGATATTGCACATTGAACTGCTGAACTGCGTTATCGCTGCTGCCGTCGATGTCGCGCACAGTATAGGCCAGCGTGCTCGCCGATGAACCTGTGCTGTTAAGCGTAATAATCAGATAGGGCGCATCGGCAGTGCCGGAGCCTTGTAAGGCAACCACCGGATCTGTGATTTCAAATTCAGAGACACCGCCGGTTGCACTGTCACTGGGGTTGGTCTGGTTGGCGTTCACATCCAGAACCGGCGTCCCGTCTCCGGTGATGGTGCGCGGATCCGCATCAATAGCGACAGTGAGACCATCGCCGCGATAGCCTTCCACACTCGGCACACCGGCCCAACTGTCATTGGTGGTGATCAGAGCGGTATTCGACCAATTCTGGGTAAAATTGACTGCGCTACCGGAGACACACAGCGCATGAGCGGTTGTATCGGCCTGAACCGGACGGAAGACGCTTAGTGTGATGAGTGCCAGAACGACGAATGCGAGAAGAGCGGATCGAAAGCGCGGCAGCATTGGATGGCCTTCATCTAACAACGACGACAATACGTACGACTGCGATTTGCTGTTGTAGGATGAAGAGTACAGGTACGCCATTACCTGGACGTGTCTCTGGTGCGTTTGGCAACTGCCGGCCCGCAAAGATGGAGGCGGTCGCCGTCACCGGGACGATACTCCGGCGGCAGCGCAATCTGAAAGCGCGCACAGAGCGCAAAGACATCGTGTTTGTCATCGGCGTCATGCGGGTAGCCGGTGTGAAACTGCACCAGCCATTCGGCCGAGATGCAGCGTGCCACGACACCGCCAATGACACCGAGGCCGGTCAGAGAATCGGGCGGATAGGGGCAGCCGAAGATGCAGCGGCCGGCCGCATCGAAGGTAAAGGAATGCACATCGACCTGCCGTCCGTAGGCGTCGCCGAGCACAAAATTCTCCTCGCGGGTATCATCACGGGGAACGTCCACAAAACCCTGGGCCGCCAGCAACGCGCGTAATTGCGGCACATCGGCGTGCTCCAGGGCGATATCGAGATCGGCGTGGCGGCGGGTCTGTGCGCCAAGCAGGGCATCCACCGCCCAGCCGCCGTCCACCCAGACCACGATCCCGTGATCGGCGAAGCAGCGCAGGAGGTGCGCTGCATCATCGGCGGTCATTTCGGGCAGTCTAACTTGGGAAGTCATACCACATCAGCCCACGAATGCGAGCGCCAAGCCCGCATGCACGGTAACAAGATGCCTGATGCTTGATTCCTGACCGTGCTGCGGCCGTGCATACCGGGTTGCCTTTCCTCTCCGTCGCGGACGGCTACGACCGCATCTCGCTGCCCATTTTGTCGCGCATACGGTGATCTGTTGCAACTGCGCCGGCCCGTGCCACCGCACCGGTTCCATAGGCGGCGCCGCTCATAATGATTGCGGCCAGAATCAGTACGCCCGGTAGCGTGATAACACCCAATGTCGCGATGTTGAACATCGTAATCAGCACGCCGCCGGCGACCAGCCAGATCAGAACAATTGCGATGAGCCGATGCAATGATGTCATATGACCCTCCCGGAGTAGATTTCCTGTGCATAGCTTGAGCTTGGTCGATTCCGTGCCGCCAGGCTCTTCGCTTTGTCTCTGCATAGAGTGTAGCGCCAACCGCATCGGCGCGCATCAGGCGACAGAAGCAACCGCGCTCGGTCTTGTGCCGTCGCGGAGCCTGGTCACTCGGGCAGGTGCCTGCAACGCTCGTACGTAGTGCCGCGCAGCCTGGTTTAGTTCTGCGGCATGCCTATAGGGAGGCAAATTACGGGCACAGCGGTGATGGAGCATCCTGAGGGGGTGATCGTTGAGCGGTGATCCGCGCCCGCAAGCACGGCCTGCGGTAAGCCACATGGCTGTGCTGCCGGTCGTTTGCCTTAACACCCTGATCATACTTTCCGTCCTACTTTCGTCGCTCGACGGTACAACCGTGGTGGCGCTAGAGTCAGGTGGAATCGGAATAACACAGGAGGTTGTTATGGCTACGAACAAACGTATTACTGCGCGACAGCATAAGGATGCGCGTATGGCGATCAATCCTTCGGAGCTTCGGCATCCCGAGACAACCCGGCAGACGGCGAGCATGTTTGGGGCATTATTGATCGCCGCCATTGTCTGTGGGGTTCTTAATTCGGTTCCGGCACTCGAAGCGTCCGACTATCTGGAAACATTGGCTGCGCACGAATCACGGATCCTGGTCGCGGTGTTCTTTCAGGCGGCAATGGCCGTGATCTACGTGGCCATCGCCGTCATTATGTACCCTCTGGTGAGGATAGATAGCCGCAACAGTGCGCTTGCCTACGTCACGTTTCGCAGTATCGGTGCCGGATTTCTGTTTGTGGGGATCGTCACCCTGTTACTCTTGCTGGCCCTGGGACGCCGGCTTGCCCAGGCTGGCGCTCCGGCTGCAGCGGATGCCGCATTGATCGGTGGGTTGCTCCGTCAAGGGCGGGACTGGCTGAATCACATCGGCATGATCCTTCCCTGGAGCATCGGGGGTCTTTTCTTGTACCGGGCATTCTTGCGCACCGGGGTGATTCCGCGCTGGTTGGCGATCTGGGGGTTGGTTGGAACGGCGTTGACCCTTGTGGCGACGATTCTTTATATGCTTGATCAGATCCAGATCGTGACGGTTGCCTATTTTGCGCTGAACGCACCGACTGCACTGCTGGAGGTAACGCTGGCGGTCTATCTGATCGCGCGGGGCTTTCAGCACAGCGAGCCAGCGCTCCAACCGTCTGCACATAACTGACATCCATCAAATATGCCGCGTGCCGCTCATACGCTGCGTTCCGGCTCCGGGTTGTGGCAATAGTTCGGCTACGGCGTGATGTGGAATGATACCGAGCCTGTCGAAATCCAAATCGAGGAGTTATCGGATCGGCTGAGAGACATGTCGGGCAACCAATCGATGTGATCGACTCGTAGCTGCGGAATCGCCAGGCTGATCCGGGTTGGTTGCAGCACTTCGGATCCTGCGACATCCACGAGTTCGACGAGGAACGGAATCTCGGGCCGGCACATCCAGATTACGCCCTGTGCAACGGTTTTGAGTGTGATCGGATGCAGCAGCAATCGCTGCTGTGCGAAGTAGTCTACTGCATTGCCTATGTGATCGGTCACAAACCCGATATGATGCAGTCCCGCACCGCGTTTCTGCAATGCGTTCCGGTATGGACCATCGCCGATGGACTCGATGAGCAACAGCGATGGACGACCGGAAGCCGATAAATCAATGTACTGCTCTTTGGTGCCTTCACTGGGGAAGACATCAACGCCCAGACGTTCGAGTTCCGCTGGAAGCGACTCTTCGACTGCCGACAATCCATGTGTGAGCACTGCAATATGGTGTAAATGCACATTCATTGATGGTGTCTCGACATATCGACGGATCCAAACTTCCGTCCTATGCTGCGTATCGCATGGCGTGAGATCAACCCATTTCGATCGCGCCGAGGGCGCGGAGTGTCTGGCGCTGGGCCTCGCTGACGCCACTAATCCCGCTGATATCCATTCCGGCGTAAGGGCCGGGTGCGCGCCATTCGTGCAGCATTTTACCACTGGCTACGTCCCAGCGGCGTAGCCGGCCATCTTCACTACCGCTCACCAGACCGGCGCCATCGGGGCTGAAGGCGATCGAAACCACCCAGCCCGGGTGCTTCAGGCTATGGATCGGCGCGCCGCGGTTTAGATCCCAGAGCCGCACCGTATGATCACCGCCGCCGCAACTGGCCAGAGTGGCGCCGTCGGGGCTGAGGGCAAGCTCGCAGACGATCCCTGTATGGCCGTCCAGGCTACCCAGGTTGCGGCCTGTGCTCACATCCCAGAGCAGAATACGCTGATCATAGCCGCCGCTGATCAGGAGATGCCCGCTCTGATCGAACAGCAGGTCGCAGACGGCTTTCGTATGGCCTTGCAGCACCGCCAGCGCTGCGCCGGTTCGCACATCCCAGAGCCGTATGCTGGTGTCGGCCGAAGCGCTGCCCAATAGTGCTCCATCGGGGCTGAAGGCCAGCCCGGCGACGGTGCCGCTGTGGCCGTGCAGGGTGTGCAGGACATGGTTCGTGGCGATTTCCCACAGCCACACGCTGCGGTCGTAGCTGCCGGTCGCCATATACACGCCATCGGGGCTCAACGCCAGGCAGTCGATCCAGGCGTGGTGGCCGCGCAACACCGTGAGTTGGCGTCCGCTGCTCTGATCCCAGCGCCGGATCGTCTGGTCGAAACTCGCGCTGATCACAGTTTGCCCATCGGGGTGAAAGCGCACATCACGGATCCAGCCCTGGTGCCCGCCGAGGGTCTGGCGTACCTCCCAGGTTGCTACATCCCAGATACAGATGCGATCATCGACATGGCTACTGGCGGCGCTGGCGCCGTCGGGGCTGAAGACCAGACTCAGCACTTGGTCGGAGTAGCCGCGCAATGTATGCACCACCAACCCGGCCTGAAGTTCCCAGATCCGGATCAGATCGACCCCGAGGCTGGCGAGGTAGGCGCCGTCGGGGCTCCAGGCTACCCGCTGGGTGGTCTGGGCGTCGCCATAGCGGATGCTGCGCAGCTTCCAAGTGTGCGTATCCCAGATCCGCAGCCCCGGCTCGCCAGCTACAACCAGTGCCGTGTTGTCGGGGCTAAAAGCGAGATCTACGGCCCCGACGGGTTGTCCTGGCGGCAATAGCTCGGTCAGTGGCGCGCCGCTGCGCCCATCCCAAACCTGCACTCCGTCGAAGCTACCTGCGGCAACCCGCCCATCGCTGCTCAGGGCAACTGCGCGTACCGCCGCAGCATGGCTGTAGCCCCGTAGCGGCCTGCAACGCTTTGCCGGCCGGGCCGTGCACATCCCACAGCCATACCTGCCGATCCAGGCCGCCGCTTACGAGGTATGCGCCATCGACGCTCAGCGCCAGGGCATGCACTTCATCACTATGGCGGCCGACAATTGTGCGGCTCTCGCCGGCCAACTGCCATGCGCAGATGGTGTGGTCGGCGCCGGCACTGTAGATCGTAGCGCCATCGGGCGCCCAGGCCAGGCTATAGATCGTACCCGTATGGCCGCGCAGGGCGGCCAGGGGTTGACAGGTGCCCACTTCCCAGACCCGGATCGTAGGATCGGTGCCGGCACAGGCAAGGCGCGTACTGTCGGGGCTGAAGACGAGGGCGTAGGCATAGCCGGTGCTGCCGCGACAGATCGCGGCGAGTTGGTGATCTGCCAGCCGCCATACATACACCGCGCCATCGCCTGCGGCAGCCAACAGCAACCCGTCGGGACTCCAGGCCAGGGTGTTTTGGGGGCGGAATGCTTCTTTGAAAACCGAGCCCGTCAGATCGGCGTGGGCGAAGTTGGTATGTGGGAGGCGGGCGTGTGCAAGGTGGGCCTGCCAGACACTTAGGTGCGAGCAGTCGAAGCCTTTGAGATCATAGCCGAGGTGGATCAGCAGGTTGAGCACGTTGCCGGCTGCATAGCCGGGGATGCGCAGCCCGCCGACCTGTAATGCAGCGAGTCCGGCGCGCAGGCGGCTAGACAAGCCCTCGCGGCCCAGGCGGGCCAGAAGCCTTTCGGCGAGGGGCGCAACAAGCAGCCGCACCTGATTCGCGCGCACATACGCCCTGGCCGGGGCCTTTACCAGGGCATGGCTTTGAAAGCGCTGCCAGACCCCACCCTCGATCTCGCCGCTGACGACCTCGATCAGGTGCTGAGTCAGATACTCGGCGACGACGCTCTGGAGCGTGAAAGAGTCGTCGCACTGCTCGATCAAGGAACGGCGGCGCAGCGAGCGCAGAACCTCGATCAACGCCATGCCCCCGCCGTGGCCGAGCAGGTTGGCGCGCAGTGTTTCGGCCCTGAGGGGTTCGCGCTCAATGGCCAGCCAGAGCAGCACATCCTGCTCCAGAGGTGTCAGGCGCGCCCACTGCTGATCCAGCACATCACGGATATCGTCGAAAATCAGGCTCTCCGCGCGCAGAAAGGAATCCAGGTTGCCGGCAAAATCTCCTTGACCGTCTCGGCGACGATCTGCAGCGCCAGTGGGCTGCCCGAGTAGTGCTCGGTCAAGATACGTTCGCCCACCGGCGGGACATTGAGTCCATGCGACAGGAGCAGTTCGTGGCAGGCAGCGGCCGATAGTCCGCCGATCTGGAGCGAAGCCACCCGTTCGTTTTCGGCCTGAAGCAGATGAAAGCCCGGCAGTTGTTCACGGCTGGTAAGAAGTAGACAACTCTGGTGCTCGCCGCTACTCAGGCGCCGCAACAACTGCCCGTAGGGCGCGTAGTCGGGCAGGTAGACGCCCGCCCGCGCACCGGCCTGCAACATACTCTCGCAGTTATCGAGCACCAGCAGGCAGCGCTGCCGACTGAGCAATCTCAGTAAGTGGGCCAATTGCTCATCGAGTGGGTCGCCGCCGGCGCCGCGGCTCGTCGGCGAGGGCCGCGATCAGGCTGCGCAGCAACTCGGGCAGCGGCGGCGCATTTACCAGGGAGCGCCAGACAACCGCCGCAAAACCGCTGCTGCGGGTGCGGGCAAAATAGGCCGTAAGTAAAGTTTTGCCGATCCCGCCCATGCCGAGCACCGCAACAACCCGGCAGCGCTGCGCAAAAACCAGTGCCTCAAGGCCGGCAAGTTCGTTCACCCGCCCGTAGCAATGCCTGGCCGGGGGTGCATCGCCCCAATCGCAATGCTGCGCGGCCGGCAGCGCGGCCTGGCCCACGGCAACCTGCATGGCCTGAGTGCTGACGCCAACCTCACGCAGCAGCATTCCGCTGCGGATCCGCTCGTAGAGCGCCCGTGTTTCGTCGGCCGGGCTTACGCCAAGCTCGCTGGCGAGCATTCGCTGCAGCCACTCATACGAGGCCAGGGCTTCGCTGCGCCGCCCACTAGAGGCCAGCAGCAACATCAGCGCCCGGTGGCCCTCTTCGTGCCAGGGTTCAAGCTCAACTAAACGGCGGACATACCATTCGGCGCGCTCGTTGTGGCGCTGATAGGTGTAGTGGCGCACCAGGGCAATCAGGCTGGTGATCACCTGCTGGCGCCAGCGCTCACGCTCGCGCACCAGCCAGGTTTCGAACTCGGAGCAGCCCGGCAGCACAAGGCCGGCCAGAAACTCGCCGCGATACAGGCTTACGCCGCGCTCCAGATCACTGATCCGCTGCGGATCCAGGTGCGTCGGGTGGTTGGCGTCGTTCGGATGGGCCAGGAACTCGGCACAGGCATGCACGTCTGTCCATACGGCACCGGCCGGCGCCAGGCCCACAATCTGCGGCGCGGCTTGCAAACAACCCGGAATAACGGCGGCGATTTGCCCGAGTGTGTGGGTAAGATTGCGCCGGCTCCGCTGATCGGTTGTTTCGCCCCAGAGTAACCCCGCAAGCTGGCTACGCGTTGCCGGCTCGCGCTGGAGCGCAAGATAGCCGAGGAGTGCCAACGCCTTCGGCGGAGCTGTGATCGGCCGAATCACGCCATCACGCTCGAAGCCGGGTACGCCTAGTAGACGGAGGCGGCAGACTACTTCCATAGTCCTCATCCAGTTGCGGCGCAGGGATAGCTGAGTGCCAGCATAGCACACATTGCTCCGCCTGGTGGTCAAAAATGGGTTGACCTATGGATTAGCGAAACAAGACATAACGATTGGTTGGCGTGATCCGACAGTTTATCCGACAGTGCATCCGACAGTTTATCCGACAGTCGGCTGCTATGTTGGTGCTAGCCATGTCTTACCTATTGTAGTCACCCGACACGCCTTATGTACGTGCATCAAGCGGGTAGTGAGCGAGAGCCGACGTGCTACCATCCCGGTCGGCGAGTTACCGGTCGTATCTGATCCGTTGCTGGTTTGCGCCGGCCGATGGATCTGCGCCACGTTTTGTGGTTGAAACCGTAAGTGGCCCGCCGCAACACTGGGGCTTCGAGAGCTTTGCGGAACTGGTGGTATTCCTGGAAACCGAATTACAGCCCCTACATACCACTGTTGCGAAGTTGTTGAATCCCGAGGACTCGGAACAAGCTTGATCCGGTTCAGCAGGGTAAAGGCCGGAACCATATCGCTGCTTGTTGCGCCGCGAAGCCGCCCAACAATGCGATAAATCAGGAGATTTCGCCCTGGCCCTCGCGCACACAGGGGCGGCGCAACGATAACGAGGGATCGCCATGCATTCGCGACTTACCACCCGCCTGTCAGAACTAAAGGCCGAGTACGAGCGGCCAGCGCATGCTGGCTGAACTGGAGCAGAAGCAGCAGAACTTGCGCGACACCATGCTGCGGATCAGCGGCGCCATCCAGGTTCTGGAGGAAGAACTTGCCATGGCCGAGGCGCAACCCGCCGAGGTTGAGCTGAACGTGACGGCTACTTCCTGATCTTTGTCGAAACCGAAAGGTTCGCTACGCGATGATCGGTGACGCTCTGGTGTTTCTGAAGCAGCAACTCAACGATTATATGCGCCTGAGCCTTGGCCACGACGGCTCGCAGCCCGATCCGGTGGATTTCATCGACGGCGAAAAGATGGAGCCGCTCACATTTCGGGCCGGTGCGGTTTCGTTGTTGCTGCTCAATCTGGAAGCCGAAAACACCCTGCGCGCCCCCGATCTGTACCGGCGCACTTCCCCCAATGGTGTGCAGCAAGTGGTTCAACCCGATATCAGGCTGAACCTGTATGTGCTGTTTGTGGCGCGCTCGGTGAAGTATGTCGATTCGCTCTACGCACTCTCGCTGGTGATCCGCTATTTTCAGAATCACCGGGTGTTTACTCGCCCCGATTCGCCGGCCTTAAGCGAATCGATCGAGCGCCTGGTGGTGGAGTTGGTTACGCTGCCCTTCGCTCAGCAAAATGAAGTTTGGAATGCGTTGCGCGTTTCGTATCACCCTTCGGTGTTGTACCGGGTGAAAATGGTTGTGTTCCAGGACGAAGAAGCCCTGGCGGCGCCGGAGTTGACCGAAAAGGTGATCAACACATCGCTATGAACTACCTGCCGCTGTTGAGTTTGCAACTTACCCATGCCTACTACAGCGATGGGCGCTGCCGCGATCTGGTGATTGAGCCGGCCCCGCAAACCCGGCGCTTGCTCGGGAATTATCGCTGCCTGCTGAAGGATCTCCCCGACGGGGTGCGGATTTGCCCCAATTGTGGGCGGCGCGCCCCTGATCCCATTGGCGCCGGGGATGCAATTTGGGTTTCAGCTCCGGCTGCGTAACCCCGATTTCACGCTGTTCACCGATCTGTCGGCCCCGACCCAGGCCGCAGCGCTTGTCTATCGTAATAGCCAGGTAAGTGACGGCAATCCTGTTGGCTTGCAGCTTGAGCCGCGTACGAGCCGGGCGAGCGAGGGGGTTGTGCTGCCGGCGGACGCACAAACAACCGCTCTGACCCTTGCCGGGCGACCGGCCGCCGGGTTGCAGGCGACGGATTTTACCGTGCAGGGGCCGGGCCGGGCGCTGGATGTGCGTTCCTACGATGCGGCGGCGAAACTGCTTGTGATCGACACGAGTGCGGCCAGGGCCGGTGACCGGGTGCTGATCGATTATGCGACGACGCCCAGGCCGGCGCACGACATTTTCGCCGAGGTATGGATCGACTATGGCGCGGCGATACCGGGTGTCGGGCCTGATGCGGGGTTGTACCGGATCGATTTTCAGGCCAGTCAGCTTACCTGGGCCTATTATGTTGTCGCCAACAGCGCCGCCGGCAACTTTGCGATCAGAGACAAGGGCAAAAATGGCGCCGGGCTAAAGTTCAGCGCGCCAACCAGCCTGGAGCAGCCTGATCCGGCCGATCCGATCGCCACGGCCCTGGCCGAGCAATACCCCACCTTGCAGCGCATGCGCTTTGTGTCGCAGCAGCCGGTTACATGCCAGCAAAGTACCCGCAAGGCGATCCAGTTGCTGCACAACGACAATGTGCTGATCGACCCGCTGCCCAACCCTGCTCTGCGCAACTACACCACCTTCGCCGGCGCGCCCCCTGGGGCTTGCCTGTTTCAGGTCGTTACGTATGTCACCCGGCCCAATACATCATCTGGAGGCTGAAGCGTATGGCTACCTATCGAACCCCAGGCGTCTACGTTGAGGAGATCGCAACCCTCCCACCCTCGGTTGCGGAGGTCTCGACGGCGATCCCGGCGTTTATCGGCTACACCGAGGTTGGCCCAAACCCCGACGCAGCGGGCAATGTCGTGCCGGTTGTGGCGCGTATCAACACGATGCTCGAGTACCGTGATCGCTTCGGCGGGGCTAGCCCGAGTAGCTTTCGTGTTGCCGTCAGTGCCGCCAACGGCTCGAACCTGCGCACGCTGCAATCGATCACCCGCAACACCCCGCCCAACGAGTATACCCTTTACCACAACCTGAGCCTGTATTTTCAGAATGGCGGCGGTAGTTGCTATATCGTCTCGGTGGGGAACTACAACAACGCCGCGAATAAAGCCGGTTTTTCGGCCGGGCTGGCGGCCCTGGCGAAAGAAGATGAGCCAACCCTGATTTTGCTTAGCGACGCTGTGAGCCTGCCCGCCGCCGATTACTACACCCTCTGCCAGGAGGCCCTGGCCCAGTGCAAGCAACTTGGTGATCGCTTCGCTATCTTCGATATCAAGCCGCTGCCGAATGATGACGCCGTGGGTACGGCAGCAGTGGCCGAGTTCCGAAACAATATCGGCATTAACAACCTGGCCTATGGCGCCGCCTATCACCCCTACCTCCAGACCACTCTGAGTTACGATTATGCCGAGAACCTGGTTGGGCTCGAGTCGGCCGAGGTTACGACGGTCACCTGGCAAAGAGCCTTCGGCGCTGACGGTATTCTCGTCACGTATCGGGGCAGCGCCGACGACGACCCGCGGGTGATCATCAGCAGGGAGGGCGCGACCGAAACGCCGACGTTCAATGTAAGCCCCGAGAACGTGCTGACAATCACGGTCAGTGCGGATACAAACGGCAGTGCCGTTGTTGGCGCCTGGCAGAGCGTGCTCAATACGCCGGCAGCCCAGGGCTTTACGATCAGCGTCAACGGCAGCGGCGAAGATACCCTTACTGCCACCAGGGGAAACGGGGGCGTTGCGCTGGATAAGCAGACGACCGGCAATCAGGCGGGCGCCCAGACCCTCGACATGCTCAAGACGGACAATACGGCGCTTTACAACCAGATCAAGGCGGCCCTCGGCCAGCAGCGGGTGGTACTTCCGCCCAGTGCTGCGGTTGCCGGCGTGTATGCAAGTGTCGATCGCGACCGCGGTGTCTGGAAGGCGCCGGCCAATGTCAGCCTGGCTGCGGTGATCGGCCCGGTGGCCAAAATCACCCACGAGGGTCAGGAGAGCCTGAATGTCGATCCCACCGGCGGGAAGTCGATCAACGCGATCCGCGCCTTTACCGGCAAGGGAACATTGATCTGGGGCGCACGCACCCTGGCCGGCAACGACAACGAATGGCGCTATATCCCCGTCCGCCGGCTCTTTATTATGATCGAAGAGTCGGTGCAGAAGGCCAGTGCCTTCGCCGTGTTCGAGCCCAACGACGCCACCACCTGGCTTAAAGTAAAGGCCATGATCGAGAGCTACCTCTACGGTCTGTGGGAGCAGGGCGCCCTGGCCGGCCCCACCCCCGAGGCGGCCTATTTTGTGAATGTGGGCCTCGGTAAAACCATGACTGCCCAGGATGTGCTGGAGGGGCGCATGATTGTCGATATCGGCATTGCGGCTGTGCGGCCGGCCGAGTTCATCATTCTCCGCTTTACCCACAAGCTGCAGGAGGCGTAACACGCCGCAGCAACCGAATGTAAAGGAGTATCGCAGTGGCGCTCACGGCAGGCGAGATCAAGCAAAACTACCCGTTGCCCGTCTATAACTACAAGGTTGAGATCGGCGGCGTGGCGATCGCATTTACCGAGGTCGCGGGGTTGAGTATTGCCTACGAGACCTATACCTACAAAGAGAGCAACACGGATCAGAAGGCGCCCGGCCCGCGCGTGCTGCATATGCCTTCGCAGGCGACGGCCACGAATATTACGCTGAAAAAGGGCGTGATCCGCGCCCAGAGCGTGGCTACTTTTTACACATGGATCGCCGGCATCCAGATCAACCAGGTGGAGAAGAAGGATATTTACGTCAGGCTCTGCGATGAGAAGGGCGAGGCGGTGATTAGCTGGAAGGTGATCAACGCCTTTCCAACCAAACTCGACGCGCCCACCTTCGACGCCAACTCCAACGATGCGGCGATCGAGAGCATGGAACTACGGGCCGACGCGATCTTTATCGAGGAGGCGTAGCCGTAAGCCTATGGCCAGCGATAAAGCAACCATCAAGCAAACTTACCCGCTGCCGCTCTATAACTACCGCGTCACCGTCGGCGCCGAGACAATCGGCTTCGCCGAGGTAAGCGGTCTGAGCCTTGCCTACGAAGAAGTGATCTACAAGCACGGGCTGAGTTTTGTGATGGGCGCCAAGATTATCCCCGGGATGCGCCAGCCGATCAAGCTGACGATGAAGCGCGGGATTATCAAGGGCAAGGATCTGCTTAGTCGCTGGGTTCGCGATGCCTACGCCGATCCGTTCAAAACCGCAACCCAGGATATCCTGGTCGATCTGTGCGATGAAACCGGTGCGCCGGTGGTGCGTTGGAAGGTACTCGGGGCGTTGCCGACCAAAATCGACGCCCCGACCTTCGACGCGAACTCCAACGAGGTTGCCGTTGAGACGATCGAGCTGGTTGCCCATGGATTACAGATCGAATATCTCTAAGCCATGGTTCGCCGAAACGCTGCGCTTCCGGCGAACCGCCTTGTTCTAGGAAGGGGGCTGGTATCGGTTGGGCGACAACGCCGCTGAACCGACAACCACAATCTTCACCATGGTCGATATTCCCAGCATTCCCGGCCCGCTCCCATTTGTCGGTAGCCCGCCCCTCGGCTTTCGCTTCGGCGTGCTCTTTCTGGCTCTGGGCGTAGTGCCCAACCCGATCGACATATTGTTTCAGAAGGTCGCGGGCCTGAGCACCACGATCGAGACACAGAATGTTGAGGAGGGCGGCCAGAACTTGTATGTCCAGCAGTTGCCGCAGCGCGTTCAGCACGGCAATCTTGTGCTGGAGCGCGGTATGACCGTTGGCAGCCCTCTGGTGATCGAGTTCAATCTGGCCATGTCGCTGTTCACGTTCAAACCCTCGAATGTGCTTGTAACATTGCTCGACAATACGCGTATTCCGATCGCAAGCTGGCTGTGTATCAAGGCCTTCCCGCTGAAGTGGAGTGTGTCGGATCTTGATGCCACAAGTAACACCGTGGTGATCGAGACCATGGAACTGGCCTACCAGCGCTTGCAGGTAATAAGGTTGTGAGCCATGCCGGTTGAGATTCGCGAGTTGATCATTCGGGCCGTCGTCGCCGAGCCGGCCCGCCCCGCCGCCAGGGCCGATGAAGGCGAGGATCCGGAAGTGGAAGACAGCCCGGCGCCGTACGACGACGATCGCGATTCGCTGATCGAGGAGTGTGTACGCCAGGTGCTGCGGATCATCCAACAACAGAAAGCGCGCTGAGATGCCGCTCAAGAATCCATTTAAACTCCAGAAACTTCAGATCAAAGTATATGGCAATCGCATGCGCGTCGGCCTGCCCAAGCAGACCCTGACGGTGATGTTTAATCCAACCTCGGTTAGCACCCACTACAAGAATGTTTATAGCAAGAAACAGGGTGTTAGCACCAGCAGCCAGACCCCGCGCTTTATCGCCAGTCGTTCCACCCAACTCAAGCTCGATCTGGTGTTGGACGGCACAGGTGTTACGGATTTCGGCATCAGTTCCATCCTCGGCCTCGGCACAAAAAGCGTCGGCGATCAGATCGACGCCTTGCTCAAGGCCTGTATGTCGATGGACGGCGATATCCACGAGCCGAAATATCTGAAACTCCAGTGGGGCGACGGCGTGCTCAAGGAGTTCGATTGCCGGTTGGAAGTGGTGAACATCGAGTATACGGCGTTTGAGCGCAGCGGTGCTCCGCTGCACGCTGTGCTGAAAACCACCTTCTTGGAGGATGTGGAGCCGGGCAAGCGGCTGCGCAAGGCGCGCCTGAGTTCGCCGGATCTTTCCCATACGCGGATCGTGAAGAGCGGCGATACGTTGCCGCTACTCACCAGGGAGATCTACGGCTCGGCCCGGTACTATCTGCGCGTAGCCCAGGTTAATCAACTCGACGACTTCCGCAATCTTGTTCCCGGCCAGACGATCTTCTTTCCGCCCCTGGACAAGCTCAGATAAAGGGACGAGGCGGCACGATGAGTGTTGTCAGCAGCACAATTCTCAGCGGCGGCAAAGCTATGCCGCCTCAATACGAACTGTTGAGCATCGACGTGATCAGGGATCTTAATCGCATTCCGTCGGCGCAGGTGGTGTTGCTCGACGGCAGCCCGGCCGAGCAGAAGTTTGAGATCAGCAACAGCGAGTTTTTCAAGCCGGGCCAAACGATCGAGATCAGGCTGCGCTATGAAGGCGAAAGCGATCAGGAAGCGACCGTCTTTAAAGGGCTGGTTGTTGCCCAGCGGGTCGAGGCGAATAATCGCGGCTCGCAGTTGAGTGTCACGCTTAAGGATGCCGCCTTCGCCATGACGCTGGTGCGCAGCAGTGCGGTTTATCGCGACAAAACCGACGACGCGATCATCAAGTCGCTGCTCGACAAGTTCGGCCTGAACCAAGGGCGCATCGGCGCAACACAGCTCGCCCATCAGCAACAGGTGCAGTATGCCTGCACCGATTGGGATTTTATGCTGGCGCGGGCCGAGGCCAATGGCTTACTGGTGGTGGTTGAAGACGGCAGTGTGTCACTGCCGCAGCTCGCCGTGACCGGGGCGGCGACGCACGAATTTCAGTTCGGCATCGATCCGATCTTCGACTTTGAGATCGAGAGCGACGGCAGCAGCCAGTATTCCGATGTTCAAAGTGTCGCCTGGGATATTCAGACCCAGAAGCGAACCAGTCCCGTGAAGGCCAAAAAATTCACCCTTGCCCAGGGCAATCTGAAGGGCAACGAACTGCCGGACGCCCTGAAAACCGATCCGCCGATTCTGACTCATCCGGTGCCGTTGGAACAAAAGGAGCTTCAGGCGTGGGCGGATGGGATAATGGCGCGCCACCGTTTCGCACTGCTGCGCGGGCGGATCGGCATCCCCGGCCGCAGCAAACTCAAGCTGATGGATGTGATCGCGATCAGCGGGATCGGCGATCGCTTCAACGGCAAGACGGTGATCACCGGCATCAGGCACCGCGTCGATCAGCACGGTTGGCAGACCGATATCCAGTTCGGCCTGGCCGCCGCAGGCTTTGCCGAGCGCCGCGATCTGAGTGAGGTGCCGGCGCCGGGCTGCTGCCGGCGGTAAATGGGCTACAGATCGGCGTGGTTGCTGCCTTCAAGGAGGATCCAAGCAAAGAGTTGCGTGTCGAAGTGCAGCTCCCCGCTGTTGGTACGCAGCAGAATAGTATCTGGGCCAGGCTGGCCGCACCCGACGCCGGCAAAGGGCGCGGGTTTTTCTTCCGGCCCGAAGTCGGCGATGAAGTGGTGGTGGGCTTCTTCAACGACGACCCGCGACAGGCGGTGATCCTGGGAGCACTTTACAGCTCGAAGAACACATCGCCCGGTGCTTTTAAGCAGCCGAGCGAAGAAAATAAGCTCAAGGGAATTGTGACCAAAAAAGGCACCACAATCAGCTTTCTCGACGACGAAAAATCGGCGCTGTTGATTGAAACGCCGGCGAAAAACAGAATTCTGCTCGACGACGACAAGCAGGCGATAACCATCAGCGACCAGCACGGCAACACGATCACCATGAACAAAGACGGCATTGTGATCAAGAGCGCCAAAGACCTTACCCTGGAGGCCGGTGGTGCTGTGGCGATCAAGGGCCAGAAGGTCGATGTGAAGTAAAGGGTGGCGAATCATGCACGACGAAGCTGCATTTCTGGGCACCGGCTGGAGTTTCCCGCCCGGTTTTCGGCGTGGCGGCGCCGAGGTGGCCCTTGTTGCCGGGGTTGAAGATATTCACCAGAGCCTGCACATTTTGCTCGCCACCCGCCTGGGTGAGCGGGTGATGCAGGAAACCTTCGGCGCGGCCCTGGATGATGTGGCCTTTGAGGAGATCGACCAATCGCTGCTCAATACGATCAGTACGGCGATCACCGACGCGATCCTCTATCATGAGCCACGGATTACCCTCGACGATCTTGATGTGTCGGAGAGCGCCGAGCAGCCGGGACTCTTGCTGATCGCACTGACCTATACGATTCCCAGCACAAACTCGCGCTTCAATATGGTTTACCCGTTCTACGTCAACGAGGCGAACACACCTCTTTAATGCTGAAGGAGGATCTGCTGCGGCATTTTTGCCGGCTTCGCTGGAACATGCCGCAACAGAAAACGATTATGGCCGACTTTATTCTGATTGAGGGCGACAAGGCCAATTTTCTACCCAACTTCGGGCCGGCGATTGTGTTTGTTCAGCCCGGTACCCTCAGCGGCAGCGGGCCGGCTACCTTTAACGGCAAGAAGCTTTGTGTCGATGGCGACGAGAAAAAGCTGAGTGTCCCCGGTTGTAGCTATATCACCGCTCAGCACAGCATCCCCGGTACCGGCACCCTGAAGATCGCGGCTCTGGCAGGCGACCAGAAGACCATCAAGATGAAGACCGGCGGCAAGGCGATGCTGCTCAAGGGCAGCCAGTTCACCGCCACTTTCGAGATCCAGAGCCCGGCCCAGCAACCGCCGCCTGGGCCAGGATCGCCAATTCCCGATGCCAACCCCCAGTATTCCGGCAATGGCATGTTTGCAACCACGAACACCAAGCTTCAGGGGGCGTAACGTGACGCAGGATTCCGGCAGCCCAACACCAATAATAGTGGCGAGATCGATCCAGCGCGACGGAACCAGCCAGGCCGCCCGCCCCTTGCCGGCCCTTGATCCGGCTTATGCGGCCCTGGACGATCGCTCGGTTGGCGATCTGCTGCGCTTCGCCAGGGCGTACGCACACGAGTTGCGCTTCTTTGACGAGCAGAATCAACCCGACGGCGATTGGTCGGCGCTGTTTGGCATCGAGATTGCCGAGCTCGAACGCTACCTCGCTACGCCCGAGTTGTCTGCGCCGGGCGTGGCCGAACATATAACCGCCCGGCCGCACCTGGCCCTGCTGCTTACCTTTCTCGATCTGCTCCAGCACGCTCGCCGCCAATTGAACGACCTGACCCGGCGGCACCTGGAGTTTTCCTACCGCGAGGCTCTCGGCCTGACAAGCCGGGCGCCGCAGGCCGATAATGTCCATGTGTTGCTCGAATTGGCCCCGGGCGAGCAGGAATTCAGCGTGCCGGCCGGTACGCTGGTGCGCGCCGGCCAGGATGGCCAGGGCAACGATCTGCTCTACAGCAGCGACAACGATCTGGTGGTGAACCGGGCCAGGGTGGCCAGCCTGAAGAGCCTGTTTGTGCAGCGCCGGCTGATCGGCATCGCCGAGGCCCGCCACGATCCGTACCGGGTCGCCCGGCTCTTTCCGCAGTCCAGCAAACAATGGATCGACCTGAAGTCCGACGAGCGGGCCTTTATGGCGATGCTGGCGATGGCACTGGGCGAACCCGCCCCCGGCGCTGCGCTGCCGAACTATCCCGGCCGCGATGGCCCCCCCGGCAGCGGTTTGCTGGAGGATCTGGATACCCTGACCAGACATATCGGCACCGAACTGCATATGCCGCTGCCGGCCTTCCGGAGCCTGATGGAGTTGCAGCAGCGGCGCAGTGACGCCGATGACGAGTGGGCCCAGATCAACGCTATGTTGCAACAGGCCGGCACGAACCGAGATCGCAGCTTTCAATTGGACACCAGCGAGCCGCGTAACTTCGAGCGCAACCTGCTCCAGGCCCTTGGGCGCGCCGATTTCGCCGAGTTTTTCAACACCCTGGCCGCCGTGGATACAATCTACGACCTGCACCGTTTGCGCGAGCGGGAAGATGTACGCAGCTTTATCGAGCAGAATAAGCTTTTCATGTCGTTCGATGCGTTCGACGCGCTGATGACGATCGTCGATACCAGCTACAAAGATTGGCGCCGGATCTACGATATTCTGCGTGCCGCCGGGCGCAAGAAGCGGCCGGGGCAACCACTCGATCCGCCAAAGTTGCGCGACTACGCCCCCGACAAGTTCGCCCTGCTTCTGCAGCAAACGCTCGGCGAGATCCACGAACCGGCTACGCAGCCGCAGTTTAGCGGCCTTGTAAGCTGGTACCAGGCGATCCGCGATCTGGAGCGCTACTTCCACATGCCGGTGGAAGAGTTTGTCGCCATCCGCGCCATTGCGGCTCAGGGCGAGCGATCACAACCCTGGGAGCGGCAGCGCATGTATGAGGCTTTCGAACGCGCCCACTGCGAACGGGCAACGGTGAAGCGCTGGGAAGCCCTGGAATCGGCCCGTCGTGCTGCTGCGGGGATCGACGCAGGTGTTGAAGCCATGTTCCGCCTGGCCCTGGGCCATCCCCGGCCGGTGATCCGCTGCCCAATGAGCGCGCGTTTAAGGAGTTGGATGCCAAGAACGATGCGCAATACATTAGCGAGCAGTTGTCCATGCTGCCCGCCAATTTCCAGCTGATCAAAGATACTGTGGCCGGCGCCGAACAGCGCGCCGCTCAGAAGCGCGCCGAGGATACCGAAGCCTGGCGTAAGGTCTATACGATTCTGGAACTGGCCGAGGATAGAAAGCGTGGCCGACAAGAACCGCGCGCCGAGGCCGAACAATGGCAGAATGTCTACGCCGCCCCCGATGCCACGCTGGTGCAGGCCCAGCCCGGCCAGGCCGCCGAAGTTACCCCGCGCTGGCATACCTTCGGCGCTGCACCCACCACAGAGGATCCGGTGGTTACACCTGCCGTCAGGGGCCTTACGATCGCCTCGCCGCTGCTGGCCCTGGCCGAGGGTAACCGGACAATCACGCTGCGGGTGCTGTTTCGCCCCGAGCATTTCGCAGAGGTCGCGATCAAGGCGGCCCTTGAACACGGGCCGTTCCGCGTGCTCCTGAGCGCCGGCGGCGAACTGCAAGAAGCTAGGCAGGCCCAGCCGGAGGACGAGGAGCCAGCCCCGATCAGCCTTGAGTCGGTGAGTGTCGGTCGGGGCGAGGATCAGATCGGTATCCTGACCTTTGTGTTGAAGCTGAGCTCCCAGGCGTCGCCGATCGAGCCGCTCCCGGCGGGCGCCGGTATCAGTAGCCCCTGGCCGCTGCTGCAACTGCTTCTGGCCGATAGACAGGCGGCGAACGACCAGATCTACCGGGCCTTGCTGCCCTTGCGCCTCCAGCAGATCGAACTGGAGGTACAAGTAAGCGGGATCAGTGGGCTGAGCTTGCAGAATGACGACGGCGCCCTTAATCCGAAAAAGCCCTTTGAACCCTTCGGCTTTACGCCTGCGGCCGGCTCCAGCCTGTATATCGCGCACCCCGAACTGTGCGCCAAAAAGCTCGACAGCTTCGATCTGCAGATCACCTGGCTCGGAGCGCCGGCCAGCTTCAAGGAGTATTACCGCGGCTATAGCGGCTATGCATCACCCGAATCCGAGAATACGAAGATCGCCAGCCCCATAAGCGCGAACAGCGCCTTTCAGGCTCAACTCCGGCTGCACGACCAGCGGGCGCCCTTCGATATTGCCCCGCTTCAGCTCTTTGCGGAGCCTGACGCCGCTGTAGCGCGAACCATCACTATCAGCGGCAGCGCGATCACAGCGAAGTACAAAGGCTACCGCACGCTCAGGCATCTGAATACAAGCGACGAATTGCTGGAATGGAGCCGTTTCTGGCAACTCGAACTGCTGGCCCCCGATTTTCTGCACCGGGTTTACCCACAGGCGGCTACAGGCTACGCCAATCGCCGCATAAACAAGGAGCCGGCACCATATATTGTCAACCAGCCCTACACCCCCAAGATCAAAAGCATCACGGCCGGCTACGTGGCCCGCGAGACGATCGACCCGGCCGCAGGTGCAGGGCCGTCGGGGGGCAGTTTGCGCCACCTGGAGCCGTTTGGCCACCTGGCGCCGGCGCCCGCCGATGATGGACTGTACCCCTTCTTGCCGCAGTATACCAACGAGGGCGAGCTGTATATCGGGATCGCCGATCTGGCGCCGCCTCAGAACCTGACCCTGCTCTTCCAATTGGCCGAGGGCAGCGCCGACCCCGGCCTGGCCCATACGCCGCCGGACTGGTACTACCTGGACGGCAATCACTGGCAGAGTCTGGCGCGTGGCCGGATACTTGCCGACAGCAGTAACGGCCTGTTGAACAGCGGGATCATCACCATTGATCTGCCGCCTGTGGCGCCGAGCACCAGGCTGCCGGCGGGCCTGTATTGGATCAAAGCCGCCGTTGCGCGCAACAGCCGCAGTATCGCCGATACGGTGGCGATCGAAGCGCAGGCTGTACGGGCCACCTTTGTCGATCGGAACAACCTGCTCGATCATCTGAGGCAAGCACTGGCGCCGGGTAGTATCAGCGGCCTGGCCGAACCGCAAGCGCAGATCCGCGCCTTGCACCAGCCCTATAGCTCAAGTGGCGGCAAAGGCCCCGAAGACGCGGCGCGCTTCTATACGCGCATTAGCGAGCGGCTGCGCCACAAAGATCGCGCCCTGACCGGTTGGGACTACGAGCGAATGGTGCTGGAAGCGTTTCCGGAGATCTACAAGGTAAAATGCCTGCCGGCGGGTACCTCCGGCGATCCGCGGCAGGCAGATGCGATCCAGGTGATTGTGATTCCCGACATCAGGGGCAAACTGCCCTTCGACCCGTTCGAGCCCAAGGTGGCTGCCGACACCCTGGCCCGGATCACCGATCACCTGGCGGCGCGCACCCCGGCGGCGGCGCAATTCAGGGTGAGCAACCCCGCCTATATTCGTTTGCAGGTACGGCTCGGCGTGCGGCTCAGGCCGGGCTACAACCCCGGCTTCCACCTGCAATTGCTCAACCAGGAACTTCAGCGCTACCTGGCGCCCTGGGCCTATGATCGCGGCGCCGAGATCGTATTCGGCGGCCGGGTCAATGCCAACCTGATCGTCAACTTCGTTGAAGAGCGGCCCTACATCGATTATGTAGCCGGCATCAAGCTCTTTATTCGCGCCGGGGATGATTCTCATGCCATTGTGGAGGTTAAAGCGCCCTACAGCATCTCGTCCGACGCAATTCTGGTATCGGATCGCCGGCATGTGATCGACCTGATCGGCGAGGAGCGCTACCAGGAGCAGTATTTTACCGGGATCAACTACATGCAGATCGAACTCGATTTCCAGGTCGGCTCATCCTAGCAGCAGGAGCATGCGATGAAAAAACAACGCGGCATACTGAAAGACTACTTCAAAAAGGGCGCCATCCCGAAAGAGTCGGATTTTGCCGATCTGATCGATAGTGTGATTATTCAGGACGAAGACAGTATCTTCAAGCCGGCCAACAACGCCCTGAGTGTGGTTGGGATCGGGGCCGAGGAAGAGTTACTCAGCTTTTACCGCCCGGCTGAGGAGCCGGAGCGAAGCTGGCAATTAAAGCAGCGCAGCGGCGGCAAAAATGGCCTGAGCATCCACGATGCCACCGCCGGCCGGCTGTTTATCGAATCCGGCAGCGGCAATGTCGGTCTTGGCACAAACAGCCCGACGGCCCGGCTGGAAGTGAGCGGCGGCGGCGGAGCAACGGTCGATTTGATCGTCAATGGCCGCATGCGCTCAAACAACAACGACGGCGGCCTCTGGGTGAGCGACAATCGCTTTGTCGGCGGCCACGGCACCGATCAGATCGGCTTCTGGAACGGCAATGCCTGGCGGCTCACAGTACTCAACAACGGCGATGTCGGCATCGGGAGCACCGCTGTTCATAATCCTCAGGGCTGGAATCGCGTGCTCGACATCCTGGGCACAAGCCACGCCCGGCTCAATGTGCGCTCAAGTGGCGGCGTTGTCACCTCGATCTTCAGCCACGACAACTGGGGCGGTGCGCGGGGCGTTATCGGCACCGATTCGAACCATCCCCTCACATTCGCCACAAACTATACCCATCATATGACGCTCGACACCAACGGCAATCTGTTCATGGCCAGACCTAACCTGTTGATGATGGGCAACACCGACGGCTCAGCAACCAGAAGCGGCGCATTACTCGGCGCGATCGGCTTTGTTGGTATGGGCGCCACCCACGCTCAGATGGTCTACCGCGCCGGTAGTGGCGGCGGCTTTGAGTTTGTTGATCGCTCGAAGAATGGCCCCGCCCTCAATAATGATAATACTGGCTGGGCGAAGGTGTCGGGTATTCTCAATAATGCTTCTTCGCGCCGCTGGAAAGATACCATTACGGCAATGGCGCCCGACGACGCCCTCGCTGCCCTGAACGAGCTTCGCCCCGTCACTTTCCGCTATACGAATGATCAAAGTGAGCGTGTCCAGGCCGGTTTTATCGCCGAGGAAGTGCCCGACCTGCTGGCCAGCAGCAATCGCGATGTGATCAACCCGCTGGAGGTGGTGGCGGTACTGACCAGTGTGCTCCAGACTCAGCGGCAGACGATCGCCGAACTAAGCGGGCGCCTGCAAGTCCTTGAGGCGCAGCGTTGATGCAGGGGTTCTTGGGGCAGCAGCAGTGCTACGTGGGTAGACGGGACACTATGGAGGCGCGCCAATGACCGCATCGATCACTATCTCCACGGCTCCGCTGGAGCACCCGGCTATGGATTATGATCTGCTGCGACAGGCCGGTATTCGTCGCCTGGAACAACTGGCCGGGCGCCTGTGGACTGATTTCAACACCCACGATCCGGGGATCACGATCCTGGAACAGTTGTGTTATGCGATCAGCGATCTCGGCTACAGAATCGATTACGATCTCAAGGATTTGCTGGCCGGTGACGCCGATCCCTATCATTCGTTGTATAGTCCGGCCGAGATCCTGACCACTAGCCCGGTGACGCTGCGCGATCTGCGTAAGGTGCTGCTCGATATTGATGGCGTGCGTAACGCCTGGATTGAGCCGCTGGAGACGCCGCAGCCGGCCCTGTACTACGACCCCGCCGATGAGCGGGTGTACATGGAGCCGGCCGCGCACCGCTCGCCGATGCCCCTGCGCGGTATCTATCAGGTGCTGATCGACGCCGACCGCAGCGGCTCCGATCTTGAATTGTTCGATGCGGTGCGCCAGCGCCTGAACGCCTGCCGCGCCCTGGGCGAAGCCTTTGAACTGCGTCCAATCCTCAGTAAGCAGCCGATCAGCGTCACCGCTATGGTCGAGGTGGGGCCAACCGAAGACCCCGATCGTTTGCTGGCCGAGATCTATCACGCCCTGGCCCATGTTATCTCGCCGCGCATTCGCTTCTACAACCTGACCGAATTGCTGGATCGCGGCCGGCCGATCGACGAGATTATGGATGGGCCGCCTCTGCGCCATGGCTTTATCGACAATGCAGAACTTACGCGCCTCGATCGCAAGGATGGCCTGCGCGCTTCCGACCTGATCCAGGTGATGATGGATGTTCCGGCGGTGCGGGCGGTTGACGACGTGAGCCTCTCCGACGGCGTGAAATCCGATCCCTGGTATCTGAGCCTCAGTGAGGCCGCTAACCAGAACCGCGCGCCGGTGCTCGATATCGAGACCGATGGCTTTGCCGGGCCAACCATTAAACTGACCCGCAACGGCGCTGTTGTGCAACCAACACCGGCCGGGTGAAGAAACTGTTCGACAGTCTGCAAAAAGCCGAAGCGTATAGCGAGTTGCCGCAGGCCCAGCGTGATATTCAGTTGCCGCCCGGCCGCGACCGCAACCTCGGGCGCTATTACTCGATTCAGCACCAGTTCCCGGCCCTCTATGGGATCGGCGAACTGGGCCTGGCCGAGTCGGCTTCAGCCCAGCGCAAGGCTCAGGCCAAACAACTCAAGGCGTATTTGCTGTTCTTCGACCAGTTGCTCGCGAACTATTTCGCTCAACTGGCCAATGCCAAGGAGTTGTTCTCGTTCAATGCGCCTCAGGCGCGCAGCTACTTCGCCCAGTTGATCGACGACAACCGGCTCGGCTTGGACGAGATCTGGGCCAACGATCGGGCTACTCGCGCCGCAAATGTACAACGCCTTGCCGAAGATTCGGCCCAGGGTGTTGCCGCTGCCGAGCGCAAACACCGCTTCCTGAACCACTTGCTGGCCCGTTTCGGCGAAGAGTTTACCGACTACGCGCTCCACAGGTTCGATCCGACCGCCCCCGAGAAACTGATCGCCGCCAAGAGCGCCTTTCTGCGCGATTATCGCGAACTGGGCGCTGCCAGGGGCCGCGCCTTTAACACAGCTTTACCGGCCTGGGGCACGACGAACGTCTCCGGCCTGGAGAAGCGCATCAGCCTGAAACTCGGCCTCGCCGAGTACCGCCGGCGCGATCTGGCCGAACTTGGCCCCGACGATCCCGGCGCTTTCATATGGTCGAGCCGTCTCTGCTGCGTCCCCAGCAGGCCGATCGCTATCAGTGGGCGAAAGCCGCCAACAGCCCCGGCTGGCAGTCGGCGGTGTTGTTGGCCCTACCGGCCGACGATCGACCGGTCGAGCGGCGTAATCCGTTCGCAATGCGCCTGTGCTTTGTATTCCCCAACTGGATCAAGCGCCTCGACCACGATTTTGTCGAGCGAACACTGCGCCAGGAAACCCCGGCCCATCTTGATCTACAGGTGCAATGGCTGAACAGGCAGCAGTTGCGCCGTTTCGAGGCCGGCTACAAGGTCTGGCTGGCTCGTCTTGCCGGCGCCGCCAGTGCTGATTCGATCGCCGCCCGCGCCGCGCGCGACCAGTTGATCAACCTGTTGCGGATCGGCAATCCCTACCCACTGCGCGATCTGAAGCTAAGCTACCAGAGCATGGTGGCCCGCGATCAGCCGGCCGAGATCACCATCCTTGGCGCCCAGATCGGGGTAAGCTATCAACTTTGCGACGAGGAGGGCAACCCGGTTCTCGTCGCCGATCAAGCGTTCGTGGTGACACGCGCGTTCGATCAGGCCAACGATGTTTTGAGCCTGCGTACGCCTGCGATTACGCGTGATGTAACCTACACAATCCTGGCTGTCCGCGCAACCGATGCCTATGGTCAAGGGCTGGCCGATCCCCTGGAGACATACCTGATCAGCGATATTGCCCTCAGGGCGGGGATCAACACCGGCCTGCCGGTTAGGCCGCTGCCTGCCGCAGATCAGATCGGCAGCGGCCAGGCGATCACGATCAATTATGGCGACCCGCTGCGTGTGGTTGTCGGCGATACCCAGGAAGGCATTTCCTATCTGTTGGTGCGCGCCGGCGAGACCGGCAATCTTTCGGCGGCGGTGGAAGGTAATCTGGGCGAGATCATCCTTGCGACATCAGCGGAGCACCGCTTTACCGAGGATACGGCGTTGCGGGTGTATGCCTACCGCACGCTGGAACAAAGCAACAACGCATTGCTCGACGCTGAAATCGTGGTTCTGGTGCGGCCCGACAGGGCGATCGCCATTGGCGTTGAACCGGCTGATCCGCCGCTGATCGACTACGGAGCCGCAGCCACGTTTGTACTGAGCGATGTTCAGGACAGTGTCGCCTACCAGCTTTACCGGCGCGATCTGGTCGCCGCTGATTATGTAACAGCTGAGACAGCGGGGCGCCTGGCGGTTGGCGACACCGGTGTGTACATCGCGGCGCCCGCGCCGATCACCGATTGGGATAACCCGGCCGGCTACAGTCTGGTCGGCAGCTTCGAGCAGGTACGCAGCCGCCTGACCCTTACGGCGGAAGGTTTGCTGGAAGACACACGGTTCATCGTTTTGGCGACGAAAAAAGTGAACCGCGAACGGCTGCAACTCGATCAAACTATGGTTGTCCTGGTGCGGCCCGATCCCGCGCCAACCGTGACGGAGCAAGAGTCGCGTGTTCCAAAGAACACCCAGGGCATGGTTGTCGTTACGGGCACCCAGCGCGGCGTGTACTACCAACTCCAACTTGACGGCACGCCGATCAACCCGCCCGGCTACGACTATCGCGATCGGGCGGTGGAGACAAGCCGGATCGACGTGGATTTCGTCGTCGAGGGGCCGGCCGATCCCCAAGCCGCTCAACTTCTCCTGCTACCAACAGACCCGGTGGCGAAGAAGACGACCTACACTGTGCAGGCTGCCAAGATCCTGAGCGGAGTACCTGCGATGCTCACCGCCAAGGCCACGTTTGCAACCAGCCGGGGATCATCCGGCGACGAAGGTGGCGACGGCGGCGAGAGCGGCGGCGAGAGCGGCGGCGGTGAGGGCGGCGAGAGCGACGGCG
>JAAUQO010000069.1 GCA_012032775.1 Oscillochloris sp. | reverse complement strand
ATCGATGAGTGCGGTTGCCGTCGCAATCGCCCCAGGCCACCGAAGTGACATTGGTACTTTGGGGATTCCAGGCGAAGGCCTGAAACCCGCGTGAACCGCTGCAGTCGGCGCCCGGCGTACAACGGGTATTGCGATACACCCGCACCGCGCTGGAGTCGGCCACCGCCAGATCGAGATCGCCGTCGCCGTCGCCGTCGCCGAGGCTGATATCACTCACATTACTGGTTGCCACTGTTAACGGTGTGGCCTCAAAACAGGGAGTCTGTGCCGTGGCGCTCAGGCAGTTCCAATAGATCTGCGTCGGCTGATTACTTTCGTTGCCCAGAACCAGATCGAGATCGCCGTCGTTATCGAGATCACCCCAGTCCAGGCTGGTTGTATTTGCCGGCGGCGGCGCCCAGGAGGCAAGTTGCAGATTGCCCAGGCCGTCATTGAGATAGATCTGGCTGGCGGCGTTATAGTTCCCCAATGCCAGATCGAGATCGCCGTCGCCGTCGGCATCGCCCCAGGCAACCGCACGGGTATCACGGGGAAATAATGAGTTCCAGCGTAGGCTGAAAATAGTGTTGCTGCTTTGGGCCTGAACCGTGGCCTGGTGTAGCGCCGGCGTCGCAAAAACTGCGATCAGCAATGTGGTAGAAAGCGCCATGGTGATGAACCCACCGTAGCGACGATGCAACGATTGAAACTGTTGCATAAGCAACTCCTAATTCGAATGCAGAAGGCAGAACTTCGCAGTACATCCCGCTGCCGCTATCCTGTATCACTCTGCACAACGAGAACTCTCGATCGCATACAGCAGGCACTCAGCGGCGCTGAGTTGGGTGCGACTCACCCGTTGTTCCGCCAATGCTTGTAACGCATCAATGTCGGTTGGTATGATGCGGACGAAGCCGGCCGCATCGGCGATTGCGAGCGTTCGCCCGTCCTCGCTCCAGGCGACGCTGTTCGGATCGGCCGGCAAGCTGATGCTGTCGATCAGGCTGCCATCCGAAACCTGCCAGATCCGCAAGGTTCGATCGCGGCTCACCGTTGCGATCCGCGTTCCCGCGCGATCAAAGGCCAGATCGCTGATCTGACCGCTATGGCCGGCAAGGGTTGTTACCTGATCGGGGTTGCGCAGATCGTAGATCTGGACGATCGGGATCACGCCGCCGACGGCAACCAGGGTTGCTTCGGGATTAAAGGCGACCCGATTGATCGGCGGGCCGAACATGATCGTCGGCACCAATTCGCCGGCGCTCGCCACATCCCAGATCCGCACCTGGCCAGCCGGATCACCACTGGCGATCACGCTTCCATCGCGGCTGACATCCACCGTCAGCACCGGCGGACCATTTGGCCCAAGAGCCAGGGTTTCCGTCAGGGTGGCTGGATCCCAGATCCGCACAAACCCATCCAGCCCGCCGCTCACCAGCATGGTGCCTGCGGCGTCAAAGGCGACACTGGTTGTATCGGGCGGAAGCTGAAGCTGCGGTTGCTCGGGCGCGCTACGCCGCCAGAGTGCCGCTTCGCCGCCGGAATGCGCGATCAACTCGCCGCCGGCGCTCACAGCGATCCGCGGGATGGTCGCATTTGCGGTGCGTAATGTCTGCACCGCAGCGCCGGTATCAGCCCGCCAGATCTCGATTCTGCGATCATTCCCCGAGGAGACCAGCCATTCGCCGGCATAGGCGACACTACGGGCCGGGCCGCCATGCAGCAGATCCAGGCTCCAGCGTTTGATCGTCTGATCGTTGCCGGAACTCACCAGGCTGCGATCGGAATCGGTGCCGCTGATCATCGTTACGGGGCCGCTGTGGCCGTTCAAACTCAGGATCGCGCGCCCGCTGTCGGGCGACCAGAGCCGGATCGCGCCGTCATTTCCGGCTGAAGCGAACCATGCGCCGCTACGGGCGAAGTACAGCATATTGACCGCCCGCGAATGCCCTGGATCGTCACCAATGGCCGTACACCGGCGGCAGTGGCGTCGTTCACATCCCAGATGCGGATCGTGCCGAGATCGTCGCCGCTGATCACCAGGGCGCCGTCGGGGCTGAATGCCAGCGTATAAACCTCGATTTGATGCGCAAAGAAACCGACTTGCGTGCCTTCAACGGCATCCCAAAGCGAAATACCATCGCTTTCAGCAATACCAAGCACCTGATTACTCGGGTCGAAGGCCAGGTGATAAATCGTACTGCTGGTGCTGATAACGGTCTGCAATTGCAAGGTTGTTGCATCGAGTACCAGGGCTGTCGGGCTACGATTGGCGAGCGCAATCCGTTCGCCGTCGGGGCTGAAGGCAGCGGCACGGGCGCCGCCGAAATCGGGCGAACCAGTGACCGACGCCAACGGCTGTAAGCTCGTCGCATCCCAGAGTTGCAGCAAGCCGTCGTCGCCACTGGTAAACAGCCGGTTGCCGTCGGGGCTGTAGGCGATCGCCGATCCTGCCGCACTATGGGCCGGTTCCACGATCGGCGTATCCGTTGTTCCGCCGGTCGTCCAGATGCGTAGGTTGCCGTCTGCGCCCAGCGCGGCGATCCGGCTGCCGGCGGGATTTTGTACCACCGTGGCGTATTCGGCATCGATCGCGGTTGTATCATCCAGCGCGATCGTCTGCTTAACCCGCGAGGCATTCACCGCCTGCCGGAGCGCATCTGCGGCCGCCGGAATCGGCGGATCGCCGGAATCGGTGGCGTTAAGCGCCGCGATCCCGAGCAGCACACTCAACTCCGGATCGACCTCCAGGCGATTAAGCGAAGCTGCCGCCAACTCACGTGCTTTGCTGATGCGGGCGTTCTGTTCGGCTTCGCGGCGATTGGCCTCGGCCAATTCGTAGTTCGCCACAGCCGTCCGCTCGGCGGCCTGGGCAGCGGCGGCGTTTTGCTCAGCCAGCCCCTTCTGTTCCAGGGCCAATGCTTCCTGGGTCTGGGCTTTGTTGAAGTTCTCATTGGCCAGCCGCTCATTGTTGCGGGCCAGACCAAAAAAAACCAGCGCTACCACAAAAGCTACCGAGGCAATTGCCGCTGCGGCGACCGCGCCGATCGTCAGGTTACGTAGTCGCTGAGTGCGGGCCTGCTCGGCGCGGGATTTCTCCAGAAACGAGCGTTCGTCGGCGGTGAGCGTGCCGCTAAAGCCCCGTGCCCATGCTTCGGCGGTCGCCAGCTCTTCGCCGCGAAACAGCAGACTGTCGGGTTGGCCGCGCTCGATCCACAGCTCCGTCTGACGTTGCAGCGCACTCAGGTTAGTCTCGAACCAGACCCGGTTATTCGTGCGCACCGGATCGATCAGCCGGTCGTGGGCCAATTCGTACCATGTGCTCCCGCGCCGCTCATCGGCGCGAATCAGATAAACATTCCGCAGGGCATTGATCACGACATCATTCAGATTACGCATCTGCTCGGAGCCGTACAGCACCTGGCCGCGAATACCCTGGCTGGTGATCAGATCGCGATCGAACCAACTCCTGATCGTACGCTCGGCGCCGCCCGCCGCCACCGCCTTGGCGATCCCGTCGCGATAGTAGTCCGACAGGGCTTGATCGACCGAACCCATGGCTTCGACATCATGGACGGTGATCTGTGGCCGCACCGCCACAACCGTATCGCCGCTGCCGGAGCGTTCGTCGGCGAAGCGCTGATCCCAGAGCCGCCGGCAGACCACCTGTAACTGCACCGGCTCAACCGTCAGGCCGATCCGCTCCTCGGTCTTGCCGTCGCGCCCGGTGACAACCAGGCGGGCCAGATTCTCGCTCAGTTGCCGGGCCGCTTCGGTAGTGAAGTCCACGCCGACAGATTCGGCCGGGCCCTGCATAGCCCGCCGGGCGGCATTAAGACCGAGCAAATCGAGGCGGAAGGTGTTGGACAGGCGGGTCGGCAGTGGTCGCACAAATGGTGAAAGGGCGGCCAGATAATCTTCGCGGATCGCGAAGAGCGCCCAACGGTGCAAGCGCCGGAGCGCCACGCCAAGTTCCTTAAAAAAGGCGTGTTTCTCAGCCAGATCGATCGGATCGACCGTCAGCACCTCTTCGAACTGGTCGAAGATCAAAACCTCATCTTCATCTGTGTTGCTGCGGCGGCGCTCAAGATAGGCATCAAGGCTGAGCGTAGCCAGTTCTTCCGCCGGCAAGCGATCTTCGGTCGGGATAGCCGGATCGTCTTCCAGGCTCGCGATCACGCTTTGCAGATAGCGATTGCCCGGCCCTTCCGGAATCCGATTGACCCGGATCGGCGGGCTAACCCGAAAATCCCGCTGCTCCAAGGCAGGAATCAACGCTGCCTGAATCAGTGAGGTTTTGCCTGCCCCCGAGGGCGAATGCAGCAGGACAATCCGTTCGGCCACCAGCAATGAAAGCAGATCGCGTGCTTCACTATCACGGCCATACAATCGCTCACCGCGTTGAAATGATCGTGAACCGATGTAGGGGTTCGTGGATAAGAAATTCGATGGCATAACGCTCAACAAATAGACAATTTATCGTGGGGTGCGGTTGTGCGCAATAATGCGTTGGGGCGGCCTGTTTGTCGGCCAACGCCACGAAGTAGAGATCCCTGCCGATGCGGATGCCGGTGGGTAGCGATAATCTACCCCCGAAACACACATTCATAGCGTTATGGCCGGAGATGTGTTGATAGTATGATTTCGTGTGCCGCTATTATACTGGATGCTGTAGGATCGGAACGATGAAAAAGTCGTTATGTTCCGGTAAAAGCGCTTTTCGTGCGCTATTTGCGCGCGAATTTATGGCGTGAGGGTGATAACCGGCGCGGGGGTGGGGCGAGGTGTACTACTGGGGGTATTCTGGGGCGCAACAGTGGTAACAGGCGAGGGAACCGGTGCGGCGGTTGCGGCGGGCGAATGAGCCGGCGGCGGCACCCAGAGCAACCAACCGCCGACACCCAGCAGCACCACAAGGGTGAGTGTCGAGAGCAACAGCCCCAACTGTGAGAGCGGGCGCTCGACGGGGGGCGTTGCGGCAGGTGTAGCGGGGCGCGCAACCGGCGATTCGTCGGCATCGGGTTGTTCATCAACCGGCGGGCCTTCATCTTCCGGATCGCCCTCCAACGGCGGATCGACTTCATCGATCTGGGCGATGATCACCGTGATATTATCGATCCCGCCGCGCTCATTCGCCAGCACCACCAGGCGCTCGGCGGCCTGTTCGGGCGGCAGCATACTGGTGATCTCGGCGATCTCGGCATCTTCGATCAGGCCGTGCATCCCGTCGCTTGAGAGCAACAGGGTATCGCCGGGCCGCACGCGGCGGGCGAAGAGATCGACATTGACTGTGGACTGGTGACCGAGTGCGCGGGTGATGATGTTGCGGATATTCGAGTGCCGGGCCTGTTCGGGCGTCATCAGGCCGGCGGCAACCTGATCGGAGACGAAGGAATGATCGTGCGAGATCTGCTGGATGTGTCCTTCGCGTACCAGATAGGCCCGCGAATCGCCGACATTCGCGACATACACCGCACTGCGCCGCAATAAGGCCGCCACGCCGGTGGTGCCCATGCTGCCGCGTCCCTGCTCGTAGATACGTTCGTTGGCCTGGTGAAATGCCGCCGGCAGTACCTCGTTCGGGTCGGCGTCGAGCGGGAAGTCGGCCAGGATCGTCTCGACCCCGAGCTGACTCGCCACTTCGCCTGCGGCATGGCCGCCCATGCCGTCGCAGACAACCAGAAGCGTGCCGTGTTCATTTTGTACGGCGCCGTGATAATCCTGGTTGACCTCCCGCCGCAGCCCTACGTCGGTTCGGGCGCTGTAGCGCACTCGCATAATCGGCTCCTACCAACAAAGGTAAAAAGCTCATGTATGATGATAGTTGTTGCAGACAACCATCATCATACATGTTACTGCATTAACGGTACCGCCAGGTAGTTACCGGGAACGAACAGGCTCCCCTCGGTGACACCCTGGGGTGCTGCGCGGCGCAGCCGTTCACCCAACTCGGCGCTTGTGATCGTGCCGCGCAACGCCGCCGCAAAATCAGCGCTCACCTGGGTCACCTGTTCTGCAGTTTCATGCACGAATTCCAGCCGGAAGTGGCGCACTCCGGCCGCCAACAACATATCCAGATGCCTGCTGGCCTCCTGGGCTTCGGCGCCGAACACCGTATTGCGGCAACCGACATCGGCGAGTACCGGGTGAGCCCGGCCATTCTGATCGCGCAGCGCGATCTCGTGGCGCTCGCAGGGTCGGCCGCAATCTTTATAACTGGTGCCGTCCGAAAGGAAGCGACAGAAGACACAGTGCTCGGTGTGGAAAACCGGCAAGTGCTGGTAGGCGATCAGTTCAATCCTGGCCGAACCAAGCTCGCGGGTGAGATCGGCGATCTGAGCCGCATTCAGGTCATGGGTCGGCGTCAGGCGCTCCAGGCCAAGATCAAGCAGTACGTCGGCGCTCAGTGCGTTTGCGGCATTCAAGCTAAAATCACCGATCAGTTTCGGTGTGGCCGCCATATGTCGCAGGGCTTCAAGCAGACCGCCGGAGCGCACCAGGATCGGGCATTCAAGCTTTAACAAGAAATGCACCACCCGTTGTTCGGCCGGTTTGAGAATGCGTGGACTGGCGACGCGGGCCTCGATCCCGGCCGCCTGTACCTGCTCGACCGCCGGGCGCAAGCCGTAAAGCTCAAGGTAATCGAGTGTAATACTGGCCGGTTGGGCGGCAATTGCGGCCGCCAACTGTGCCCCTGAACGCACCAGAAGGTGCAATTGCGGTTGTTCGACCGGCGCTTTCGGCATTTGGTCGCGATTACTCAGGGCCGCCAGCGCCGCCTGAGCATCCCCGACCTGGATCGGCAACGGGCGGGCCTGCAACTCGGCCAACTGCTCAACAGCGCTGCGGCGCAACTGGTTCAGCAGTGAACTGGGCGCGAAGGGCGTACCGCGCAAATCTAGTTTCAGGGCGGCGAGTTGATAGGGTGTATTGCCCAATCGGCCAAGTTGCTCGCGCAGATACGCCTCAGCGGCGGGACGATTCGCGGCGGCGGGCAGTGGTTCCGGCGAACGCACCATAACCGTAAGATCCGGCCGATCGACCAGTTGCCAGCGCAATTCCAGCGGCGCGCCCTCGTGTGCCGTTACCGCAACCGACACCGCTTGGCGGCGCAGCGGCGCGGCGGCCTGCGTGTACGGTCGCGCCGTGCGATCCAGTTCCGGATCGTGAGTGCGCCAGAGCAGATCACCGGGCCTGATGCGGGCCGGATTGAGTGCGCCATAGGCGAATTCAAGCGCCAACCAACCCTGATCGGTCGGATGCACATGGTAGATACGACCGCCCTCTTCAGACTCCTCGGGGCTACGCCAATCGGCGGCATCGAAAACCACGCCGTCGCCGGGTTTGATCGGCGCCGCAGCCATAACCTGTGCATCCGGCGCAACCAACACCGTTTCGCCGTGCAACTGCATAACTTTACCAACCAGTACACCGCGATGGCGCGGCGCCCGGCCACGCACCACCTTCTGATGATCGGTGCCGCCGATAAAATAATCGCCCAGACCGCGCGAATAAACCTGCTCCAACCCGATGCGCGCGGCGGGCGTCAGATCGAGCGGGCGCTGTTCCCAGGCGGCATCGACCGCCGCGCGATAGGCGGCAGTTGTCAGAGCGACATAATCGGCATCTTTGTAGCGCCCCTCGATTTTAAGCGCTGCGATCCCCAATTCCACCAGCGCCGGAATATGGTCGAGGGCGGAAAGATCGCCGGGCGACAGCAGGTAGCGCGCATCGCCGAGCGGGCGTTTGGCCGAATCGACCAGCAATTCGTAGGGCAGACGGCAGGCCTGGGCGCATTGGCCGCGATTGGCGCTGCGGCCGCCCCATGCTTCCGAGGAGAAACATTGGCCGGAATAGCTCACGCAGAGTGCGCCGTGGACAAACACTTCCAATTCCAGCGGCGTTGCGGCGCGGATCTGCCGCACTTCGTCCACCGACAACTCACGGGCCAGCACCACCCGGCTCACCCCAAAGCGCCGCGCCAACTCGACACCCTCGGCGCTGGTGATACTCATCTGCGTACTGCCGTGGATCTCTAATTCGGGCGCGATCACATGGGCAAGCCGGGCGAGGCCGAGATCCTGCACAATGATTGCATCCGCGCCGGCTGCGGCGATCTGGGCCAGGCTTTCGGCGGCGGTTGGCAACTCGTGGGCGAAAGCCAGCGTATTAAACGTGACATACCCCTTCACGCCGCGACGATGAAGTGTCCGCATTACCTCCGGCAATTCGTCGCTGCCGAAGCCGACCTTGGCGCGGGCTGTGAAATGCTTTAACCCAAAATAAACCGCATCGGCGCCGGCCTCAATCGCAGCGTGCAACTGCGGCCAGTACCCGACCGGACTCATGATTTCGGGCTTTTGTTGAGATTTCGTTACCATAATCAAGATTTTGCACCGATGAGCCGTGATCGTCAAGCGATTGTAAGCTCATTATATGGTTGTAACAATGGCGGCGCAGCAGCCCTGGTTTCAACCACCCGTGTTACACTCGTCGTGAGACATACAAGCAGCCCAAGGCAAACAACAACAGCAACCAATGCCAGATGGCGTAGGGTTGCTGAAAAGCAATCACAAGCGAGATAATCACACTTGCAAGCCCAAGCAAAGAAAGGGCGATTTTCGCACGACTGGGCGGGCCGGGAATTGGTGGCGGCATCGGCTACCTCACTGCACGAGAAAGCAGAATCAGGCCCAGCGTCAACACCAGCAGCGTCAGATAGAACAGATTACCGGTTGAAAGCGTGAGCATGATCGCCATGGCGCCGACAAGGGCGCCGACACCCAAACAGCCGCGGCGAACACGACGAATACTCTGCTCAACATCGTTTTGATCGGATGACATGACATACTACTCCGGGTCGTCACTACGGTCCGGCGTCTTCGCATCTGCGGCTATCGTACCATAGGTGCCCTGATTGTAATTATTCTTCAACAACTTCGAGCAGCAGTCGGTTTAACCGCTGTGATATAATTGATAATGACAGATTTTTCATATTCCCCCCCATCTACGAACGCTCAGGCACTACATATGTTTGATCAAGAGCAATGGCGCGAACAGGTCGGCGAGCGGCTCGGCGGCTTTGCCCGCAATCCCCGCCAGGATATGCAATTAGCCGGTACGACAACCGTGCTGGCATATCTGGCTGTGCGCACCCTGGAGCCATTGCTGGAAGCATTTCAGAATGAGCCGATGGCGGCGGTGCTTACCCTGGCCGAGATCACCCGTGGTTCGGGCGCCGATCATATTGTCCGGCGCGCGACACAGATGCGTTTTCAGATGGGTCAGATGATCGAGCGTGAGCTACGCAGCAAAGCCGATCTGCGCTCGGCAGCCGAACAGGTTCTGGTGGCGCTCGACGTGATCCATCTGGCTCGCCAGCGGTTGAACAGTTCACGTGATGAGTGGCTGCGGGTGACATTGTTAAGCGAGTTGGAGTTGTTCGACGCACATGAGTTCGGGCAGTTGCGCAAGTTGCTGCACGATCCGGGCTGGCAATCGCGCTATGATGCGATTCGCAGCTTACGAACCCGCAACGGCAACTACAGCGCCGCTGATCTTGTGTTATTGCACGACGGTTTGAGCGACAGCGCCTCACATGTGCGGGCAGCCGCCGCGCGCATGTTGGGCCAGTTTGCGTCCACGCCGCCGGCGCCGTTGATAAAGACGCTTACCAGGGTGGCGCTGTACGATTGCGACCTGGAGACGCGCTATGCCGCTGCGCGCACACTTGGGGCATTGCGCGATCGGATCGCTTCGCCGCAACTGATCGATCATCTGAGCCTGTGTCTGACCGACGAGGATAGTTTTGTCCGCTCGGCGGCGGCGCTGGTGCTTGGCCAGCTCGGCGAGATCGCCGGCACTCCGGCTTTGATCGAGCGTTTGTGTAATGTTATGGGCGACAGCGACCCATATGCCCGTGAAGCGGCGGCCCGCGCCCTTGGGCGGATCGGCGCGGCGGCGGCCACAACCCTGGTGCTGAACACCCTTACCAGGGCGATGGAAGATTCCGACGCCAATGTGCATGAGGCGGCTGTCGATTCGCTTACCAGGCTGCGCAAAATCCGCGCCACCTTGCCGCTCCATCAACGTAAATACCCCGGCGAGAACCGGCGCCCAACCGATCCATTGACCGTGGTGTCGTAACGATATCGTGCCGTTTACCGGCGGTAGAGCCACAAGATTTTGCGGCTCTCCGCCGGTATTTTGCGTCTCTACGGCATGGCGGCGCATATGCTATAATTTGCGTATTGTTTGTCGTGTGGTTCGCAGTGCAGGAGGAGGCGGGATGGAGCTCATCCACCGGCAGTTTAATCGTGTGGATCTGTTGGAGGTGGCTGGGCGCGTCGATGCGGCCACGTCGCCGCAACTCAAACAGAAGATCGACGCGATCTTCGACGAAGGGCGATATCGGATTGTGCTCGATCTCGCCCGCCTGGAGTATATCAGCAGCCCTGGCCTGCGAGTGCTTATCGAAGCGCGCAAACGCGCCCGCGAATGGAAGATCACCGACCTTGAGGGCGGCGATATCCGGATCGCGAATTTGCCGCCACGGATTAAGGAAGTCTTCGATCTGACCGGGTTTACCTCGCTGTTTGAATTTTACGGCGATGCGCTCGAAGCAGTCGGATCGTTCTAGAACCGGTCGGCGGCGATCGGGAGCAGTGGCCGACACGCTACATGTTGTCGATCGCCGATCAGCGGTGCAAATGCCTATGGACAGCATCACTGTCGTTGCCGACCTGGACGCACTAGGGAAGATCAGCGCCTTTATCACCGATGCCGCCGAGTTGGCCGGCCTCGACGAACGCGCTACCTGGCAAGTCCAATTAGCGGTCGATGAGGCGGCAACGAATGTCATTCAACATGCCTACGACGAAGATACGCCGGGCGAGCTGACGCTTGGTTGGTCGTGTGAGAATAACCGGTTTGTGATCACGCTGCGCGATAATGGGCGCTCCTTCGATCCAGCCGGTGTGCCGCCGCCCGATATCTATTCGTCGCTGGAAGAACGGCAGGTCGGCGGCCTCGGACTGTATCTGATCACGAGGCTGATGGATGAGGTTCGCTTTGATTTTCATCCTCAGGAAGGCAATGTGCTTACCATGGTCAAGTATCTGATCGGCGGCCCACGCGATGATGCGCTGGTGTTGCCGGTCTCCGGTCGGGTTGATGCCGTCACGGCGCCGCAATTAACGAAAACCGTGCATGAGCATATCGCCCAGGGTACGCGCTTTGTTTTGCTTGATCTGCGCGAGGTGACATTTCTCTCCAGTAGTGGGTTACGCGCGCTGTTGCTTATTCGCAAAGAGTTGATGACGCTTGGCGGCGAGTTACGACTCGCCGGGTTGCAACCACAGGTGCTTGAGGTATTCGCGCTCACCGGGTTTACGCAGGTGTTTGCGATTCACTCCAGCCTTGAAGAGGCTCAGGGCGCCTTTGGCCAGGGACGTGCGTGAATCGCAGTCTCCTTCTGCTGATCTATTCGCTCGTCGTTGGTGGGGCGGGCTGGTTCTGGTTGGTCCAAACACCGCAACCAGCTACGCCGTTTGCGGCGATCCTGCTCTTTACGGCCCTGGCCCTCGCCGTCGATACGCTTAGTTTCCGGATCCCCTCTACCGATGCCCATAGTCTGAGCGGTGTGGTGATGCTGAGCGCCGCGCTCGCCCTTGGCCCGGCCACCGCTGCGCTGGTTGCCGCGATCGAGGGTGTGCTTTCGGGGGCTTTGTTGCCGCTGTTCTATCAGCGTCCGCTGAATGCGCAAACCATGGTCGCTCGGCCGATTCTGCGCGGCGGCTTGCGAGCCGGCGGTATCCTCAGCGGCGGCGCGCTCGTCGGGATCCTGGCTGTGCCGCCGCCTGATGCGTTGCCGGTGTTGCTGGCGGTTCTGATTATCACCTATACGCTCTGGGTGCAACTCGGTCGGGTTGGGCGTGAACTGGTGCAGGGCGGGCGCATTGGCTTGATCACCTGGTGGAGCGGGAGTTGGCGCTTGATCATGAGTGTCGAAATTGCGCCGCTGCCGCTGGCCTTGCTCGGCGCCGCGATCTACCGCGAGCTTGGCACCGGGATGTTTTTTCTGGCCGGAGTTGCCCTGATCGCCGCTGCCGCTACGGTGCGCCGGGCCTCGCTCAATCTTCAGTCGCAACGCCGCTCGGTTCGTGAGCTTGGGCTGCTGAATGAGGTGAGCCGGGCGATCATCCGCAGCGAGCTGAAGGTCGAGGCGCTGTGCGAACTGATCTACCGCGAGGCCGGCAAGATCGTCGATACGTCGTCGTTTCACCTTGGTTTGTTCGACGGCGATCAGTATACGCTGTTGATCCGGGTGCAGGATCGGGTGCGCTTGCCGCGCCTGACGGTGAATCTGGAACGGAGCGATGGTTTGATCGGCTGGATTAGACAGACCGGAAAAGCGCTCCTGGTGGAGGATTTTCAGCAGGAGATGGAGCGCCTGCCGGCACGTCCGCGATATCAGAGCGAACGCCCGCCCCGTTCGGGGATCTATGTGCCGCTGATCGCCGGTGAAGCGGTGATCGGCTCGATCTCGGTTCAAAGCTACGAGCCGAGTGCGTTTGGTTCGAATGATCTGCGTTTGCTCTCGCTGATCGCCGATCAAGCCGCTGTGGCGATCACCCGTGCCCGCGCCTATAACGATGCGCGCCAGCGCGCTCGTCAGCTTCAGGCCATCCACGAGGTGAGTGAGCGAATCACCGCGATCCTGGATATGGATCAGTTGTTGCCGGCGGTGGTGCGGCTGATCCGCGAGCACTTCGGCTACCATCCGGTGCATATCTTCACCTGTCAGCCGGACGATCTGCGGATTCAGTTTCGCGCCAGTACCACCACCGGCCCGCATCTGGAGCAACTGCTCGGCCTGCCGCTGGTGCTTGGCCGCGGGGTGGTCGGCAGCGCTGCCGCTAGTCGTGAGCCGATCCTGGTTGGTGATGTACGGAGCGATCCACGCTACATCCGCGACAGCGCCGGAACCCGTTCGGAATTGGCGGTGCCGCTGCGCATCGGCGATCAGGTGATCGGTGTGCTCGATGTGCAAAGCGATGAGCCGAATGATTTCGACGCCGCCGATCTGTTTGTGATGCAGACGCTCGCCGATCAGATCGCGATTGCGATCGATAGCGCGAACTCGTATGCGGCCCAACAGGAAGAAGCCTGGACCCTGAATGCGCTGCTGCAGGTGGCCGAAAATGTCGGCCGCGCCGCGACCTTGCCCGATCTGCTGGCGACGGTGGTGCGCCTGCCGCCGTTGCTTGTCGGCTGTGATCGCTGTTATTTCTTGCTCTGGGATCGCGAGGACCAGCGCTTTGTCTTCCAGTCGGTCTATGGGCTTGAGGCGGATCAGCGCTTACAGTTGATCGGCGTACCAATGCCGCCGGATTCGGCGCCGCTGTTGGCGCGGGTGGCGGCACGGGCTGTTGAAACCGGCGGGGCGACGCGGATCGAGATATTGCGGCACGCCCACGAGCATCAGGCCGAATGGCCGCAAGTGCTGAGCCTGGCCGGCAGCGGCACATTGGCGGCTTTGCCGATTGTGGCTCGCAATAGTCTGCTTGGCGCTCTGGTGCTCGGTTACCGCCGGCCTGATGTGCAGCTTGAAGAACGAGATCTCAGCCTTTATAGCGGGATTGCGGCCCAGATTGCGGCGGCCCTGGAAAGCGCCCTGCTGGCTGAAGAAGCCGATGAGGCGGCGCGTCTGGAACAGGAGTTGCGTGTGGCCCGCGAGATTCAGACTGCCTTGTTGCCGGCGGCGCCGCCGCAGATTCCCGGCTGGCAGATCGATGCAACCTGGCGCTCGGCGCGCCTGGTTGGCGGTGACTTCTTCGATTTCTGGCCGCTGCCGGTATCGCGGAACGAGGATTATAGTATGCATACGACGCGCTTGCTGGCGCGTGCCCTCGGCGCCCCCGGATCTCCGGTCGAGGTTGCGACGCCGCCGAGTGACTATGATTCGCCGCCGGCCCTGGGTTTTGTGATCGCCGATGTGAGCGACAAAGGTGTGCCGGCGGCCATGTTTATGGCCATGTCGCGCTCGCTGGTGCGGGCCGCCGCATTAGACGGCTCGCCGCCCTCTGCCGCTATGGTGCGGGCGAATCGCTGGATTACCCGCGATTCTGAGTCGGGGATGTTTGTGACCCTGTTTTATGGTGTGTTGGATCCGGTAACCGGCCTGATTCGTTATACGTCGGCGGGACACAATCCGCCGCTGCTTTATCGGGCCGCCGATGGTAGCTTCGAGGAGTTGCGTACGCCCGGTATCGCACTTGGCGTGCTTGAGGAGATCGCGCTGGGCGAAGCGGAGACAACCATGTACCCCGGCGATCTGCTGGTCTGCTACACCGATGGTGTGACCGAGGCGATCAACGATGCCGAGGAAGAGTTCGGGGTCGAACGCTTGCGCGGCTTGATCGCCGCCGGCCATGCGGGGTCGGCGACGGTGATTGTGCAGACGATCGCCGCTGCGGTGACCCGCCACGGAGCGGCGCCGCCCTTTGATGATGTGACCCTGGTGGTGATTAAATACGCGTCGTAGGGTGCAGCATGTTGCGCCCTCCGACACGCCCTTTGGATATCCTCCACACAAAAATCCAATGAATACAACCTATCTCCGTCCGTTGATCGTCATCTTGCTGACGGTCTGTTTTGTAACTGCAATCGGCCCGGTCGATGCCCAGCCTGCACCTGCGACGCAGGCGGCGCAGATCGGTTTTTTCGGCGTAAATACGTATTTCACCGGCCTTGAACGCAATACCCGCGACGGCGAATCAGGCGTGACTTCGTTGATCGCTGCGGGGCGTGAACTGGGCGTGGATTGGGCGCGCGAGGAGCTGAGTTGGGGCAATCTGGAGCGGCAGGGGCGCGGCGTCTGGACCTGGGAACCCTTCGATAGTCGGTTGCGGGCCACGGCCGAAGCGGGCTATGGCATCATCGGCATGCTGCTGACCACGCCGGCCTGGGCGCGGGTGGCGGACTGTTCGGCCCGCATCAATCGGTACGCCGCTTCGGGTGTGCGCGCCGACGACTTCTGGTGCCCGCCGGCCGATCCGCAGGATTTCGCCACCTATGTACGTACGGTGGTTGAGCGCTACGATGGCGACGGCGTGGATGATGCGCCCGGCTCGCCGCGCGTCGCTGTCTGGCAGATCTGGAATGAGCCGAATGCCTGGGAGACATGGCCCGGCACGCCGGCTGAGTACGCTGCGATCCTGGAAGCCGGATACGCCGCCGCGAAATCCGCCGATTCGAGCGCGATTGTGGCGACGGCCGGGGTGTATGTGTTCGACGGCAGTTGGCGCGACAATATCGGCCATGGCGATGGCTTACGCTTCCTCGACGAGGTGTTCGCCGCCCGGCCGGTGCCTGGGGCAGCTTTGATGCCCTGGCGATCCATCCCTACATGCCGACGGTCGCGCCCGATCAGCCCGGTATCTACGGTTCGGTGACGCTCTGGGGCCGCATATCGACCAGCAAGAACTGGATGGATTCGCGCACCAAATCCCGGGGCGGATCGTTGCGCCCGATCTGGATCAGCGAGTTGGGCTGGAGCACATGCACTGCCGGCGAGAGCGACTGTTATGCTTCGACAAGCGGCGCAGCCCTGGCCGATGCCGCCGATCCGCTGGATTGGCGACTGACCCTGGGGCCGAGTGCCAGCGGGAGTTATGTGGCTGAAGCGGCATTGAGCGACGTGTCAACGCAGGCATTGGTTGGCGTGGGCGAAGATGCGCAAGCCAGTTACCTTGTGCGTGCCCACGGGATCGCACTGGCGTTGGGAATCAGCCACCTGAACTGGCTTCAGCTTGAGGACAAATTCGACGGCTCGGCGCGTAATTTCTGGGAAGAGACGGCGATGCTGCGCACCGTTGCCCAGGGCTACGCCCGCAAGCAGGCCGCGACCGCCTACGAAACCCTGACTGCGCAACTCGGCAATGCGGCCTATCGTGGCGCCGGTCCGCTGCACGGTTACAAGCATGTGAACAATGGCTCTGCGCCCACAGCACGCTTTAACTTACGTTTCGCCAGCGACGACGCGCGGATCATCGATCTGATCTGGCGTAACAGCGGCGCCGAGACGATCAGCATGCCGTTGGAGCCGGGCTATGCGGTCGAGGTGATCAGTCGCGACGGCGCCCGCCTGCCGTTCCAGATTGTGAACGGCGGGGCGCGCTTTAGTATCGGTGGGGCGCCGGTGTACATGGTGCAGAGCAAACCACCCAAATTGACACTGAACCCGGCAACTGAGTTGGCGGCGGTGATGGCGCCCGCTGATCCGGCGTTGCCGTTTACAGTACGCATTGCGAACGAGGGTTCGGGCCAACTGACATGGCAGGCCCAATCGAGTGTTGGCTGGGCGACGGTAAGCCCGACGGCGGGCCAGGCGCGCAGCGGGAGCATCGAGTTGCGCATGCAGGCCACGCAACTTAAACCGGGTGTGTATCGCGGCGCCCTGAAACTCACTACGTCACTCGGCAACCGCGAGGTGCCGCTGCGATTAGTGGTGATGGAGAAGCCCTATCGGCTCTATGTGCCGTTGGTGGGGGTTCCGTAGGTCGATGCACCATGCGAAATTGTGGTGGGCGAGCAACTGTTGCTCGCCCACCACTTCTTTTTAGCCAGCATGGTATGATTGCCTCATGTTTGATGAAGAGCATTGGCGCTACACGCTTCTCATCTGGGTTGGCGTAACGCTGGCGACGGCCGTGGCACTGGCTGGATTGGGTTGGCTGCTGACGACAGGGTTACGGTTTCTGATCGCTGACGGGCACCCGTTACTGGCCGCGCTTTGTATGGGCGGATCGCTGCTGAGTATTCCGACGGCGGCGCTGCTGTTGCTGCGTCCGCTGGTGCGCCGGCTCGACGATCGACCCCATGTGCAGCGCTCGCTCTGGCTTGGTGCGCTCACGGTGTTAATGGCGCTTACGCCGTTGATGATGGTCTGGATGGCATGGTTGGTGTTGCGGGGGGGATCGTGACCGGCGACCCGGTGACTGCTTGCGGCGCTCGTTTGGCCGGGCGCCACGGTGATGCTTCGCCGACGACTCCGACAGGCGTCAGCACACATCTTCGATATCAAAGCATCTTGTCACCATGTCACCCTTCACCCGGTCACTCATCATTTACCACCACCTCCGAAGCATCAACCACCGGTAGCCCGGCGTCGATCCATGCCTGCAAGCCGCCGACCAGGGCGCGGGCGCGGGGCCATCCGGCCTTCTGTAACTCAAGTGTCGCACGGACACTTGTTTCTTCGCGTGCTCAGGTACAGTAAGAAACCACCCAGGCATCGGCGGGAACTCCGGCGGCGCGTACGACGGCCACCGCCTGATCGGGTGTTGCTCGCAAGGCGCCGGTTGCGATCTGCGGGCTGGCGCGGAAGTTCCGTTCGCTACGTACATCGACGATCACCACCTGCTCGCCGCGCGATTTGTGCAAGTGGATCTGATCGATATTGATCCGATCCGGTTCCTGCGGCGTCAGTGGTTCCAGCGGGATCAGGGTCTGGTGCGATGCCGGCGGCAACGGCTCGGGCGTCGGTGGTAAGCGTTTGGGTTTGGTACGCCGGATCAGCGGCCAACCGCCCTGGATCGCCACGGAGATGAGCACTGCAAGGCTGGTGAGCGCAACCAGTTGCTCGCCTTCGGCCATGCCTGCGAAGACCGCCAGAAGTGCGAGCAGCAATGAACCCAGGCCGCGCGGGCCGTACCAACCGAGCATGATTCGTTCGCGGATCGAAAGTCCGAGCGGCGCAAGGGCCGCCATGAAGATCGGCAGGCGCAGCAGCAGCACAATCGCGGCAAAGCCGATACTCGCCGGAGTAATCATGCTCAGGCCGCTCCAGATCGGCCCAACACCGAGCAGCACATAGGTGAAGAGCAGGGCCATCTCGGCGGTAACCTGGCCGTATTCCAGAAAGCAGTCGCAGAGTTCAACATCGAGCGAGGAGATCACGAGGCCGGCGGCGAATGCGGCCAGAAAACCGCTGCCGCCCAGGGCTTCGGCGGCGGCGAATGCGCCAAGCGCCACGCCGATCACATACAGCGACTCGTACTCGCGGCGCACGCCGAAGCGATTACGGATCGCGATCAGCAGCCGAACCGACGTAACCCCAACCACGACGCCGGCCAGTGGGCCGAGCAAAAACAGGCTGATCAACAGGCGCCCGATGTCGCCGGCATTGGGTGAAGCGCCTGCGGCGCCGAATGCCAGTGCGATCACCACAATCGGCAGCAGCAACACATCGTTCATGCCGCTTTCAAGGCGAAGGGCCAGCCGCAGCCGGTCGTTGATGCCGCTGCCCTGAAGCATGCCGCGCAATACCACCGGATCGGTCGAGGCGACGGCCGCGCCGATTATGATCGCCGCCACCGGCGAAAGGCCGAGTAAGCCCCAGGCCGCCGCCGCCATCCCGCAGGCGGCCAGGAGTGTCCCCGGCCCCAGGATCAGCGCGGCAAGCAACTTGTTGCGCCGCACCTCACTCAGATCGAGGGTCATCGCATCGGTGAAAAGCACCAGGGTCAGGCTAATTGTGGCGACAACGCGCAACAGCGGATCTTCCAGGGTTACCGTGAAGAGATCGAGGCCGAACGGGCCGATCAGCAGGCCGAGCAACAGAAAGATCGCCAGTGCCGGCAGGCCGTTACGTTCCGCCGGACCGGCCAGAAGCGCGCCGCCGATGATCACCATCCCAACCAGACCAAGCACGGCGATGAGGTTTTGGGGATCAGCCATGTGATTTTCCGGCCCCTATAGCAAGATGCCTGATGCTTGATGCCTGAACGCGCTGCCGCGCGGCTCGCCAGTCCGGTATTTGCCCCTCGATCAGGCGCAAGCGTTTTGCTCACCGCTATCATTAATCAGGTAGGGCGAAGCGGTCACGGTGTCACCGTGTCAGGCCAGTGAAGCGAGCAGTCACTGTGTCACATCAACTCCTCCGCCAGATCGATCGCCCGCAGCAGCGCCGCAGCTTTGTTGCGGCTCTCCTGGTATTCGGCTTCGGGATCACTGTCGGACACCACGCCGCCGCCGGCCTGCACATAAGCGACATTATTTTGTACGACCATTGTACGTAATGCAATACAGGTGTCCAGGTCGCCGTTGAAGCCGACATGGCCGACGCAGCCGGCGTAGATACTGCGGCGGGTGCCTTCAAGCTCGGCGATAATCTCCATGGCGCGGATTTTGGGTGCGCCACTGACCGTGCCGGCCGGGAAGCAGGCCCGCAATGCCTCAAGTGCGGTCATATCGCCGCGCAATCGCCCCGTCACATGGCTCACGAGGTGCATCACGTGGCTGTACTTTTCGACGAACATAAAGTCGGGGACACGCACACTACCCGGTTCACTCACCCGCCCGATGTCGTTGCGCCCAAGATCGACCAGCATCAGATGTTCGGCGCGTTCCTTCTCGTCGGCCAGCAGTTCCTCGGCCAGTGCGGCATCCTCGGCGGTATCGCGCCCGCGCCGGCGCGTCCCGGCGATCGGATGGGTCAGCACCTCATCCTCCTGCACGCGCACCAGCAACTCCGGCGATGCGCCGACCAGATCGCCCTCGCCGGTGCGCAGCAGGAACATGTACGGCGAAGGGTTGATTGTACGCAGGGCGCGGTAGATCGTCACCGGGTCGGCGCTGGTGGGACGGATGAAGCGTTGCGAGGGCACCACCTGAAAAATGTCGCCGGCGGCGATATACTGTTTGGCCCGCTCGACATTGCTGTGGTAGCGTTCCTGGCCGACATTCGAGCGGGCGGGGCCGCCGCGCCTGTTGGCAGAAGGTGAATGGGGTTCATAGTTGCGCGGCGCATCTTCACCCAGGGCGCGACCGGCCGGCAGCGGCGCACGTAATTTGGCCACCAGCGCCTCGATTCGGGCGGTCGCCCGGCGATATTCGGCCTCCAGATCTTCGGCATCGAGATGGACGTGTGAGAGCACCTTGATCTTGTGGCGCAGGTGGTCGAAAATCAGCAGCGTATCGACGAACATCCAGAAGCCCTCGGGCATCTGGTAATCACAATCGGCGGGCACCGGCAGGCGCTCGAAATAACTCACGGTTTCGTAGCCGAAGTAGCCCACTGCGCCGCCGACAAAGCGCGGTAGGTCGGGCAGACGAACCGGGCGGTACGAACTGAGGTAACTGCCCAGCACGTTCAGCGGATCATCATAGCTGAGCGTCTGCTTGTAGCCGCCCTGATGGGCCTGGGCGGTGCCGCGATCCAGCCGCAACGTCAGATACGGATCGCTGCCGATGAATGAATAGCGCGCGATATGCCGGCCGCCCTCGACGCTTTCAAGCAGGAAACTGTGGACGCCCTGAGCCACCTTCAGATAGGCCGAGACCGGAGTTTCCAGGTCGGCCATAATCTCGCGATAGATCGGGCAGAGATTGCCCTGATCGCGCAGTGCGCGAACCTCGTCGAGGGTAGGGGAATACATAAATCCTCCAATGAACAATGCTCACGGCGCATAGACAATTCCGCATTCTGCATTCACCATGCTGCATTCCTATGCCGGCAGTACAAATCCAACCCGCTCCATCATCAGGCGGATCTTGGGGTCGGCGACGGCGCGCGCATGTTCGGCGCCGATTGCCAGCAAGCGATCGAGTTCGGCCGGATCGGTGATCAACTGATCGAAGCGTTCGCGGATCGGTCGCAAGCCCTCGATCACCGCTTCGGCGACATCGGTCTTCAGGGCGCCGTAGCCCTTCCCGGCGAAATGGGCCTCGATCGCGGCGCGGCTCTGGCCGGTGAACAGTTCGTAGATCTGCAAGAGATTATTCACCCCGGCGCGATCCGGATCGGCGCTGAAGCTGATATCGCGGCCGGGATCGGTTACGGCGCGCTTCACCACCCAGCGGATCTCGTCGGGCGTGTCGGTGATGCGAATGGCATGGCCGCGGGTGAAATCCGACTTGCTCATCTTCGCGCTCGGGTCGTTCAGGGCCATAATCCGCGCGCCGCTCTCGCGAATCACCGGCTTCGGCACCACGAATGTCTCGCCGAAGAGATGGTTGAAGCGCCCGGCGATGTCGCGCGCAAGCTCGATATGCTGCTTCTGATCATCGCCCACCGGCACTTCGTCGGTGTCGTAGAGCAGAATGTCGGCCGCCTGCAAAACCGGATAATCAAGCAAGCCGGTCAGCACACTTTCCTGCTTCTGGGCCTTGGTCTTGTACTGGGTCATGCGTTCCAGCCAGCCGAGCGGCGTAACGCAATTCAGCACCCAGCAGCCTTCGGCGTGGGCGCGCACATGGCTCTGCACAAACAGGGTCGTCTGCTGTGGGTCGATCCCACTGGCGATCAGCAACGCCGCCAGTTCGCGGGTTTGCCGGCGCAGCGCCTCGGGATCTTGCGGCACTGTGATCGCATGTAGATCGACGATACAGATGAAATTCGTCTTCTGACCCTGGCCGGCCACCCATTGCTGGATGGCGCCGAGATAGTTGCCGATATGCAGCATCCCCGAGGGCTGAATGCCGGAAAATACCCGTGTTTTACGTGTGGTCATTCTGGTTTCCTTCGTATCCATTGTGGCGTGTAGCGCCCTGGCGATTCCATAACCAGTTCCATTTCCAATTCGTTAATCCGCTGCCTGGAACACTTGTCCATGCCGATGCATGTGCGTGGTATAGTACGCGCACCGGCCGTGTAACGACGTTTTCGGCCGCGTGTCCCAGTCGCATCTTCCAGGAGGGAAGGATCGTGCCTCGACCGCACCGCATTCTGCTTGCCGCCCTGTGTTTGTTGTTGCTCGCCGTTGGCCTGCCACATACTCCGGCATTTGCTCAGCCGACCGCCTCGTTTTCCAGTCTTGCCCCGGTAGCTTATCCGCTCCAACCACAACGCATCAATGTCAATATTGCCGGCTACGACGGCCCGGCGAACCTGGTTCTTTTCGATAGCCGCGGCCGCAGTGTCGGCGCTTTTCCGCTCGATATACGCGGTGGTTTCGGAGCTGTATCCGTTACGCCGCGCGGCAGCCTCGGCGACCATTGGGGCGCGCTGTTTCTGGCCGACGGGCGGCAGGTTGCCGCAGGTACGATCTACCGGCTCGATGCCGCCACCACGCTGCGTACCGGTGTTGCGACCTACGACCGCATGTACGATCAGGTGCGCAGCTTTATGCAGAACAAGCGCCTGAGTTACGAGATCGACGGTATCCCGGTGAGCGGTTATCGCTCGCCCGACAGCCCGCTGCTCTGGCTGCGCGATCATTATTATCAGAACCGCGCCTTCCGCTATTTCGAAACCGACTTGCGCAGCCTGCCCGAAGCATTTCTGCGTGTGCAGTACGCCGACGGCAGTTTTCCCGATTTTCTGGCCCGCCCGCAATGGAACATCCCCGCCTATCGCACCCCGGTCGAGGCCGATGTCGAGTATCTGTTCGTCCAACTGGTGTATGAAACCTGGCAGACCACCGGCGACACGGCCTGGATGCTGCGGATGCTGCCGGCGGCGCAGCGCGCAATTGCCTATACGCTCAGTGATCCGCTGCGCTGGCAGCCCGACTTTGGCCTGGTGATGCGGCCGTTTACGATCGATACCTGGGATTTCGAGTACGGTCCGACCACGGTTGATCCGAATAGCGGTAAGCCGGCGCCGCGCCACTGGATCGACGAGCAGACCAGATGGGGCATCTTTCATGGCGACAACACCGGCTTAGCCGAGGCGCTGCGCTCGCTCGCTACGCTGGAGGAGCAGCAGGGACTTTGGGAAAGCGCCTACTACCGGCGGGCGCTGGCCGACGATATTATGACCCGCCTGAACGCACTGAGCTGGAACGGTCGTTTCTACACCCACCACGTCAAGCTGGTACCCTACGATGTACCCGGTGTTGATGAAGCTGAGCAACTCAGCCTCTCGAATGCGATTGCGCTCAATCGCGGCGTGCTCACCAGCGAGCAGGGCCGTGCGATCGTGGCTGAGTACCTGCGGCGCCTGAATGATCCGAACCGGGTCGCATTCGCCGAATGGTACAGCATCGATCCGCCCTTTCCGCCCGGCGCCTACGGGTTAGCCGGCCGATTGGGCGAGCGGCCCGGCGAGTATGTCAACGGCGGCGTGATGCCGCTCGTCGGCGGTGAGTTGTCGCGCGGAGCGTTCCGCTACGGCTACGAGACCTACGGCTTCGACATTCTGGATCGCTACGCCGACCTGATCAACCGCACCAGGGCGACCTATCTCTGGTACTACCCAACCGGCGGAATCGCGCCGGTGAATGAATTTTTGCCCACCGACGGCTGGGGATCAAGTGCCATGCTTGGCGCGCTGGTTGAGGGCGCGGCCGGAATTGGCGATTCCGGTATCAACTTCGGCACTGCGACGATCAGCCCACGCTGGCCGGCCGCGCCGCGCCACGACATCGCGAATGCGTATGCCGTCGCACGTTATGCCGCCGCCGACGGTTATGCCGCCTACACCTGGAACCATATTCCGCCCGCTCGACGCGGCGCCGAAGGCCGCATCAACCTGGAGGCAACCGGTTCGGGCGATCTAACGGCCATCCGCCTGTTGCTGCCGGCCGCCGCCGGTGAGCGGCTCACAGTTTCACTCAATGGCAGCCCGGCGGCATATCAGATCGAGACGATCGGCGAGAGCCGCTATCTCGTCTTCACTGCCGCCGGACCGATTGTTAACGTACAGGTGCGTTACCGCTAACGCACATGCGTTACGCGGTGGAAGAACTTCTTTTTTGTCTCGTTGGGACAGATCGCTGCCCCAACGAGACAAAAGGATAGTTTTTTCGCGCTGCTTATCCCACACTCGGCAGACCGGCCAGGGCCATCGCGACTTCTTCCTCGGAGTACTCATAATCCTTGAGCTTGCCGGCCTGGTAATCGGTGTAGGCCTGCAAATCGAAGTGGCCGTGGCCGCAGAGATTGAACAGGATCACCTCGCTCTTGCCCGCTTCCTTGCAGCGCAGCGCTTCGCGGATCGCTCCGGCGACGGCGTGATTGGCCTCGGGCGCCGGCAGAATGCCTTCGGCGCGGGCGAACTGCAAGCCGGCCGCGAACGTTTCCAACTGCTGGGTCGCGATCGGCTGAATTTCGCCCAGTTCCGTCAGATGGCTGACCAACGGCGCCATGCCGTGGTAGCGCAGGCCGCCGGCGTGAATACCGGGCGGAACAAAGGTGCTGCCCAGGGTGTGCATCCGCACCATCGGCGCAAGATGGGCCGTATCGCCGTAGTCGTAGGCCAGTTTGCCCTTGGTAAGCGACGGGCAGGCGGCGGGTTCGACGGCGACGACCCGCACATCGCGCTCGCCGCGCAACTTCGCGCCGATGAATGGGAAGGCAATCCCGCTGAAGTTCGAGCCGCCGCCGGTGCATCCGACGATCACATCGGGATAATCGCCGGCCATCTCCATCTGCGTCAGACACTCCAGGCCGATCACCGTCTGGTGCAGCAAAACGTGATTGAGCACACTGCCGAGGGCATACTTGGTATCTTCGCGCTGCACCGCCATCTCAACCGCCTCGGAGATCGCGATGCCGAGGCTGCCGGTGCTGTCGGGATGTTCGGCCAGAATCGCCCGCCCGGCGGCGGTCTCGGTGCTGGGGCTGGCGACCACCCGTGCGCCGTAGGCCTCCATCAAGGCGCGCCGATAGGGCTTCTGGTTGTAGCTCACCTTGACCATATACACCTCGATCTCAAGCCCGAACATCGCGCCGGCGAGGGCCAGCGACGAACCCCACTGGCCGGCGCCGGTTTCCGTAACCAGGCGCTTAACGCCTTCTTGCTTGTTGTAGTAGGCCTGCGCAATTGCCGTATTCGGCTTGTGGCTGCCGGCCGGGCTGACGCCCTCGTACTTGTAGTAAATTTTGGCCGGCGTGTCGAGGGCCTGCTCCAGCCGGCGCGCGCGGTAGAGCGGCGTCGGGCGCCACTGGCGATAGATCTGCTGCACCTCTTCGGGAATCTCGATCGCACGTTCGGTGCTTACCTCCTGCATGATCAGCGCCATTGGGAAGAGCGGCGCAAGATCGGCGGGGCCGAGTGGTTGGCCGGTGCCGGGATGCAGCGGCGGTGGCGGCAGGCTGGGCATATCGGCGGCGACGTTGTACCAGGCCGTGGGCATCTGATCTTCGTTGAGCACGTACTTGACGGTAGCCATCGCAAACCTCTCCTTACAATGTGCCGTTGCGCCAATAAAAAAACTCCCGACCCCAACGTAGGGATCGAGAGACGAGATAACTCGCGGTGCCACTCTCGTTCGCGGCGAAGGCCGCGCACTTTTCTGATTCCGACTCGCAGGCCCATTCCGCAGTGCCGTACACTCCGACCTCTCACTCTCGTCGGATCGCTGGGCTATCGTGCGCTGCGTACTTTCCCGGTCAACGTCGTTATGTGGTTAGCGCGGCGAGTATAGCACGCGCTATGAAAGAGTGTCAACCTCCCCTGGCTGCATGCTGAATGCAAAATCCCGATGCGGTACAATACAGGCAGAATACCATCATATCCTGAGCGGAGCGGAAATATGTCGGATCTCAAAGGCAAACTGGTGCTTGTTGTTGACGACGAACTGCGCATGGTGAATTTCATGCGCATGAATCTGGAGCTTGAAGGGATGCGGGTGGCGACTGCCGCCAACGGGCGCGAGGCGGTCGATCATGTGCGCGACGATATGCCGGATATTGTGTTGCTCGACGTAATGATGCCGGTGATGGACGGTTTCGAGGCGCTGCGCCGCATTCGCCAACTTACACAGGTGCCGGTGATCATTCTCACGGCGAAAGACGAAGAAGACGATCGGGTACGTGGTTTGGAACTCGGCGCCGACGATTATGTCAGCAAGCCGTTCAGCCACCGTGAACTGGTGAGCCGGATCAGGGCGGTGTTACGGCGCCACTATGCTGCGCCGCCGGTGCCGCAGACTACCGTGCGGGTCGATGATCGGCTGAGTATTGATTTTGCGCGCCGTGAAGTGCTGGTAGAGGGTGAACGGGTCAATCTGCGGCCAACCGAATATCGGTTGCTGTATCATCTGGTGCAAAATGCCGGGTACGTTCAGACGCATGAAATGCTGCTGACCAAGGTCTGGGGGCCGGAATACCGTGAAGAGAGCCACTACTTGCGGCTGTATATCACCTACTTGCGCCAGAAGATCGAGCAAGATCCGGCCCATCCGAAATATATTCTTACCGAGCGCGGCGTCGGTTATCGCTTCGTGGATTTTCGACGCGCCGAGGATGCCTGACACGATGTCACCGTGGCATTTCCCGCCACTCACTCAGCAGAATTCCGTACGCCACCAGATCCTCGAACGCCTCGCCTTTACGCATATGCTGGCGCAGGGTGCCTTCGTAGCGCATGCCGATCTTCTGCATCACCCGGCCCGATGCCGGGTTGCGCGGCAGATGATGAGCCACCACACGGTTGAGCCGGCACTCGCTGAAGCAGTACCGCAGCACCGCGCGAGCGGCTGCGGTGGTGTAGCCCTGGCCCCAATACGGCACACCGACCCAGTATCCCAACTCGGCCCGCATATGTTGCTGGTTGAAGTTGGCGGTGATTCCGCCGAGAAGTTGATCATCTGCGGCCAGCGTGATCGCCCATGTCGCCCTGATGCCGAGTTCAAATGTCTCGGCGTGGCCCGCGATCCAGGCGATCCCGCCGCCGGACGGGTAAGGATGCGGAATATTCAAGGTTGTCTCGGCAACCTCGGCCGCACCGGCAAGTCGCTCGACTTCCGATCCGTCGGCGGCAGTGAAGGCGCGCAATATCAATTGCTCGGTGCTGAGGGTCGGGATTGGCATGGGTTACTCCTGCGGCTTTGTCTCCAGTGCGAAGCTACGGTGGATCACGCGCACGGCCTCGTCGCCGTCGGTTGCGGCAACCACCAGCGAGATGTTATTCTCGGTGCTGCCCTGCGCAATCGCGACGATATTGATCCTGGCGGCGCCCATCGCCCCGAAAACCTGGCCGGCGATCCCCGGCGTGCCGCGCATCCCCGATCCGACCACGGCGACTACCACAACATGCTCGATCAGTTCGACATGCTCGACATTATGGGCCGAGAAGTCGGCGCTCAGTTCGCGGCGCAGTTCGGCAACCGCCGCCACCGCCTCGGCGTGCGGCACAACGAAGCAGACACTTTGCTCGCTGCTGGCCTGCGAGATCAGCAGGATGTTGGCGCCGACACGTGAGACGGCGCTGAAGATCCGCGCCGCAACGCCGGTCAGGCCGAGCATTCCCGGCCCGCCGATCGTGATCATGCTCACGTCTTTGATCGCCGTCACCGCCCGTGCCGTACCGACCCCTAAACCCGCGCCGATCAGGGTGCCGGGGTGGTCGGGGTTGAAGGTGTTGCGGATGCGAATCGGGATTTCGCGCTGCACCAGCGGTTGCACCGTTTTCGGATGCAGAATATTGGCGCCGTAGTAGGCCAATTCGGCCATCTCGGCATACGAGAGCCGGGCCAGGGTGCGCGATTCGGATACAATCTTGGGATTGGCCGTCAGGACGCCGTCAACTTCCTTCCAAAACCAGACCTCGTCGGCATCAATGGCCGATCCGACAACCGCACAGGAATAGTC
>JAAUQO010000068.1 GCA_012032775.1 Oscillochloris sp. | reverse complement strand
CAACTGTCGCTCCTCGTCGGTCAACGTAACGATATATCGCTTCTGCATGATGTCCTCCTGTCGGTGTATTGCGGTCAGCATACCGAACCGAAGGATATCCTGCAAATCTATAGTGGTGAGCCACTAGTGTCGCAGCGGGTGGATTATAGGGGAATGGCACATTGTTCGTATCCTGGAGATAGCCGGCTCCATCGTAAGGTGGATTGAGGCCACCTACCACAGGGAGCATTTGCTGCAGCGAATGCACACCTTTCACTGGATCATGTGCCCATTCTGCAATGACGCCTGAAGGGCAATAGATCGCGCGCCCTAATACAGCACTACCAATCGCACCGCCAATCGCACCGCCGGGTAATGGCAGGTCTGGCTCAGGACATTCTGTATCCAGTTTGTCCTGAGACCCAAGAACTGGCCAGTTCGATATGTTAGGATCCTCCCACCAGGAGGGTCCGATGAAGACCAGCCAGTTCAGTGCCGAGCAGATCATCAAGATCCTTGACCAGGCCGAGAAGGGCGAGCAGACCATTGGCGTCGTCTGCCGTGAGCACGGGATCACCGAGACTACGTTCTACCGCTGGCGCCGAGCGTACGGCGGGGATGGCCGTCAACGAGACCCAGCGCCTCAAGGAGTTGGAAAAGGAGAACGGCCGCCTCAAGCGGCTCCTGGCCGAGCGCGTCCTTGAGCTCGATCTGCTCAAGGAACTGCTGCAAAAAAAAGGCTAACCATGGCCGAGCAACGCGAAGCAGTCCAGTTCCTTACGGCCGGCGGCCTGTCGGTGCAACGAGGGTGCCCGCTGATCGGCGTCCATCGGGCGACGTTCCGCTACGTCGCCCATCCTGCCGATGATGCGCCGCTGCTCGCCAAGGTGCAGGAGCTGGCCACGCGCCACCCGCGCTACGGCTACCGGCGGATGAGCGCCCTGATCCGCCGTAAGGAGCGGGTCAACCAGAAGCGGGTGCGCCGGCTGTGGAAACTCACGCAGCTCCAGGTCAAGCGGGCGCGCCGGCTGCGCCCCAAGCGTACCCCGTCGAACCGTCTGATTGGGCTGTATCCGGGCCATGTCTGGGCCTACGACGTTGTGGAGGACGCACTCATGGATGGCACCCCGCTACGCATCCTGACCGTGATGGACGAGTTCACGCGTGCGGGACTGACCCTGGATGTGGCGCCACCGGCCTCGGCTGAGCGGGTCATCGGCGTGCTCACTGGTCTCTTTGCCCAGCACGGCCCGCCCGAGCATCTGCGGAGCGACAACGGGCCGGAGTTCGTGGCGACGGCACTCAAGCGGTGGCTTGCGGAATGTGGCGTACAGACCGAGTATATCGACCCTGGCAAGCCGTGGCAAAACGGCAAGGAGGAACGCTTCAATGGCACGGTGCGCGACGAGTGCTTAACCATGTACCGCTTCAAGACGGTGGCTGAGGCCTGGCTACGCCTCAGTGCCTTTCGCCAGGAGTACAACACCTATCGCCCACACAGCAGCCTGGGCGACCTCGCCCCACAGATGTTCAAGACGGCCTGGCTTGAAGCCAAGGCAAAATCCGAGGAATCTCACATGTTGACTTGACCAGTTCTTGGGTCTCATGTCACGGCGACCTGGGTGTTGATGAAACGACTCGCGCCCGTATCGCCGGCCACGGCCCGCAGAACGTGACCCAGCGCTATGATCGTAGCACTTTGAAGCGTATGCATGACGCGCTTGTTGCGGTTGAAGAACTGGTTTTTAAGGAACCAAATCTGGAGGGGGAAAAGGCATGACAACCAGTATCAGCAAAATCCGCGTTGCTCCCGCGTTGCTCCCGCAAAAAGCCCGAGGGCCGGGAGAGCGACTAGCGCTGTCCCGGCCCTCCGCGTTGTACTGCTCTAACGAGTGGAGCCAATGCGGGGGCTCGAACCCCGGACCTGCTGTTTACGAAACAGCTGCTCTACCAACTGAGCTACATTGGCACACCGCCCTGATTGTAGTTCAAAGCCTGTGTGCTGTCAAGTCGGCGAATGGGGTTTATGCGGAATGCAACGGCATAATCGCCAGGTAAATGCGGCTCCCCGCCGGGCGCGATGCATCCATGCGCGCTGTGAGCTGGGTGAACTGCTCGCCGTATTTGCGCTGTAGCGCCTGGATTGCCGGCTCATACTCGTGTGGCTCCAGAATCCGCCCCTGCGCCGGTACAATCGCTCCTTGCACATTACCCACTTGATCACTCGGCGCAACCGTCACGTGTGGGTTGGTGCGGATACGCTTTGTCTTTCCGGCCTCAAACGCGGTTGTGACATACAAAATGCCGTCGGCCTCGGCAAACCAGACCGTGGTCGGGACTGCGTCGCCATTCCGTCGATAGGTTGTCAGCACCATAAATTCGGCATGTTCCAACCCTGCGAAGGAATGAGAAGTCGATCCATCCATTGTAAAAAGCCTTTCCAGGATATAGCGATCCTATCCGGGTGTGAATTCAGTTCTGCGCACTGACACAGCGGTTCCTGGTTCTGGGTTCTCGGTTCTGGTAGCATTGTTATATTCTGAACCTCGTGCTCCATCGGCGGTAGTTTGCAGTGCAAGGCCGGACGATCGTAATGGGCGTTGTACAATCCTTCTTCAGCCTGCGCCGCGAACGCATCAGTTATGCGATCATAGGCAGCGTGGGCCGACGAAGAATCAGTCATTGGAGAATCCTGTGCTTACCTTATTTACCATCGGCTATGAAGGATTGAACATCGAGCTCTTTCTGGAGCGCCTGCAAGCCCACGGCATAACCACCGTGATCGATGTTCGGCAACGCCCTTATAGCCGTAAGCCGGATTTTAACAAAAAACGGCTCACGGCGCACCTCGCCGCTGTTGGGATTAATTATGTCCATGTGGTGGAACTTGGCACCCCCAAGCCGCTGCGCGATGCCGTTCGCCGCGATAAAGATTATCCCGCATTTTTTGCCGCCGTCACTCCGCTGATCGAAGCGGAGGAAACGGCCCTCGCAGCAGCGCTTGAGCGTGTGCGCAGCGGATCATGTGCGCTGCTCTGCTTCGAGCACGACGCCGGGGTGTGCCACCGCCGCGTTGTCGCCGAGGCGCTGCTGCACCGCACGGCAGGCGATCTGACGGTCGTTGATCTGTGATCCGGCGGCAGATACCTGAGACGTGCGGCCTGAGGCGCGGCTCGCCGATCAGGTATCTGAGCATCATAGCATCATTTAAACCCGGTTTCCTCAGGCGTCTACCTGTTTTCGGCGTCGGCATAAGTCCTGGGCCGCCGCTTCCCAATCCGCAAAGTCGAAGTTAAATCCGGCATTGGTTATTCGCCCAGGGATCACCCGCCGGCTCTTGAGTGCGAGTTCGCTCTCGGTTCGCATCAACCACGCCCCGATCTCAACCATCCAGCGCGTCGCCGGCAGTCCGATCGGCATGCCCCAGGCCCGCCGCAGGATTCGCATAAAATCCTTGTACGGCAATGGGTTCGGCGCCGCCAGATTCACCGCACCGGCAAGCTCTTTGTGGGCGATCAACCAGTCGATCGCGCGCACAAAATCACGATCATGCAGCCACGACACATACTGCCGTCCATTACCCGCCGGCCCGCCTAATCCTAGCCGAACCAACCAGAGCAAGGTGTCGAAGATCCCGCCGCGATCGGGACTCATGATCATCGCCGAACGCAACAGAACAAGTCGCGTGCTCGCAGGCGCCGTACGCTCCGCGATCACTTCCCAGCTCCGCGCTACTTCGACACTGAAGCGCCAATGTTCCGGCGCATCAGGCGTACTCCCGCCGATAATGCCGGTCGCCTCGTCGTTCGGCGCATCATAGCGGTGGCCGTAGATTGTCGCAGTGCTCGCCTGGAGCCAGAGCGGCGGCGGTCGGCGCGCCTGCGCGATCGCCCGCCCCACAATTTCGGTCGAACGAACCCGCGATTGGTAGATCTGGCGGCGATGTTTCGTCGTGTAACGGCAGTTGACAGTGCGCCCGGCCAGGTTTATAACCACATCAGCACCATCGATCTCCGCTACCCAATCACCTGGCTGTTCGGCATCCCATGCCACCGTGCGCCAGGGCGCTTGTCGCGGCACCCGACTCAGAATCACAACTTCATGACCGGCCTGCTGCCAATGCCGGGCCAACAGCGTGCCAACCTGCCCGCTGCCGCCGGGAATAACGATCTTCATGGGCGGTTTCTCCGTGTGTATCGCGGTGCGCACAACGCCTGAGCCTGATCGAGAAGCGCAGATCGGACTGGCGAGTCGCGCCGTAGCGCGATGGCGCTTGCGCCGACGCGAATAGCGTTATCAGGCATCAGGCATCTTGCGCTAGAGTACAGGATACAAGATACAGGAGCCGATTGTGAGCATCCATTACCTTCGACCCGAACGTGCCGCACTCCACGGCCAATTCGCCGCTGATCTCCCAGCTACGCTGAAGGTTGAGCCGGGAGACATTGTACACGCCGCGACTCTCGATGTCTCGTGGGGATTAGAGGCGCGTGACGGCTCCCAGGGCCAAGGCCCCTGGGCTTCTGAGTGTGCCGCCCCACACTCGTCTCGCTACAACCGAAGGGATTGGAGACCCCGATGCAGAATGTTGAGCGCCGCATTGTGATCGCGCCCCACCACGAGCCCACAATGCGGGCAGGTATGGACGCGCACGCTCAACGCCTTGGGGACAATCTCGCCGCAGGAAGCGCACATCTTGGTCGTGTTCCTGGGGTTCACGAGAATCACACGCCGCCCAGCTTCTTCCGCTTTGGCGACGGTCATCTCAATGAACTGTGTCCACGCCACATCCAAGATGCTTTTGCGCATCCCACGCGTACGCCCCATCTCCATCGGGGCCAGGTCTTCAAACACCATCACCTGATAGGCGTCTACCAGCGCGCGGCTGCGCTGGTGGGCGAAGTCGCTGCGCCGGTTGGCAATCCGCTCATGGATGTGCGCCAGGGCGTTCTTATGCCGCCGGTTCTCATTCCAGCGCTGCGCGTTCTTGGCCGCATCCTTCAACTGCTGGACGCGCTTCAGATCCGCCTCATCACGGCGATAGAACCGAGGGTTGGCGATCTCGTCACCGGTCGAGAGGGTCGCAAACGAAGCCAGGCCCACATCCACACCCACCACGTTGCCGGTTGGCGGCAGCGGCTCGGCCTCTGTCTCGCACGAGAAGCAAGCATACCACGTACCCGTGCGGGAGCGGGTGAGTGTCACGGTCTTGGGCGTGCCCTCGACGGGTCGATGCCGCACGACATGCACCGCGCCGATTTTCGAGAGGATCAGCCGCTCGCCTTCCAGGCGCACGCCGTTGCCGTACTGGGGGTACGTGAGCGAGTCGTAGCGCCCGAACCCCTTAAAGCGCGGGTAGCCGGGATCGGGATCGCCCGCCTTCAGCCGACGAAAGAAGGCCTGAAATGCGAGATCCACCCGCACGCTGATATTCTGGAGTACTTGACTATGCACGAGCTTCAGCGCAGGCCGGGTCAGCTTCCAGACTGGGAGCATGGCCTGCGTGTCGTACAAGCGCAACGACTCGCCTCGCTCTTCATATGCTCGCTTACGCTCGGCAAGCGTCTCGTTGTACACCCAACGGCATTCCTCAAGCTGCTGCGCAAGAATACGCCGCTGGCCGTTCGTGAGATAGACTCGATATTTGAAGCTCTTGCGCATGTGGTAAGGATACCTCGGCTCCGCGTAAAGAGCAAATTTGTTCGTATGCTGGTCGTTGGGCTAAAGCCGCTCAAGCGGGTGAAGCCCTTCTATCCCGGCGCTAAAGCTGCTGGGCTTTATGGGCTAGGGCAGTAAACCCGACGGCTATCGCCGCGTATTTCCCCGTGAAGGCGCCCGCGATGACGGCCCGGCACTGCTTGGGCCGATCGCCGTCAATGGCGCTCAGCCCGGCGATGTGATCGAAGTGCAGATTCTCACCCTTACCCCCGGCCCTTACGGCTGGACCTTCGGCGGTGAGATCGGATTTTTCAACACTGCGCTCAATCAGGCGCTCGGCGCGGCCGAAGGAGCGCCCGAACTGCTGCGCTGGTCGCTCGATGCCCACACCCTGGAAGGGCTGAGTCAGCTCGGGCATCTGGTGCGGTTGCGGCCTTTCCTGGGCATGATCGGGCTTTGTCCCGCCGGTACGGGCTGGATGTCGGCGTGGCCGCCGCGTACCTGCGGCGGCAATTTCGATTGCAAAGAACTTATCGCCGGCACCCGCCTGTATCTGCCGGTCGAGGTTCCCGGCGGGTTGCTCTCAATCGGCGACGGCCACGCCGCCCAGGGTGACGGTGAGATCGGCGGGAATGCGATCGAGTGCCCCATGGATCAGGTGGCGTTGCAACTGTTTCTGCACAGCGACCTGCCAATTCGCCGGCCGCGCGCCGATACCCCGGCCGGCTGGATCACCTTCGGCTTCGCCGAATCGCTCGATACGGCGATTACTACCGCAATCAACGACATGCTTGAGCTTGTGATCGAGCAGTTTAACCTGAGCCGCAAACTCGCGCTCGCCCTGCTCTCGGTCGCCGCCGATGTGCGCATCACGCAACTGGTGAACGGTGTGCGCGGCGTCCATGTAATCTTGCCCCACGAGGCGATTCGAATGGCATAAGGTGTGAAGGGTGACGGCGTGGGGTGTGGGGCACGACCGAAATCGGGGCACCACCGGTATCGTAGGGGCGAAGCATTCGCCATAGATTACACATGCCAATATCGCCATAAATGGGTGGCGAATGCTTCGCCCACCGCCCATCACCCAGCACCCCCACCACCCAGCACCGGCGCAATCGCCAATCCCAACATGACATACAATTGCGCCGAACAATCTATCGATCAGCGCAAGGAATGATACCGCAATGACAGAGACAAACCATGCCCAATCCTTCGCCCCCGACTTCGACCGCAACACGCCGGCCTATCTCTGGTGGAATGGCAAATGTATCCCCTGGAATAGCGCCACCGTTCATCTCACCACGACATTCTGGACCGGCGTAACCGCCATTTTCGAAGGGATTATGTCGTACTGGAACGAGGACGACGGCGAACTCTACATCTGGCAGCTCGACGCCCACCTGCGCCGTCTGCTGCGTTCACAAAAACTCATGCGCCAGGCTTCGCCCTATTCGGTCGAAGAGTTGACCGCCGCCGTACTTGAGTTGGTGCGGCTGCTGGAAGTGCGCGGCGACACCTATATCTTCCCGTTCTGCTACCCGCAGGGCGGCGGCAACTTCGAGAGCAGCACCCGCCTGGAGCCGCAGCCGGTCGAGATCTCGATCACCGCCCGCCCGAATCCCTCACACCTTGGCCTGGATTGGGTGCGCAGCGCCTGTGTCTCCTCGTACACCCGCATCTCCGACAATGTGATGCCGCCGCGGGTGAAGAATATCGCCAACTATCGCAATTCGAACCTGGCCATGGCCGAGGCCCATATCAATGGCTACGATACCGCTCTGATCCTTAATCCACAGGGCAAAATCGCCGAAGGCCCCGGCTCGTGCGTGATGCTGCTGCGCGACGGCGTGTTGGTCACTCCCAGCGGCACCGAATCGATCCTGGAAAGCATCACCCGTGCAGCGGTGATCGAACTGGCGCGGCGCGAACTTGGGCTGGAAGTGGTCGAGCGCCCGGTCGATCGCACCGAACTGTATGTCGCCGATGAGGTATTCATGGTCGGCACCGCCGCCGAGATCCTCACGATTGGTTCAGTCGATCGCTATACTATTGGTGACGGCGGTATGGGGCCGGTCACACGCAAGCTGGAAAAGATCTTCCACGATGTCGTGCGCGGCAAGCGCCCCGAATACGCCCACTGGTATACGCCGGCCGGCCTGAGTGCCGCCAGGCGTGGCTGACCGAGTGGCATGGTGACATGCTGATCGATTGACGCGATATTGTCGCCAAAAATGTAGACCGACGGCTACATGCGTGTCGAGCGATGCTGTCACCATGTTATCAACTCGCGACCTTCTCATTCCTGTCTATGGAGGCGTCCATGTTGTTCTTCGGTATCTTCCTCCTCGTTCTCGCCGTGATCTTCTTTTTCATCGCCCGTAGTGCGAAAGACAAAGCCGGCAAACTCAGCGCCACCGACACCTACGATGCCGCAACGCTGCAAAAACTGCACGCCCGGATCACCGGCACCCTCGGCGCCGATGCCCTCGCCGAACAGTGCGAGATCGCCGGCACGGTCGAAGTCGATCAACCATTGCGCGGTAAACTCTCCGGCAAATCGGTTGTAGCCTACAACGCCACGGTTACCCGCGAGTATGAAGAACGAGTGACCAAACGCAACGCCGAAGGCAACATGGAGACGACCACCGAGCGTGGCAGCGAGCAGATCGAGGCGTACGGCGAGCAGATCGCCTTTTATGTGCGCGATCAGAGCGGGCGAGTGCGCGTCGAGGCCGACGGCGCCGAGATCGACATGGTCGAGACCCACAATACCCTCACTCAGCCCACCGGCAAAAACGCCGGCAACCGGCGCACCACCGGCATTCGTTCGATCGAGCGCGCATTACCCGTAGGCGTGCAGGTGTTTATTCACGGTTGCGCCGTTGATCGCGGCGGCGAAGTTGTGATCGCCAAAAATACCCGCAAGAGCGGCGAGAAGTTCATCATCAGCCGCAGCAGCGAACAGGAACTGCTGCAATCGGCCAACAGTACCGTGCGCAACATGCAGATCGCCTCGGCCGTCTGTTCCGCGTTGGGTGTGGTGTTTATGCTCTGGGGTATGATTTCCTGACCTGAAGTGTGGGCGTGCGGTGTGGGCGCTGTGGCGACCCAAAATCTTGCCGCACGCCCACACCCATGCCCTGTGGCTCATAGCGCCGCATCAGACGGTGCCGTATCGCCAATCCGTGTTTCCAGCCCGCCAACCCGCGCCTCGCCGCTACGCACCCGCCACATCAGCACTGCTGCGATCGCCAGCGCAATAATCACATACACAAACATCAGCCGGTACTCACGCCCGCCCAGGTCGATAAACAGCCCGACCAGCGTCGGCCCAAAGACATCGGCGAACTGTGTGGCGATGAAGTAGATCCCGGTGTACAAGCCTAACTTATCGACTCCGTCGGTCGGCGCGCTGTCGAGCACCATTGGCAGGGCATTTACACCGATCATCGACCAGCCGGCTCCGGCGATCACCAGCAACACCCGAATCAGCAGCAAATTGGCCGAAAGCCCGATCCCGGCCAGCGCCAGTCCCATCACCAGCATGCCGATCAGCATTGTGCGCCGCCGGCCGATCCGCGCCCCCAGAATCCCCGCCGGTAAGGCCAACACCACGATCGACAACGCAAAATAGGTGAGCAACTGCGACTCGGTGCCGCGCGGTACACCCAGGCTATCGGTTGCAAACGAGGTAAAGAACACCGTCAGTGCGCCATAGGTCAGAAAGACACAGAAGATCGCGCCCAGCAACAGCAACGTCGAGCGATCGGATTCCCGGCTGATCAGGCGCAACTCGCCGAGTGCGCTCTGCTCGCTGGATGTGAGCGCAGCGCGGACGCGCCCGATCAGGCCGCCGGGCGGTTGCGCCAGATCGCGGCTCGACGGCACACGCAAGAACGCGACCACAATGAAACAACCGACGATCAGCGCCAGTGCGCCGAAAAAGAATGGCCCGGTTGTACTGGTTCGAAAAAGCGCGCCGCCGATCACAAAGGCCAGCACCGCACCCACACCGCCCATCAGATTGACCACGCCGTTCGCCTGCGAGCGCTGCTCCGACGGGGTAATATCGGGCATCAGTGCGATGATCGGCGTTCGGATAACGTCGATAAAGATGATAAACACCAGCGCCGCCAGCATAAACAGCCAGAGCGGCTGGCCAAGCAACAACGGCAATGCCGCAAAACTCAGTGCCGTAATCGGCACCCCGAAGATCAGAAAGGGCTTGCGCCGCCCCAGGCGGCTCGCCGTACCGTCGGAGAGTGCGCCGATAAAGGGCAAAATCATAATCGCCGCCAGATTCTCCAGCGACATCACAAACCCGGTGAGCAACGCACTCAACCCGAAGCCGCCGGCAATCGGGGTCGCCTGATCGAAATCGGGCCGACCGGCCTGAAGCAAAATCGGCATATACGCATTGTAGACGGCGAACAACACCTGGAGACCGCAAAAGGCCAGGCTGAGCAGAAACGTCCGTGGGTAGTTCAGGCGCATAACGGCTCCATCGGGTTTCAGAACGCGGACTGAGACGAGCGGCAAAAAAGAAGGTGATAAATGCTCAAGACTCCGCACTCACCACGGCGCCGCCCATTGTACTGCGGTAACCCGCCCAGATCATCAAGGCGCCGGCCCCAAAGATTGCCGCAACCACCAGAGTCAGGCTACGCGGGCTAAAACCGCCGTCGTGAGCCACGCCGATCAGGTAACTCGATGTGGCGGTGGCCAGGGTCATCCCGGCATATTCGATCGCAAATACCCGCCCAAGTAAATGATCGGGAACCCGCATTTGCAGCAGCGCCGTGCTGAACACCCATTGGATGCTGCCGCCGATATGGGCGAACAATGTACAAAGCATCGCTACAGCCAGTATCGGTGCGCCGCTTAACGCAAAATAGCCCACACCCGTTACCAGGAACCCAAGCGCCACCGCTCGCTGCAAGGCAGCCTGTGTTGTGCCGCCCACCCGCAACGCCACCAGCGGCCCGATCCCGGTGCCGATCCCGCGAGCCGCATACAGCAGACCAATACTGATCGCGCCGTCGCGCCCTAATGGAAACAACTCGCGCCCATACAGCGTCAGCAACAACAACGCTCCGGCCCCCACGCTCCACAGCGCCTTTGTGAACGTCAGCCATGCGACCGCCGGCCGGCTAACAATGAAGTGCAAGCCCTCGAACAATTCCGAACCAAGCAGCGAGAACTGCTGCCCTAACGCCAAACGCGCCGTTGACCGAACGCCGGAATCTACTGCCCGGTTTCCAGTTCGTGCGGCGATGCTTCCCGCTTCCCCGGTTCCGGCCCCCTGGTTCCTGGTTCCTGGTTCCTGTACCTTCTTGGCGCTTCCCTGCTCCTGGCGAATCGTCGCAATCAGCGCCGCCGAAAGCAAGAAGGTCGCCGAATCGAGCAGGAACGCAGCCTGCACGCCCAACGTACCCGCCACCAGTCCGCCCAGGGCCGCGCCGATCGCCAGCATTGCCGACCATGTCGCGCCGCTGATCGCATTCGCCGCCACCAATTCTTCCCGCGAACACAGGCTGGGGATAATTGCCGAGCGCGCCGGCTCGAAGAAGGCCGACAGCGACATCTTCAGGGCCACGGCCGTGTACACAATCCAGATATCGCCGGCGGATTGCGGGATCAGCAGCAACAATACCAGCCCCGCCCGCCCCAGATCGGTCGCGATCAGCACCAGGCGGCGCGGTAACCGGTCGATCAAAACCCCGGCGAACGGCCCGACAATCGCCGAAGGCAGAAACTCGGCCACCAGCAACAGCCCCACCGCCTCGCCCGAACCGGTGAGATTCAGCAGCAACGTAAAGAGCGCGATACTATCGAGCCAATCCCCAAGTTGGCTGACGATCTGACCATACCAGAGTCGGCGAAAATTCCGATTCTGCCTGAGAAGTTGAACATAGCCGACCATGAGTTACTCGCGGTTGCGCGACTTCATCGCCCGTTCGATATCGCGCTGTGCGTCGCGTTTAGCAATATCTTCGCGCTTGTCGTAGTTCTTCTTCCCGCGGGCCACGCCCAATTCCAACTTTGCGCGCCGGCCTTTGAAGTAGATCCGAAGCGGCACCAGGGTTAAGCCCTTCTGGCGCGCCAATCCATCCAGCCGGCTGATCTCGCGCCGGTGCAGCAACAACTTGCGCGGCCTGGTCGGATTATGATTAAAATACGTGCCCGACTGTTCATACGGCGAGATATGCGCCTCGTAGAGGTAAACTTCTTCGTTGAATACACGGGCGAAGCTGCCGCGCAGGTTCACCCGCCCGGCCCGCACCGATTTGATCTCGCTGCCGGTCAAGACAATCCCGGCCTCGACCGATTCTTCAATAAGGTAGTCGTGGCGGGCCTTACGATTCTCGGCCACTATGCCTGGATTCGCCTGTTTACTTGCCATTCTGGGGCCTACTTTCCGCATCCGGAATCACAGAATCATACGCTCGATTGTTCTCAGACAGGCCGAAACAATCGACAGATTATGTTATACCACGCTGGTTACGCCGTCGGGGTACAGCGGCAGGGTGAAGCTGAAGGTACTGCCATGATCGACTTCGCTCTCGAACCAGATCTGCCCGCCGTGCAACTCAACCAACCGCCGCGTAATGCTCAAGCCCAACCCGGTGCCGCCGACTTCGTCGCGGAGCGGATTATCGGCCCGATAAAACGGCGTAAAGATATGATCGCGCGCTTCTTCCGGGATGCCCACACCGGTATCATGCACGTCGATCCGCAACACATCACCGCCGTTGCGCAATACGACGCAAACCGTGCCGCCCTTCGGGGTGTACTTGCAAGCGTTCCCGATCAAATTCACCGCCACCTGCTCGATCCGCTGGCGATCGACGATTACCGGCGGCAGCCCTTCTTGCAGATCGAGTTGGAGGGTAATGTCGCGCTCGCTGAACTGGCCGCCCAGCACTTCCGTCACATCACGGATCAGGGTGGCCACATCAACCGGCTCCTGGCGCAGCCGTACTTCGCCCGCCTCAACCCGCGACATATCGAGCAATTCATCGATCAGTTGCACCAGGCGCACCACATTATTCTTGATCACCTGGAGCGGCGCCCGCTGATCACTGTTGATCGTGCCGAAGGTACCAAGCAGCAGCATATCGACATAGCCGCGAATACTCGTCATGGGCGTGCGCAATTCGTGCGAGGCGGTCGCAACCAACTCACTCTTCAAGCGGTCGATCGCCTCCTCATGCGTCAGATCGTGGTATACCACCACCGTCCCAAGCGATTCGCCGCGCGCCGCCCGCACCGGCGCACAGTGTGCGCGCACCGTCCGTGAGCCGACACTGAACTTCTGCATCAAACTGCCGGTTTCACTGGTCTTGAGATCGGCCGGTACGCCGGGCAACTCGTTGATCGGTCGGCCGATAAAGGCCTCGCTGGTGATGCCGAGGATCTGCCCGGCGGCCGGGTTAATGATTCGGATGCGGCCAAGCCGATCGCCGACCACCACACCATCGCCGATACTGCGCAAGATCGCCATGAGTTTGCTGGCTTCATCTTCACGCTGGCGGGCCACCACGCCAAGATGCTCGCTTTGCTCGCTCACGTAGCGGTAGAGCTGCGATTTCGAAAGCGCCGCCGCCGCCTGGCCCGCCGCCGCCATGGCGATCTGGGCATGGCTGCCGGTAAAATGCCCGATCGTCGAGTGAATCAGGATCAACACGCCCAGTGCCTCACGTTCGAGCATAATCGGCACGGCCAGCGCTGCCCGGCCCTGCTCATCATAACTCGACCGCACCTGCCAACGCGGATCACGGCTGGTATCGGGGACGATCGCCGGTTCACGGTTAACCAGAACCCAGCCGGCAAGTCCCTGGCCGCGCTCCAACCCGGCCTGATGGCCGTTGCGCGTTCGATCCAGGGTGGTGCGGAAAACCAACCGGCCGGTATTCGGCTCCACCAGCATGATCCCGCCGCGCTCAGCGCCAATATGCTGCGCGATCAAGGTCAGGGTCTGCTCCACCACCTGCCGCTCGTCAAGGGTCACACTCAATGCACGGGCAATATGGTACAGCACCTCAGCCCGATCGCGCTCGGCCCGCAGATCGACCGCACTGCGTTCAAGCTCGGACGTGGACTGCTGCACCCGTTGCTCAAGCGTCGTATACAGATCACCATTATCGATCACCGCCGCCGCTTGATTGGCCAGCAACTCCAACAACGGCAAGGCCTCGGCCAGAACCTCGCGCGCCTCAAGGGCCGCCGACACCGTCAGCAGGCCGCGGGTTTCGTTCAACGAGCTTATCAGCGGCAACACCAGATGACGTTCAGCGGGGATGGAGCGGAACGGCAACGACTCAACCTCAATCGCCGAGGCGCCCACCTCAGCGCCCTGATCGAGTTGCAGCGCAATTGCCTCGTACGGATAGCGCAAGCCCTCAACCGCCGACAAACGCCGGCCACTCGCCCCGATCGCCACCGCCACCCTGGCCTGGCCGCGATCCCAGTCGATCAAACTCAGGCTCACACAATCGAAATCGCCGGCCGCTTGCACCGCGCCGGCCACTTCTTCGAGCGCCCGCTGGACACTGGACGAAATGCGCAGGCGGTTGCTCACATTGAGAAAGTGGCGCAACGAACGTTCACGAGTCTGAAAACGACGCCTGGCCCGACGCTGGATATCATCGGTGCGCTCCAGCAACACGGCCAGCAAACCGACAACTGCGGTTTGCAACAGCCAGGTCGCCGCATCGCTCAGACGCTGCTCGCTGGAGGTGAAAAGCAACAGGCTCCCGTAGCCCAACCAGATCGCGGCCGCAGCACCGGCTCCCGGCAAGCCGGGCAACATCAACAATGCAGCGAGCACCGGCAACAAGACCGCCGGCCAGAGCGGCGAAGCGATCCCACCGCTCAGGCCCACAGCCAACAACCCAAACCCGGTTGCAAGGGCGAGCAGCACCAGTGCGAGTCGGCGCCACCAGAGCCGCCGATCGGCGATCAACCCACCGCACACCGGCACCGTGATCGCCAGACCAAGCAAGGCCAGGCGCGGCGCCGGCGCCGGCACCAGCACCAGCGCATACACGAGCAGAATTGCGACGAAGGCAGCGAAACCACCGCCGACCCAGCGCGGATCGATCGTCGTCACCGGCTCGCTTGTCGAACGCTCGCGCACCAGGAGGCTCCTTTATGAGCAGGAAGCCGCCGCTGCCGGCCGAATCTTCACTCGCTCACCGCGCCTTCAGCGACGATCCATGCACCTTGCGGTAGTGGTTCCGCAGCCGGCACATCGCTGATCGCCACGCCCAACCCGATCGTGCCCCAGAACAACGCCACCATGTGGCTAAACTCGATATTAAAAAAGTAGTGATCGGCGAGTCCGACCGCCAGCGCAGCCACGATCGCCGCCTGACATCCCAGCACCCAACTGATCCGCTCGTCGTCCAACCCCGGCAAGCGGCGCAGCGTGATCACAAACCATGCCGCCAACAAGGCCAGAAACGCGCCCAATCCAACCAGGCCAACCCGCTGGCCGATCGCCAGATAGATACTACTCACACCGGCCGTCAGGTCGATATCCGGCGCCTGCCCGAAACCAATCCCGAAGGCCGGATAGCGCTCGATGATCGCCACGGCATTCTGGTACTCGGCCAGACGCATCTGCTGGGCCTGATCCTCGAACTGCACGCCCGAAACCACCCGCTCGGTGAAATCGTCGGCGATCCCCAGGCCGAACAACACTAAACCACCCAACGTGCCGGCGGCGATCATCACCCACCATAGCCGGCGATAACGCACCGTCGCCAGGTAGGCCGCCGCAATAATCAAACCGAACAGGGCCGCGCGGGAGAAGGTGAGCAACAACGCCAAACCCATCAGTCCTACGATACACGTTAGTAAGCCGCGTGGCAAGACCGGGCGACGGGCCATAAGTTGCGCCGCGCCCAGCACACTTACCAGCGCCAGCATCCCACCGAAGCTGTTCGGATCGACCGAAAGCCCAATCGCCCGTTCCAGGCCATCGGGATCATCTTCGACGTAACGCAACACTCGCCCGGCGCTCGGATACCCGATCCGGCTCAGGGCGACGAGCAGATTCAACGCCAGCGTATCATTCAGTACATACAGGATCAGGGCGGTTCCGGCGGCAATTCCGCCGCAGATAATCAGCGCCCGCATCGCCAGGCGGGCCTGTTCACGGCTGCGCACCGTGTTCAGCACGCTGAAAAACAGCAACACGCCCAATACGAATTTAGCGTAGTTATGTAACGTCTGTGTATCCGGCAGACCGCCCGCCCCCAGCACCAGCGAAAAGAGCGTCAGGCCGAGAAAACCGAGCAACGGCAACCCAAGCGGCGAGATCCGCAACTCGTAGCTGTCGGAGCGGGCCAACAGGCGCAGCACCCAGACGACACTCAGGCCAAGGAGTGCCAGGGTGAGAAAATTCGGCGTAATGATCGCCTTAAACGGCAGCGTACCAAAGGGAATAAGCGTCGCAATTGCGAAGACGGCGATCAGGCCGGCCTCGACGCTTACCAGCATCACATAGCCAACGGCAAGGCCAAGCAACCCGGCCACGGCATACAACGGGCCGAAGGCGGTTGCCGCACCGACAATACCGCCAATCGCAAGAGCCAGAGCGGCCGCAAGTCCCGGTGAACGAACCAACGTATCACGAATCCGTGTCGCGGAGGGGAGTGTTTGTTGCATATCAGAAGAGGTACAGCCGGCTGGGAGTACCGGCGGCGAAATGCAAAACACAGAACAATAACCGCCATGGCGCATTTTGCATTTCGCATTGCGTATTGAACTATCCGTAGGGCATATTCGAGATCCGCATCAGCTTGTCCCAGCGATGGGTCGCATCGATATAGCGAATTGTACCGGAGCGCGAGCGCATCACCACGCTGTGGGTGCGCGCGCCGCCGCCAAAATACTCAACCCCGCGCAAGAACTCACCCGGCGTGATCCCGGTGGCGGCGATATAGATATTTTCGCCCTGTGCAAGATCTTTGGTGGTATAGATCTGTTCAAGATCGATCTGCATATCGACGGCATGCTGCCGCTCTTCATCGTTTCGCGGCCAGACTTTACACTGAATCTCGCCGCCAAGGCACTTCAGCGCGCAAGCCGTGATCACCGCCTCAGGCGCACCGCCGATCCCCATCAGAATATCGGCCGGCGGATTCTCGATCGCCGTCATGATCCCGGCGCTCACATCGCCATGCAGAATCAGCTTGATGCGGGCGCCCGTCTCACGAATCTGGCGGATCAGATCCTTGTGGCGCGGCCGATCAAGCACAACCACCGTCACATCTTCAACTTGTTTGTTCAGTGTGCGGGCCACAGCGCGGATATTGTATGCCACCGGCGCATTGATATCAACCACACCGCGGGCGCGCTCACCAACGGCGAGCTTATCCATGTAAGCCAGTCCCTGCCAGTTATAGAAGGAATTGCGCTCGCCGACGGCCACAACCGCGATTGCACCGGGCATTCCTTCCGCCAGCAGTGTCGTGCCCTCCACCGGATCTACGGCCACATCAAGTTCCGGCCCATCGCCGTTGCCCACGCGCTCGCCGTGGAACAACATCGGCGCTTCATCCTTCTCGCCCTCACCAATCACCACCACACCGTTCATCGGGACACTGTCAAGCGAAAAGCGCATGGCATCGACGGCCGCCTTGTCGGCGCCGATCTTATCGCCACGGCCCATCCAGCGTCCACTGCGTAACGCGGCTGCTTCTGTCGCGCGGACAAGATCCATTCCCAGATTGCGCTCCATCCGCATCGGCCACCTCCTTGTCGGTCGCAAGCGGTACGGCGGGATTGTAGCACACGGCCGCATGGCTGTCTAATGCGCTGGAGCGCCGTGAGCGTTCCAGCCGGAGCGTGCTATACTAATCAACAGCACGCATTGGAACCACAAACGTTTCTATGGCAACCACAAGGTAGTCCTATGTGCGCCTGTGTCATGCCTGCGAACGTGCTCCGGTCTACGCCGAGAGCGGGAGCGAAACAGATTTGTGGTTCTCCATAATCCCGGCGAACCGCATTGGGATGCATTGGATAGTTCAGAATTCCCCAGGCTGCATTCTGCATTTGCACTAACTAGTAGGAGCGCACGCAATGAAGCGGATCGTCAGTATCAGCCTCGGCTCGTCAACGCGGGACTATCGGTTCAGCACCACGATTCTTGGCCAACATATCGAGGTTGAACGGCTCGGCACCGATGGTGATGTTGCTCGGGCCGCCGAACTGATACGCAGCTACGACGGCAAAGTCGATGCAATCGGCCTTGGTGGTCTCACGCCGGTATTTCGGGTCGGCAAGGCGCGCTACCCGCATCACGAAGCCATGCAGATCGCCACGCAGGCCCGCCGTACGCCGGTGGTTGATGGCGGCGTGATCAAATCAACCCTTGAGCGCTGGGCGGTCAGCCAGGCGGTGAAACAGGTTCAGGGCTTGCTGCGCTACCGCCGGGTCTTGATCACCGGCGGCTTCGAGCGCTACCAACTGGCCTCCGCCATCGGGCAATACGAGGCCGAACTGCGTTTCGCCGATCCGATCGTGCATTTTGGGATCGGAAAATTGCCCCTGCCGCGCAATCTCGAACAACTCGAACTCTATGCCGCCACGACGCTGCCGATCTTCGCGCTTCTACCTTACCGCTACCTTCATCCAACCGCCCTCGGCCGCGAGGGCCACGATCCACGGGCCGAACATCTTTTCCGCTGGGCCGATCTGATCGCCGGCGATTTCGCCTATATCCGCCGCTTCGCTCCCACCGATCTGAGTAGGCTCACCCTGATCACCGACGACCCTTCACAGGCCGAGATCGAGGATTTGCGTCGGCGCGGCGTAACAACGCTGATCACAATGACGCCGCCGCTCAGTGCCGCGCAGCCGTTCGTTGGCGCCGATGTGTTGGAGGCGATCGTGGCCGCAATTCAGGAGACCGACGGCCAGCCGGGCGAGGCCGCTGCGATCGATTTTATCGCCGCCGCCGGCTGGGGTCCGACGATACAGGATCTCAATCCGCGCCCGAAACCGAAGTTCGCCTTTGTGATCCACCCGCTGCGAACTGCGCATATCGCCAATGATCCGAATTTCCGCTGGACGAAGTACCTGCCGCAGCCGCTGGTTGAACGGATCGCCGCCTATATCCCGCCGCTCTACCTTTCGAAAATTCGCGGCATTCGCTCCACCGCTACCGGCGAAGAGGCGGAAGGTATTTTGCTCACCCTCGGCACTACGCCCCGCGAGATGATGCGCCGCCCGCCCAGTTTCACCTATCGGCGGCTGATTCGCGCCGCCCGCATCGCCGAACGCCGCGGCGCCCAGATCATGGGCCTGGGCGCGTTCACCTCGGTCGTCGGTGATGCCGGCCTCACTGTAGCCCAGAAATCGCCGATCGGAATCACGTCGGGAAATTCGCTCACCGTTGCCGCAACTCTGGAGGCCGCCAAGCAAGCGGTGCTGCTGATGAAGGGCGGGCGCCCCGATCACGTTCGGGCGGTGGTGATCGGCGCAACCGGCAGTATCGGCGCCGTCTGCGCCCGTCTGCTGGCGCAAGCCGTCCGTGATGTGGTTCTTATTGCGCCGCGCGCCGAACGCCTGCTCGCCTTGAAGCAGCAGATCGAGCAGGAGACGCCCGGCGCCCGCGTGATCGCCGCCACCAACGCCGACGCCTATGTCGGCGATGCGGATCTGATCATCACCACAACCTCATCGCTCACCGGCAAGGTGATCAATGTCGATAAGCTCAAGCCGGGTGCCGTGATTTGTGATGTCGCGCGACCACCGGATGTGCGCCCGGAGGATGCCGCCCGGCGCCCGATGTGCTGATTGTGGAGAGCGGTGAGATTGTGCTGCCCGGTACTCCCGACTTCGGCTTCGACATCGACATGCCGCCCGGCACCGCCTATGCATGTCTCTCCGAGACAGCTCTGTTGGCGATGGACGGCAAATTCGAGGATTACACACTCGGGCGGAATATCGAGATGGGCCGCGTAAAGGAGATGTACCGGCTCTGGCAGAAGCACGGCCTGAAACTGGCTGGATTACGCTCGTTCGGCGTGTACGTCACCGACGAAATAATCAGCGAGAAGCGCCGCTTAGCTGAAGAACGCCGCCGCAAACTGGGACTGGCGAGTGATCCGGTGAATACAGGCGATTAGGAGACTGAAGTGATACGGGGGATTGGGCGCTTAGCTCAATCCCCCGCATGATTCAATTATTCCTCGCCCGGCACTTCCTGATCGGGATAATAGCCATTGGCGCCGTTGTTCCGGCCCCGACCGGAGACATCGGCCGGCATATTCGCATAGATTTGCGTCGTAGACAGCGACGCGTGGCCAAGCCGTTCCTGCACTTCGCGCAGTTCGGCGCCGCTGCCGATCAGGTGAGCGGCAAACGAGTGGCGCAAGGAATGCGGTGTCAGATCATCAAGACCGACTTCTTCGGCATAACCTTTGAGGATCAGCCAGAAACCCTGGCGGGTCAGGCGTTTGCCGCGATGGTTGAGGAAGAGCGCGGACACATTCGGATCGCCGTTGCGAGCCAGTTGCGAACGCGCATTATCCAGGTACTCTTCCAACGAATGCAGCGCCGTATCGCCGATCGGCAGCAAGCGTTCGCGGCCGGCCCGCCCGGCACAGCGCACATTGGTTTGCTCGAACAACACATCGGCAACATCCAGCGCAACCAACTCGCTCACCCGCATGCCGGTTGCATAGAGTAGCTCAAGCATGGCCTTATCACGCATCCCTTCAGGCGAAGAAGTGCGCAACGGCAATTCCAGCAATTCGTCGATTTGATGCGGTGAGATCGCCCGTGGCGGTGTACGATCAACTTTCGGCGAATCGAGTTGGTCGGTCGGATCATGCCCGATAAGATGCTGTTCAAGCAGGTAACCGAAGAACGACTTCACCGCCGCCGTACGCCGCGCTACCGTCGAAGTAGCATACCGACGTTCACGCAGAAACAGCATAAATCCGAGCATGTGGTCGTGCGTCACATCAGCCCAGACGGTGACAGCCTGCTCGTTCAGAAAACTGCACAACTGGTCGAGATCGGTGCGATAGGCGGCGGTCGTATTCGCCGACATCCCGCGCTCACTCGCCATATGGGCCAGAAACAGCTCGACTTGCTCTTGCATAGCAACCCCCGCCCGGATGTCGCCTTGCGCGACGTGGCGATTATGGTAAACGAAAGCCCTCACGGTGTCAATCGACAGCGGCTAAAAACAGCAGCTTTCTTTGAATCCACAGGCCGAACAGCGGTAAAAACCGGCCCAGAGGCGCATATGCCGGCCACAGGCCGGACACTCGGCGGTTTCGTGCGCCTGCTGAAGCGTGCGGCACTGTGCCACCGTTAGCGGCAGCAACTGCCGGGATTGCGTTTCGACTGGTTGGGCCTGTTTCTCGCGTGCCGAAGGTGCCATAAATACTCCCATCAGGTTTCAATCTCACCGGCTAAGAGTTTCCGCGCAGCGTTGCGACGTGGCGCCTGCCCCGAGCACCGCCGAGGAGTTTAAAATAACAGCGCAGTCGGAATCTGACGGCGCCCCAGTCGGAGCATACTATCCGCCATTGTACCACTCGATCATGGTATACTGCCCGCGTTTTCTTGCCAATGGCCCGTTAGAATATCCATGCGAACGGTTATCGTTTTTAATCCAACTGCCGGCCAGGCCGAGTTGCTCGAACACGATCTCGGTGTGGCCGCCGGTGTATGGCGCCAGCATGGCTGGCATGTCGATCTACGCCCAACGCTTACGGCCGGCGATGGAACGCGAATCGCCCGTGCCGCCGCCGATGAAGGCTGTGATCTGGTAGTTGCCGCCGGAGGTGACGGCACCATCAACGAGGTTATCAATGGCCTCGCCGGTACCGATACTGCCCTGGGCACCCTGCCCTTTGGAACGATGAATGTCTGGGCCCGTGAGTTACGCCTGCCGCTCCAACCACGCGCCGCCGCCGAAGCACTCCTCAGTTGGCAAACCCGCCGGATCGACCTGGGCCAGGCCGGTGATCGTTATTTTCTGCTGATGGCCGGGATTGGCTTCGACGCTGCAATTACCGCCGGGATCAAGCGTGATGAGAAACGCCGCCTGGGCGCCCTGGCCTATGTCTTACGCGGGCTCGAATTGGCGCTCCGGGTTCGCGGCGCCCGCACCCGTCTGATCCTCGACGGTCGGCCGATCAAAGCGCGCGTATTAATGGTGGTAATCGGCAATACTCAGTTGTACGGCGGCCTGGTAAAGATCACCCATCGCGCCAGTATCGATGATGGATTACTGGATGTTTGTGTCATTCGCGGCGACAATTTCTTCAGCGCCTTGCGACATACTATCGCGATCCTCGGCCAACGACGCAGCCATGATCCCGAGATCGCCTACTATCGAGCCCGCCGTATCGAGGTGATCGCCCGGCCGCGGCTCCCGATCCAGGTAGACGGCGATGCGATCAGTACCACCCCGATGACGTTCTCGGTCGCACCGGGGGCGCTGCTCGCGCTGTTGCCGCCAAATCTACCGCAGGATCTCGTTCAGCAGCCCAATACCACACCCATCCGCGTCCGTCGCGCCATGCCGCGGGTGCTCGCATGGCTCTCACGCCGGCCCGACCGTGAGCCGTAAATAAGTGGAAGAAGTTTTTTGCCGCGCTGTCGCAGGCAAGTAGCCCACAGACTGTGTCGGTCTTATCTATGGAACGTGGCCGGCAGCACCGGCGCGGCAGTCGGGGGCGCGCCGGCCTAACCGAGACTCCCTGCTCGATGACTTTCCGATCAGGGATTGTTCTAAACGTGCGGCATTCTGTTTTTTGCAACCGCGTTTAAACAGGTTCAACTGGAATGCGTTACGCCCTGGCGCTATGTTGCCTCCTGATGCTGCTGAGCGGCTGTGGCGGATCACGTCCGCCACAACCCCGTGCCGAAACGGAAGTACGTGGCCCGGCATTACCCGGCCGCCTGTTGTTCGTCCGCGACGGAACGATCTGGCAGTGGCGCGAACAAACCGCTGAGGCGATCCTCGGCGACGGTGAAGCCTTCCAACCCGCCTTCTCGCCCGATGGTCGCCGGATCGTTTTCGTCGCGCGCCGGAATGGGGCCAGCGAGTTGATGCTGGCCGATCAGAACGGCGCTGTGGAACGCCAGCTAACGACGAACAGCGCCAACGAGCCGCCCGGCAGCCTGGAACGGGTCTATACCAGTCGTTGGGTGTTTTACCCTGGTTGGGCACCCGACGGCCGAACGATTGTGGCAGCAGCGCAACCGGCGCCGCCTGAGGGTGATCCGCCGGCCGACTACCGGTTGGGCCTCACCATATTTTCCGCCGACGGCAACCCGCCGGCCCGTCTGGCAATTGAGGAAGGGGCCGACTACGGCCGCAGCGCCTATGGCCCCGACGGCACACTCGTGTTTGTCCGCGCCGCCGCAGGGCCGGCAGGAAGCCAACAAATCTACCGCCTGGAAGCAGACGGTGCGGTAGCGCCACTGCCGGGCGCTCCGCCATCAAGCTACGATCCGGCATTCAGCCGCGATGGGAACCTGCTGGCCTTTGCGGCAGGCGAGAATAATCAGACCGACATCTATGTCTTGCTTGCCGGTAGCGCCACACCACGTCGCCTGACCGACAGCGGCCGGGCGCGGGCGCCGGCTTTCGCACCCGACGGCAGTATGTTGGCATTTCTGGCGATCGCCCCCGGCGGCGCCGGGTTCGACCTCTGGGTTGCGGCGATCAGTTCCGACGACGCCGGCAGCATTCGGCTCGATACACCCCAGCGACTCACTACCGACGCGTATATCGACGCCGACTCGGGGCTGTCCTGGGCACCGTAACAAAATCAGAATAAGGAGTGAGGATTGTCGGGCGCTCGACGCCGGCCAGGGTGGAGCATCAGGACGGTGCCAATCGCATACTTGCGCCTGCGCCACCCCACCGCTCCACCCCCCCCTGCCGTCTCACGCCTGCCGTCACGCCGCCGCCTGGGCATTACGGGCCTTGTCGCGTACCTGTTCGGCGACGGAGATCCAGCCTTCAACACTGGCGGGCTGGGGCAGGAGATGCCCCAGGAAACGCTGCACGGCTTGCCAGTTTGTGCCGCCGATCACCTCGCCGTAGCGGGCAAAAAGCGCTGCTCGGCCTCGGACGGATCGCGCGGAGGGGCGTTATGAGTATTGCCCTCCGCCGGCTCCGGCTGCTCCTCGGCCTGCCGATCGGCTTTGCCCTTGCCTTTGGTCGTCGGTGCCGCCAGATCAGGGTAGAGCGTCGCCAATACGGCTGGGTAGTTGCGCTCCAGCTTCAGGTGCGCCGGCCGCGGCGGCTTGATGATCGGCGTAATAGTGCGCTCGTCACCTTCACGCTCTACCAACAAAATCGCATCGGCTTCGTAGGCGATCTGCTCGTCGGCCAGCACGCGCAGGCCGTCATCCTGCAGGCTTCCTTCATCGCGCGATATTTGCGACCCAGATGGCCGATAATCACCACATGGAAGCCATCTTGCTTCAACTCCGTCAGCCCGGTGTAAAGCGCCTGCATATTGCGATTCACCGAAGCATGTTCGTCGAAGCCGATATTGGTTTTGCGATCGGTCTCAAGCCCGGCTCGCTGCTGGGCGTAGCTGCGCATCGCCTGAAAGATCTTCGAGATCGAGTCCAGCAACACGGTATCGCCCGGCTTGCCCTGGCGACGCACCTCTTCCATCGCATGGATCAATGTCTTGAGTGAGAGCGTCTGTACCACCTGGATTCGTCGGTGCATGCCCGGCTTTCCTTGCAGGTTCTGCGCCGCACCTTCGGTATCCAGGATCCAGAGCGTTCCGCTGCGCCGGGCACTCGCCGCCATGTGCGATTTACCCGCACCGGCTTGCCCAGTCAAGATATACAGGCTCCCCGTTTGCAACTCGTCCAATCGCTGAAACATCACTCGTCCCTCCCGGCATGCCGCTACGCACACCTGTTCTTATGTCATGCCGAGAGAATTTTAGCATATCCGTTCTATATTGTAAAGAGGGCAACGCAGAGTTCGTTGCCCTCTTTACAATGAGGTCGGCAAGGAGGTTCAGGCGCCGAAGAACTGGCTCAGGCTGTAGATCACCAGGCCGGCCAGGCCGCCGACAATTGTGCCATTGATACGAATGAACTGCAGATCGCGACCGATCTGCAATTCGATCCGGCGGCTGGTATCAGCGACATCCCATCCCCGAATCGTCTGGGTAACGAACTCGCCCGCGCTCCGCCCATAGCGGTTTATAATCACTCGGGCCGCGCTTTCCGCCCAGTTATCGATCTTGACCCGCCATTCGGGATCGTGCTCCAGCACCTCGGCCATGCGGCCCATACCCAACTCGATCGAACGACGCAGCGGTGAGTCGGTAGCTGCGGCCTGGGTCAGTAATGCCGCTTTCAGATCCGTCCAGACCGATGCCGCAACCTCGCGCAGCATGGGCTGGGCCAGCAGATCGGCCTTGATCGCCTCGCCACGCTCACGCACCTCCGGATCGAACTGTAAGTTCACCACCCAATGGTCCAGGGTGCGCGCAAACTGCTCGTAGAGCGGGTGATCGGGATTTTCCCGAAGTTCGTTAAGGGTACGCTGCAAGCCTTCGATCAATCGCTCATAGATCTTTTGATCGACGATCCGCGGCACCCAGGTCGGCAATTCGCCGGCAATCCGGCGGCGAATATTGTCTTCGTTGCTCTGCACCCAACTCGACAGCGCACCAACGATCTGTACCAGCACTTCCTGACGCCGCTGATCGGCCACAACCGCACCGAGCAAGCGCCCGATCAGCGGCGTGGCCGGGATCGCGCCGAGCCGGTCGTTCAGACCGCGGGCGATCAACTGGCCGACATCATCATCATTGGCCACCCGCAAAATACCGCTCAGGCTCTCGGCAATCAGATCAGCCACCTGGCGAGCCCGTTTCGGTTGCCGCAACCATTGGGCCAGCTTGATGGCCGGATCCTGGCGCCGGATTCGCTCAGCGATCCGATCGGGATTGAGAAAGTTGCGCTCGACGAAATAGCCGAAGCTCTCGGCGATGCGGTCTTTCCGGGCCGGAATAATCGCCGTGTGCGGGATCGGCAAGCCAAGTGGATGCCGAAAAAGCGCCGTTACCGCGAACCAGTCGGCCAGGCCGCCAATCATGGCCGCCTCGGCGAAGGCCCGAACATAGGGCACCCAGATCGCGAAATCACGGTAGATCGAGGCAACGACAAAGACGATCGCCGCCAACACCAGCAAGCCGCTGGCCCGAAGTTGCATGCTTCGCAGGGCAAGGGCACGTGTCTGATCATCCATAGCAAAGTACGGGGGTAGCTGCGAAATCCTACAAGATAGGATACGGTCGAACAGCGGATACATGCAAGATGCCTGAAACCTGCGCGCCTCACGGCACATTCAGGGTTCAGGCATCAGACATCCCAGGAGGCTCAATTGTTGCACAGGCTATACCTCAGCCATCGTGACTCCCACCTCGATCAGGCGAGGCAGCAGCAATGGCACAGCATTCATCCGCGCCATGCGCTCACGCAGATACTCGTGATCAAGTTGCTGGCGCCGGGCGATCGCCGTGGCGTCGTCAAGATCGTGCTTGCCCTGCGCGGCGCCGCGATTCAGCACGAGCTTATGCAGCAACACATCCTCCGGTGCGATCACCTGCACCGGCGCACCCAATAGCGGCATACGCCGCAATCGTGTCCCCATTAACTCGTCGAGGTTGAATACGTAGCTTGTGGCGCCGGCGCGTACCGTCAGATCGTCGAAGACTTTGATACCGCGCCAGATGATCCGCTGGCCATCGAACTGCACCGCCTTCTGGGCATTTTGCAACAACCCGACCACCATACTGAGTTGTCCACGCTGCACCAACAGATCGACATCCTGAATTGGCCGACGATTACCATACAGATGCGCCGCAGCGCCGGCGCATACGCCCCAAGATACACTGCTCCCGTCAAGAAGCCGTTGAACCACCCCGAGATTCCCTGCGATCAGCGACATCGTTATGCTCCTTTGGTCGGGCTACGGGTGTGATCAGTAAGCCGGCTAACGGTAGTGTCGGGCCAACCACTGCTCCCGGGTCAACACCATTTCGTAAAATTCAATACTGGTCTCGAAACGTCCGCGCCGAAAGTGCGGCTTGACATCCTGATAGCGCGGATCCTCCAGTAATCGTAAACTGGGATCATTACCAGCATTGCGCCATTCACTTTCGACGTGTTCAAAGCCCAGGCGCAAGTAACACCGTACGGCGCGCCGGTTAAAGGCCGCAACGTCGAGATTCATTACCCGGAAGCCAAGTGGGCCGAAGTAGTAATCGAGAAACATGATCAGGGCTTCGGTGCCAAGGCCCTGGCTGACAAATGTTTGCGAGATCGAGATCCCAAGTCGGGCGGCGGCGCGGGCCGGCTCGATCTCGCGCAGCGAGATCCGGCCAATCAAATGGCCACTATGATCTTCGATCGCCCAGGCGAAGCGCTGGCTCGAAAAATTCGCCCGCAGCGCTTCGCTGAAAAAGATCGACCGCGGCACATTCCAGAGCGAACTAAATGGTTCGGTGTAGCGCGGCCATTGTTCTTGCGCCAGACTGTCACGGCGCAACCAGGGCCGGATAAGAACGTGCGGCCCCTCCAGGGTTTCTTCCGTCTCTTTACCTAATGCAGACATCAACTTCCCACCTGGTGGAAGAATCTTTTTTGGTTGCATTTGGCCGGTTTCGCGGCCCAAACGCAATCAAAACACGGTTTATTCACGCCGCAGATAGTTCAACGACATCCAGCCTTCCAACAACTGTCCGTTGCGTTCTACCCGCACCCGCATCCAGGGAATCCCCCCGCCTCGACCGGCCCTTCCAGCGCAACCACCGGTGTACCGTTCGGCACGACAGAGAGCAGATTATCCGGATCGGTGGCATCGGGCGACACTGCGTAGATTCAGGCCCTCGT
>JAAUQO010000067.1 GCA_012032775.1 Oscillochloris sp. | reverse complement strand
CCGCTGAGCCGACCGCCGCTCCGGCGCTGAGCCGACCGCCGCTCCCGCAGGTGACACAGATTCCTCCCTCCCCCGGATTGCCCTTGTGACCGACCTGGGCAAGGTGAATGACGGGACGTTCAACGAGTTCGCCCATCGTGGCGCGCTTCAGGCTTCCGAGGAGTTCGGCCTGGAGTACAACTATATCGAGACGACCGCCCAGTCCGACTATGAGCAGAATATTCAGACGTTCGTGGACGAGGGCTATGATGTGATTGTGACGGTCGGTTTCCTGATCGCCGATGCGACCCAGGCCGCCGCCGCCGCCAACCCCGATATCACGTTTATCGGCGTCGATCAGTTTTATGAGCCGGGCACGGTGACGGATAATCTGGTCGGCTTGCAGTTCCGCGAGGACCAGGCCGGGTTTGTGGCCGGCGCCCTCGCGGCGATGATGAGCGAGAGCGGCACGATTGGTGTGGTGGCGGGGCAGGAGATCCCGCCGGTGAAGAAGTTCCGCAATGGCTTTGATAATGGCGCGCAGTATGTGCGGCCCGACATCAACCTGTTGGGGGTGTACCTGCCGACGTTTGTCGATCCGGCGCTGGGCGCAAGCACGGCCGAGCAGTTGATCGGCGAGGGCGCGGACGTGATCTTCGGCGCCGGTGGCCCGACCGGGTCGGGCGGGATCAAGGCGGCGGCCGAGAATGGCGTGTATGTGATCGGCGTGGACCAGGATGAGTACACCACGACGTTTGCCGGCGGCAGCGCCCCCGGCGCCGACCGCATCCTGTCCAGCGCGATCAAGCGTGTCGATGTTGCGGTGGCCGACCAGATTTCGCAGTTGATTGACGGTAGCTTTGCCGGCAACGGCATCGCGATTTACGAGGCGGCGAATGATGGCGTCGGCTATGCCGACTTCCACGACGCTGCCGATGCGATCCCCGACGGGGTGAAGGCCAAGTTGGACGAGATCCTGGCCGCCCTGGCCGATGGCTCGCTCACCACCGGCGTCGATCCGGTCAGCGGCGATGTGGACTCGGCCAGTGTGCCTGAGCCCAGCCCGTACGAGCCGTAAGCATCCCCATCCCTTGGTAAGGGCGAAGCATTCGTGGGCGAATGCTTCGCCCTTGTTTATACTCCAAACACCAGAATCCCCGCTGCCGCCGCTAACGCCAGAATCACAATCACCGGAACACGTCCGCTGATCGCCAGGCCATAACTACAGGCCGCGATCAGCAGGGTGCTCGCCGCGATACCGCTGTTCTGCAACAAATCCCCCAGCGTCACCAGAAATACGCCCACCACGGCCAGGCTCAACCCGCGCACAAAACCCTCCATCGCCGGGTGCCCGCCGATCCGGCGGTAGATTCGATCCAACACCAGCACCCCTGCCGGCGGAATCACAATTGCCAGTGTAGCCAGTAATACACCGCGCGGCCCATCAAGCAAATAACCGAGGCTGATCACCCAAAGGCCACTTGGGCCGGGGCTGATCTGACCGACTGCCAGCGCTTCGGCGAAGGTTTGCTCCGTGGCCCAATCGCGGCTGATCAGATCATCGTACAATTGCGGCAAGTTGCCGAGTCCGCTGGTGGAGAAGAACGACGAGCGCAGCATCAGCAAGAAGAAGATCAAGGGATTCATGAATATCGATTATACTCGCCATTATCACGCATCTGATTCGGAGGAGTGCTATGCACGAGCGAGTAACGCGCCTGCGGGCGCTGCTGCGCGAACGCGATCTGCCGGCGTTGCTGGTGTCCGCCCCCAGTAATCGGCGTTATCTGAGCGGCTTTCGCGGGAGCGCCGGAATGTTGTTGGTGAGTGAGTCGGCGGCAATGTTGTTTACCGATGGCCGCTATCTGATCCAGTCGGCCCGTGAAGCGCCCGATTTTGCTCTGTCGGAACTGGTCAATCCCGGCCGCTCGCTGGGCGATGCCCTTGCCGAAGCTGCCGGCATGCTTGGGCTGCGCCGGATCGGTGTTGAAGCGTCCAACCTCAGTCTGGCCGAATACCGGCGGATCGAGGCGGCCCTTGATGGGGTTGAACTTGTTGCCGGCGAGGGCTTGGTCGAGCGGCTGCGCGAAGTGAAAGATGGCGCCGAGATCGCAATTTTGCGCCGCGCAATTGCGATCACCGATCAGGCGATCACCGCTGTGCTGCCGCAACTACGCCCCGAGATGAGCGAGCGCCAGGCCGCATGGATGCTTGAGGTGGCCATGCGTGAGCGCGGCGCCGAAGCGCCGAGTTTCCCGATCATTGTCGCCGCCGGCCCAAATGCGGCCCTGCCCCACGCCCGTCCCGGCGATGATCTGCTCGGCGAAGGGCTGCCGATTGTGATCGATATGGGCGCGCGGGTTGACGGCTATCACGCCGATCTTACTCGAACCGTCACGATCGGCGCGCCCGCTGCCCGCTTCCGTGAGATCTATGCGATTGTGTTGGCGGCCCAGCAGCAAGCGCTGGCCGGGTTGCGCCCCGGTTTAGCCTGTTCCGATGCCGATGCCCTGGCGCGCGACCATATCACCGCTGCCGGGTATGGTGCCGCCTTCGGCCACGGCCTTGGTCACGGCGTTGGCCTCGACATCCACGAAGGGCCGGGTTTGCGTCGGGTTGCCGAAGGGAAGCAAAGCCCCGTTCTGCATGCCGGGATGGTGACAAGCGTCGAGCCGGGGATCTACCTGGAGGGCTGGGGCGGCGTGCGGATCGAAGATCTGGCCCTGATCACCGCTGATGGCGCGGAACAGCTCTCACAGGCGCCGAAGCAGGTTGTGACAGGGTGAGAGGGTGACAAGGGTGCCATATTCAGGACGTTGTATTGATGCATAACGTCGGACACAGAAAGAGCCGCAACAGCTTGCGGCTCTTTCTATTGCGGCGCTACCTACGCCGTTCGTTATTCCTCAACCGCATTTTCCGCGATCACCTGCTTGAAGAATGCGAAACTATCCTTCGGCGTGCGCTGCTGCGTCTCGTAGTTCACATGCACCAGCCCAAAGCGATCATTGTAGCCCTTGGCCCACTCGAAATTGTCCAACAACGACCAGACAAAATAGCCGCCGAGCGGCACACCTGCGCTGATCGCCCGCTGGGCGGCGCCAAAATGCTGGCGCAAGTAGCGCACGCGGCGCTCGTCGCGCACCCGGCCTGCGGAATCGGGGCCTTCGGCATAGCTCGCGCCATTCTCCGTGACATAGATCTTCGGAAAGCGGTAATGGCTGTAGAGCCGCAGCAGCAACTCGTAGAATCCCTGCGGATAAATCTCCCAGCCGATCGCCGTTCGCTCGGTGTCGAGCGTGACGAGTTGCCAGTCCCAATCCGTTTCCCCGGCGGCGATAACCTCGCGGGTGTAGTAATTCGCGCCGAGAAAATCGGTCGGCGTCGCGATCGTTGCCATGTCGCCCGGTTGCACAAAGTTCATGCCGTCGGGCAAGAACCCGGCTGCTGAATAGTTGGCGACCATATCGGCGGGATAACCCAGGCCGGCCACCGGATCGCTGAACCAGCGATTGAAAAAGCCGTCGTAGCGGCGAGCGGCGGCCTGATCGGCGGCTGAATCCGAGGCGGGCACCGAGGCAGTGTAGTTCAACACAATCCCGACTTCACACGCGGGCGCTTCGCGACGCAACTCCTGAACAGCCCATCCGTGACCAAGCAGGGTATGGTGGGCGGCGGCAAGGGCCAGCGGTGGGTTCTGCAAGCCCGGCGCATGCTCGCCCATATAATGGCTGAGGATACTGACGCACCATGGCTCGTTGATTGTCATCCAATGCTTGACCCGATCGCCCAATGCCCGGCCGACAATTCCGGCGTATTCGGCGAATGCCTGGGCCGTATCGCGGGCCGGCCAGCCGCCGCTGTCCTGAAGCACCTGCGGCAAATCCCAGTGATACAGAGTGAGAAACGGCGTGATGCCGTGTTCCAGCAACCGATCAACCAGCCGGCTGTAGAAATCGATCCCGGCCTGATTGATCTTGCCGCGACCGCTGGGCAGAATCCGCGGCCAGGCCACACTGAAGCGGTACGCCTGAATGCCGAGATCGGCCATCAGCGCAATATCCTCCGGCCAGCGATGATAATGGTCGCAGGCCACATCGCCGTTGTCGCCGTTCAATGTCTTGCCGGGCGTATGACTGAAGCGATCCCAGATGCTCTCACCGCGTCCATCTGCGTGTACCGCGCCTTCGATCTGGTAAGCTGCCGTGGCGGTGCCCCAGACAAAACCCTGGGGGAAATCGTAACCTGTCATCACAGACCTTTACAATGCACAAGACAACATGCACAATGCGTTGCAACCCCGATGAGCTGTTTTGCATGTTGCAGTTCGAATTCGCTCAGCGCGCCGTCCAGCCAAGGGCCATCTCAAAAACCGAGCCGCTCATACTGCCGGCGGCATCGGAGCAGAGGTATGCCGTCAGATCGGCGACTTCCGCCGGTTCAATCAGGCGCTTGATCGCGGCGGGCTCCAGCATCACCTTCTCGACCACATCTTCCGGCGGGATGCCGCGCGTGCGTGCCTGGTCGGTGATCTGGTTTTCGACCAGCGGCGTACGCACATAGGCCGGTGCAATCAGGTTGACCGTGATGCCGTATTGGCCGCCCTCGACCGCTGCCGTACGTGTCAGGCCGAGTACGCCGTGCTTCGCCGAGATGTAAGCGCTCTTGAAGGGCGAGGCCCGCAGGCTGTGGATCGAACCGATATTGACGATACGGCCCCACGTACGCGCCTTCATATCCGGCCATACATAGCGGGTTAGCAAGAATGGGGCCGTCAGCATCACCGCGATCATCGTGTCCCAGGTATCTTCGGGGAACTCCTCGATCGCGTCGATATGCTGAAAGCCGGCATTATTAATCAGAATATCAATCGGGCCGATCCGGCTGCGCACCGTTTCTACCGCTGCGCGGCAATCGCTGCGTTGCGCAAGGTCGGCGCCGACAAAAAGCGCGCCCAATTCAGCCGCAAGTGCTTCGCCCTGGCTACCGGGCCGGTCGATCAGGGCAACCTTGTGGCCATCATGGCGGAAGCGCTCGACAATCGCCCGTCCGATCCCACTCGCGCCGCCCGTCACTAGTGCGACATGCTCGCTCATAGCACCTCCTTGTGCATCAGTTGCTCAGGGCGCGTTGCATCGCGCCGATTAACTCGTCGAGGCCAAAGGGTTTCGGAAGAAACGCACTTGCACCGGCGGCGCGGGCCTTACGTTCCAGATCGGCGCCGGCAAACGCCGTCACCATAATGACCTTTGTTGCGGGAGAGACCGACTTGATTCGGCGCAACAACTCCAGCCCGTTCAGGCCGGGCATGTTGTAGTCGGTCAGAACCAGGGCGATGCCGCCCTTTTGCACCAGTGCCAGTGCATCAAAGCCGCTGCCGACGGTTGTAATCTCATACCCGCTGGTCAGTTCACGCAACAGGCTGCGCATAATCAAAAGCACATCCGGCTCGTCTTCGACAACCAGAATTGTGCGCGGCGGCTCGAAAGCATGATCCATGATGCTCCCGTGGGTAATGGTGATGTGGCTTTCGTCGCAACGAATACGCTGATTCTACCACACTCGGCTATGGATATTGGCGATGGCTACATAGTGGTCCTAAGAAACCCTCTTGCGAGATGGCTTATGTCGAAGCCTCAACAGATCTGGGTGGGGCTTCCGTCAGGGAATATCCCAGCTTCTTGGCGCGACGGGTGAGTTGGCGCAGCTCGCGTTCCTGGCGTCGCTGCTCGTAGCTGTCCACACTCTCTTCGCGGAACGGCTCGCCCCGCAAGAGCATGAAATAGAGTGTCCGTGCCAGCTTATGCGCCGTTGCGACGATTGCCTGTTGCGGCCCTTTCCGCGCCCGCATCGACCGGAAATAGCTGCCAAACGCATTGTGCGAGCGCGCGAGCGATTGCGCGGCTTGGCGCAAGGCTTGCGCGGCCCGATTCACCACCTTGAGGGTGCGAGACCGCAACACCTTCCCGCCGGAGATGTCATTGCGTGGAGCTAATCCTAACCAGGAGCAAAAATGCTTCACCGTTGGGAAGCGGGTCATATCGGTGCCGATTTCCGCGAGGATGGTCTGCACACTCGACGCCGCCAGGCCGGTGATCGCGACCAGATCAACGCCGACAATGCGCGCCAGATGCGCCCGTGTGCTCGGGGCGGGGGCATTTTTCGACTTGGATGTGCCCTTCGCCGGGGGCAGATCGGGCAGGGGCGCATCTTCCGTGCCGCGCGACTCCATTGTGATAAGCATGCGCTCAAGTTCGGCATCACAGGCCGCAATCCGTTCGCTATAGTGGTCAAACAGGCTGAGCGCGTGCTGGAGCACGAAAAGGTGCTCGGCCTGCCACGTGCCCGTTAAGGCTTGGATGATCTCGGCGACGCTGGCTTTACAGGCCGGATTGCGGGAGGCGGCCAAGCGCGTCGGGTCGCGCTCGCCGGCGACAATGGCCCGGATGATCGCTTGGCCGGTCGCGCCGGTGATATCGGTCAGCACGACACTCAAATGAAGATTCATTAGCAGGAGCGCCTTCTGCATATGCAGAATATGGGGGGCACGGTGTTGGATTAACTCGGCGCGATAGCGCACCAGGGTGCGCAACGCAAGGATCTCACCGTCGGGGCGGAAGGAGCGTTGCAGCAGGCCAAGCATATGGAGGTGCTGGAGCCATTGGGCATCATTGACATCGGTTTTGCGTCCTGGCACGATTTTCACATGCCGCACATTCACTAAGTAGGGCGTGATCCCGTGTGCTTCGAGTAAGTCGTAGATAGGCACCCAGTAGATCCCGGTTGACTCCAGTGCGACGGTATCGATCCCAAGGTCGACGAGCCAGGTCACCAACGCATGCAAATCCGACGTGAAGGTGCCAAAGGTACGCACCGGTTCTGCGGTGCGGTTCGGTGGCACGGCGACCACAATCTCGGTACTACCAATATCCAGTCCAGCGGCATTGGGAAAGACACAGGGCAGCATATCGATTCGAACCGGCTGGCGAGCGGTGGGCGGTCGACGCATAAACATGTTCCTTTGCACAATGCTGCGGATGCGACAACAGCCCGCCTTGCCAACAAAAAAACGTATGTTCCTAATCGGGGTCTTCCGCTGGGTTAGGAGCGGATGCCACCAGTGTGAGAGTCACGCGTCGGCAAGAACCAGGATACAATGCGGGCTCATCAAGCTCCACTCACTAGGCAGGTCTGAACTGCGGCTGTCTGCGCTATAATAGCGGAGGTGCCGATCGTGGAGATCAGCGCCACAGGGTTTCTTTGGTCGAGAGTACTCGCCACGGGTATGGGTGGATACAATTGAACGGTTTGGATTGGCCCGCTCACGTACCGACTGTTCGGCCCGCTTGAATTCGATGTCTGATCCTACGTTATCACATCCACTTACCGGCGAACCGCCGCGTGAACCGTTGCGCATCCTGGTGGCGATTTTCGCCGGCTATCTGTTTCTGGCAGTGATCTTCACCTGGCCGCTGCTGTTGCATCTCGGCGATGGTGTGATTCAAAAAGGCGGCCTGCCGGTCGATGCCGGTCAGGGCGTCTGGAATCTCTGGTGGGCCAGGAGTGCTGTGCTGGCTGCGCAGAATCCTTTTCCAACCCACTATCTGTTCTATCCGCTTGAACTCAACCTGTTCTACCAGACACTCAGCCTGCCGAATGCGCTGCTGGCGGCGCCGGTGTTGCTGTTCGCCGGGCCGGTTGCGGCCTTCAATACGGTTGCGCTGCTTTCGTTCGCCCTCGGCGGCCTGTGGATGTACCAACTCGCCGGGGTGCTGGTCAAAGATCGGTGGGCTGCGCTGATCGCCGGCGCGGTATTTGTCTTCACGCCATACCATATCCAGCGCCTTTGGAGTGGGCCGATGGAGTTGATCGCGATCCATTGGCTGCCGCTTTATCTGCTCGCGCTGATGCGGGCGCTGCACCGGCGTACTGTCGCTGCGGTGCTGCTTGCAGCCCTGGCGTTGCTGGTTACCACGCTGTCCAGCCAGTATTATGGCCTGTATGCCGCAGTCTTCACGGCGCTGTATGTGCTGCTTGCGGCGTTGCTTGCCCCTCGTGATCGACGCTGGCGTACCTTCTTCTCAGGTGCCGCTGTGGGGCTGTTCTGGGTGGCGCTGTTGCTGCCGTTTGTGCTTGTTACCGGCGGCCTGGGTGATGTGGTGCTGGAGGATTGGTACGAGCGGCAGGTCTATCATTCGGTCGCGCTGATCGATCTGATCACACCCAACATCCAACATCCGCTCTGGGGCGGGGCCGCAGCCGCGTGGCAGGGCCGCCTGCATCCGTTTGGTCTGGAGGCCGGTGCGGCGCCGGGATTTGTCGTCTACGGCCTGTGTCTGGTTGCCCTACTGCGAGATTGGCGGCGAGCCTGGCCCTGGTTCGTGCTTGCGCTTGGGTCGCTGCTGTTTGCAATGGGGCCGCAATTACGTGTCACCGAGGCCTTCAGCCCGGTTCCCGGCCCGTTTTTGTTGCTCGATAGCTTTGGTCCGTTCCGCAACAGCAGTCGCCCCGGTGTCTTTATTGTGCTCACAATCCTGGCCACGGCGGTGCTGAGTGCGCTCGGCGTCGCTGGTTTGCGCGCGTTCTTCGCGGCACAACGGCGTATGCTTGTGGCGCTTGCCTGTAGTCTGCTTCTGCTGAGCGAGTTGATGGTGGCGCCCTGGCCGATCACACCGTTGCAGGCCGCAGTGTACACTGTCCAACTCAACCGCGATTCTGTTCCCGGCGCGGTACTGCACCTGCCGCCGCGCAACAATGACAGTATCAGCCTGATCAATCAGATCTGTCACGGTCGGCCGATGCTCGGCGGGTATCTCGCCCGCCTGCCGCCGTACCCGCCGGCAAGTTATCCTTCGGCGGTGCAACGGCTTTGGGATGCCGAAGCACCTGGGCCGGATATGCTCGATCTCGCGCCCGGCCCACAATTGGCGGCACTCGATGTGCGCTATGTTGTGCTCGATCTGACGGAATTGCCGCGTGGGCAAGCCATGCGCCTGCGTGAGCAACTGGCTGCGCCGGGGATCAGCCGGGTGTTCGCCGACGAGCGGGCCGAAGTCTATGCCGTCGATCCGGCTGCGGCTCAGCCGACAGTGCTGCTTGGCGCGGGTTGGTATGAACGCGAGCAAGCCGGCGAACGGATCTGGCGTTGGATGGGCGCCCAGGCCCAGGTGCAGGTGCAGATGCCGTGGAGCGGCCCGGTTGAACTTTCATTTGTCGCCACCGCTTACAACCAGGCTCGCCCGCTGCAAGTATGGCTCGGATCGCAGTTGTTGGCCGAGTTTGAGATCCCGGCTGCGCCGTATGATCGCACGCTAACACTGGCTCTTGTGCTGCCGCCCGGCCCAACCACACTTACCCTCGCCGGTTCGCCGGGAAGTAGCCCTGAGAGGCGGGCGCTCGCTTTCTCGATCGAGCGGCTACGCATACGTGCCGTAACGCCGGCCGACAGCTATCTGCCGATTCCCGCCGCACCGCCGCCTGCAACCATCCCCGCCGTCGGTACTGCGCCTTGCAAGTGACGATTCTTGCCGGTGGCTTTGCTGTCAAGCCGCCCAAACCACCCGAAGAATAGAGTGTGTTGCGTGAAGTTTCGCATGTCGCAGATTGCATGTCGCATTGATTGCCTACTCTGGCTGCTGCCCCTGGCCGCATTCATGCTGGCCTGGCAGTTTGTTGCTGCGCCGCGCCTGAGCATTGCCGCGCCGGTTGATCAGGCCATGATCAGTGGTTTCGAGCCGGCGGAAACCGGCGAGTCTGGGGCGCTTTCGCTGGGCCGGTGCCACTGCCACAATCACGCTTTCCGGCGGCGATCCGCACGGTGTGTTGTTGCTGCGTGGCGCACAGGCGCCCGGCGCCCGTGTGTCCGTCGCTGCCGGCGATAGCAAGCCACTGGTATTGCCCGAAACAGGCGGCGAGATCCGGCGTATCTCCCTGCTGCTGCCGCGCACCCCCGATCCCTTTGGCGCCGTGAGTGTACACATTTCCGCCGACCCACCGGCGCAGATCGCTGGTCGCGCACTAAGCCTGGCGCTCTCCGAAGCCGCGATTCTGCCGTTGCGCGGCACGCCGCTGTTGCCGCCGTTGGGCGCGCTCCTGCTGTTGTACAGTCTGGCGCTGCTCAGCGGCGCACTCTGCCTGTTGGCCGGCACAACTGTACGTCTGGCCGGAATCTGCGTACTTGTGGTTGGCCTGCTGCTTGCCGTGTTCTGGCCGGTCGCGCCGCAGGCCGTCGATGCCTGGTTGCGCGACCTGGCGTTCTTTCTGACCGCCGGGGATGTGTGGCGCTGGTGGTTGCTGGTATTTCTCGCCGCGTTTGCGCTCTGGCCCCTAACCCGCCTGCTCTTTGATCGTTTGCCGCACGCCGGTTACCCGTTGGCCCGCGTCGTCGCTCTCGTCATAATCACCTGGCTTGCCTGGGCCGCCGCAGTTGCCCGCCTCGTCCCGTTCGCTGTGCCGGCGCTGATCGCAACCGCGCTCGTGTTGGCGGGAATAACCTGGGGTCTGGCACTCCGGCGGCGCTTACCGCTCTGGCCGCCTGCGCTCGGCCTGCGTGCAGCCCTCGGCTGGGAGTTGCTTTTCCTGGCCGGCTTATTCGCCGGGAGCCGTCTGCGCTGGTTTGGGGCGGTCGGGCCGGCCCTTACCGGCACCGAAAAGCCGATGGAGATCGCCATGCTCGGCGCAGTGATGAACGGCGGTTTCTTTCCGCCGATCGATCCCTGGTTCGCCGGCTATGGCTTGAATTACTACTACCTCGGCTATGTGACGATCGGCGGATTGGGGTTGCTCGGCGACACGCCGCCCGCCGTCGCCTTTAACCTCGGCTTCGCCCTGACGGTCGCTCTGACCCTGATCGGGGTTGCCTATGCCGGCTGGATTCTGGCGCCCCAGCGCGCCTCCGCGCCGTTACTAGGTGCCGGCCTGGCGGTGATGCTGGCATTGGTGGCCGGCAGCCAGGCCGGCGCATTGCAATTGGCCACCGGCTCGTACCGCTGGCGCGCCCTTGATGCCGGCCAGTTGGCCGAAGCGCTGATTCAGCGGCTTCAGGGTGCGGAAACAATGCAACTCAGCCGGCCAACACCGCCGAGTTGGGATGGCCCGCCCTTCGACACGATCACCGTCGCGGCACAACCCTTCGACTGGTTCCAGGCCTCGCGCGCAATCTACGACGATATTGAACTGCCCGCCGGCGGTGTGGAACGGCGTTACGCGATCACCGAGTTCCCCGCCTTTAGCCTGTATCTCGGCGATCTGCACCCGCATGTGTTGGCAATGCCGCTTAATCTCGCCGCGATTGCGTTGGCCCTGGCCCTGGCCCGTGAACCGTCACGCCCGCTGCTCGGTGCCGCCGGCATGCTCGCCGGCACACTCTACGCTGTCAACGCCTGGGATGCGCCGGTTTACGCGGTGCTGCTTGCCGGCGCGCTGCTGCTCGGTCGCCGCGCCGATCTACCCCGGCGTTGGCGTACGCTCGGTGCCGATCTGCTTGTATTTGCCGCCGCCGCCCTGCTTGCCGCACTGCCCTTCCTGCTCACCTTTGTGCCGCCCGCCGGCCCGTTGCGCAGCACGCCGTTCGAGAGCCTGGCACTCGTCGGGCGCCTGAGCGCCGCCTTCGGTATTTCGACTGATCGCACGCCATTACATAGTTTCCTGGCCCTCTTCGCCTTGCCGCTTGTGCCGCTTCTGGCGCTGGCCTTTTCGCAGCGCGTTCGGCAACCCTGGCTTGCGCCCGTCGCCCTGCTGCTCGTACTCGCGATCGGTGTGCTCCTCGGCTTCCCGTTGCTCTTTCTGGCGGTGCCGGCCGCTGTACTGATCATTGGCGCCTGGCGAGCGACCGATTCCGCCGTTGCGGTCTTGCACTGGATCGCGGCTGTCGGCGCAATAGCGGTATTGCTGCCCGAACTGGTCTATCTGCGCGATCATCTTGAGGGCGAGATGAGCCGCATGATCACGATCTTCAAGTTCGTTTATCAGGCTTGGTTACTCTGGGCGGTTGCCGCCGCCGCCGCGATCACAACCCTGCTGCACCGGCCGCTTTCGCCGTTGCGCACCCTCGCATGGGGCCTGCCGACCCTGCTCTTGCTCTTTGGCGCACTCGTCTACCCATATGGTTTGCTGCGTTGGGCTGAACCATGGCGCGCCGGCGAACGCAGCTACGATGGCCTGGCATTCCTCGCCCGCGAAGCCCCCGCCGAACTAGCGGCCACCCGCTGGCTCGCCGCCAATGTCGGCCGCGACGATGTCGTGCTCAGCGGCTATTGCACCTGCGACTATGAATTGGTCAGCCGGGTTGGGGCGATCAGCGCCGCACCGACATTACTGGGCTGGATGGACGGCCACGAGCGAGTCTGGCGCAGCGGTGATCCGGCCCAATTGGCCGAAATGGCCCGTCGCGAGCGCGATCTGCCGCACATGTTCAATAATCCCGCCGTGTCTTCGGCGTTGCTCGCACAATACTCCGTCGATTATGTGTATATTGGGCCGGTCGAGCGCCGACTCTACCCCGCCGAAGGTTTAGAGTCGCTCGCATTGCGCCTGGAACCCGTCTTCAGCCGGGGCGCCGTCACCATCTATCGCGTGCCGTAACCCACGCTAATGGGGCAATGCCACAACGATTCTCGCGCCTGCCTATGTCCGGTATCCCGTGTCCTGGCCCCTTGAAACGTTTGACATCTCGCCGAAGCAATGTTATACTCCGCGAAGTGTGCGGGGGTGTAGCTCAGTTGGGAGAGCGCGACAATCGCACTGTCGAGGTCAGGGGTTCGAATCCCCTCACCTCCACCATGCACACGGGGCCATAGCTCAGTTGGGAGAGCGCAACACTGGCAGTGTTGAGGTCTGGGGTTCGAACCCCCATGGCTCCACCAAAGCTCGAGCCGCCGCTCATCAAGCGGCGGCTCAATGATTCGTGTCGCACCACAACCCGATCTTTCCACCAGTGTACGTGAGTTGATAGATGTCCGAGGAGCAGTGCGATGCCCATCGCAATGATCGTTCATGGCGGCGCCTGGGCTATTCCCGATGATCAGGTCGATCTCCATCAGGCGGGATGCCGGGCTGCGCTTGCTGTCGGTTGGGAGATCCTCAACGCCGGCGGGAGCGCCCTTGAAGCGTGTGAGTCGGCGGTACTCCTGATGGAAGATGATCCGATCTTCGATGCCGGTACCGGCGCGGTTCTTACCAGCGAGGGCACGGTTGAACTTGATGCCGCTCTGATGGATGGGCGCAGCCTACGCTATGGCGCTGTGGCCGGTCTGCGTCGTATCCGTAATCCGATCACACTGGCGCGCCGCATTCTTGAAGGCCCGGCCACGCTGCTTGTGGGTGATGGCGCCGAGCGCTATGCGGAACAGGTTGGGATTACGCTCTGCGCCAACGAAGAATTGATTGTTGAACGCGAACGCAAACTTTGGGAAGATTGGCGGGCCGGGCGCACCACGCCGGCGCCGTTCGATGCCTCCGAAACGCCAAGTACACCGTCCGCCGGCCACGATACCGTCGGCGCAATTGCCCTTGATCGCGAAGGTAATCTGGTTGCGGCGAACTCGACCGGCGGCACGCCGTTCAAATTGCCCGGTCGGGTTGGCGATACGCCCCTGATCGGCTGTGGTTTGTACGCCGATGCGCAGATTGCCGCCGCCGTCTGCACCGGTTGGGGCGAGTCGATCGCGCGGGTGGCCCTGGCTCGGCGTGTGATCGAGTTGATCGAGCGCGGCTTTGCACCCCAGTCGGCGGCCGAAGCCGCGATCCGCACTCTGGTGCGGCAGGTTCCCGGCGGCAGCGGCGGTTGCATTTTGCTCACCCACGACGGTCGGGTCGGTATGGCCTGGAATACGCGCCGCATGGCCTATGCCTACCGGATTGAAGGCGGCGAGGTTGCAGTCGGCGTGTAGGTGCCGCGTACGCGTGAAGGGGTGGGGATCTTCGACGAAGCCGAAGATCCCCACCCCTTCACATTTTGCATTGGTTCAACCTTCCAAACGGCCATTCTCCCGGCTGACCGGCAGGGTAAACGAAAACGTACTGCCCTTGCCGAAAACACTCTCCGCCCAGATCCGCCCATCGTGCAATTCGACCAGGGCGCGCGTGATGCTCAGCCCGAGTCCGGTGCCGCCGATGCGGCGCGTATTTGTGTTGTCCACCCGGTAAAAGCGCTCCCAGATCCGTGGTAAATCTTCCGGCGCGATCCCGATTCCCTGATCGCTCACCGAAACCTGGATCCATTGGCCCTCCGGATGTCCGGCCGGCAACTCCGCACTGCTCAGCAACTTCAGTGCGAGCACAATCTCACCGCCGTTCGGACTATACTTGATCGCATTGGTGAGCAAATTGAAGATAATCTGCTTGATCTTGTCGCGATCGGCATAGATCGGCGGTAGCTCGCGGTTCATCTGGATCTGCATGCGATGACGCGCCAGTTGGGTGTTCAGTTGCGTCGTCAACTCATTCACGATCTGCCGTAACGAGATCGTCCAGCGGTTCAATTTAACCGTACCCGCCTCCAGGCGTGACACGCCCAGCAAATCTTCGACCAGTTGCGAGAGTCGCTCCGCCTCCACATAGACCGTGTTGATAAACTGCCGTCGCTCGTCGTCACCGAATTGGCGATTCAGCAGTAGTTCGGTGTAGCCGAGAATCGATGTCAACGGCGTACGCAACTCGTGCGACACAATCGAGACGAACTCACTCTTCAAGCGATCCGACTCACGCTCGCGGGTGACATCACTTACCGCCCACAAGCGCCCGGTGATCTGCTCCTGGCTGTCGTGGGTCGGCAGGGAAAGGATATGCAACTCCTGGATTGGATTCACCAGGCGCACCGACAGTTGCAATGGTTGATTGGGACTGCGCTGGCCGGACGCACAGAATTCGGTCATTTGGAGCGGATCTTGCAAACGTGGTAACAATTGCTCAACCAGATCGATCGAGACGTGGAAAGGACTTCGTTGCCGGCCGCTCAAGCCCCACATGTCGAACCAGGCCGGATTCGAGCGCAAGACGCGCCCGTTGGTGTCGAGCAAAGCCAGGCCCGTCGGCAGGCTTGTGAAGACCTGCCCAAGATGGTTTGAGCTTTCCAGGGCATCCTGGTACTGCAAGGCCCGACTGAGCGGATGGATTGCCCGTTCGCAGAGCGCGCGCATAAACGACAACTCGTGTTCGCCGAATGCCGCCGAGCGTGGACTACCCAGCAGGATCACCGCCGCCGCGCGGCCCTTGATCACGATCGGCGCCGCCAACTCCGCCCGCACACCGCTGCCGGTTAAGCTGATCCGGGGTTCCTGGGTGACATCACGTACCAGCAGGGCGCGCCCGCTACTGGCGGCTTGCCCGGCAAGCCCCTGATTCCAGCCCCAACGCTGGCGCGGTTGAACGCGATCGAGCATGGATGGGGCGCCTTCGTAGATCTGGAGCACCAGTTCGTCGCTGCGCTGATCGACTAGACAGACGGCTCCTGCTTCGGCGCCGGTTATCTCCAGCGCCCGGCGCAACAACAAACTCAGCAGCGCATGCAGATCGAGCATCTGCTCAAGTCGGCTGTCGAGGCTCGCCAGTTCGTGGCGCTGTTGCGGGGGCAGGGTCAGCCCGGTCGGGGTTTCGGCGGTTCCGGCGATTCCGGGCAACGCCGGCAAGCCGGCGCTCTCACGCGCGATTGTTGCCGCAAGTTGCGGGGTGAGTGCGGCGATAATCTCCTGGGTGACACTCGTCAGGCCGTTGGTGTAATCGGCGCGCAGTTCAAACACGCCCCACAGCCGCCCGCTCCAAAAGATTGGGGCACCAAGATAGGTTGCTTGCGTGATCGGCAATTGTGGTTCAGCGACCAATTCATTGCTCACCACAATCGTGCGTTGTTCGATCAACCCATTCAGGGCCACCTGCCGGGTGAGCGCATCGTCCCAGGGGTATGGCCAGCCGTCGGGCGAATAAAACTGTTGCCGCAGCGCACCGGGTCGCGCCGAACCGGGCCAGAAGGTAAGCCGGGCATCACGAAAACGGATCGCCAGCCGCAACACACCAAAAAGCTGATGCAGCCGATCGGCGAGCGGGCGCTCTTCCGCCAGCAGCCGTGTTGCTTCAACAAGCACACTCAACCCTAGATTAGTCGGCTCAAAATGGCTAATGCTCATTGCTGGCGTGAGTATGCGTGATTCAATACTTGTATTGTACCCTCTCGCGGGAGCCTGTCAAAATCCTGATCGCTTCAGAAGGCGGAGCGACCCTGGTTTCCGACGTTGCCAGATCTTACCGCCGGATGCGAAGCCTGTAACATCGCTCCTGTGCGGCGCGGTATAATAGCGCTATCTAACCGTCGTGATAAACGGAGTAGGCTATGTTCAGCATTATGGATCATATCGGCCTTGTTGTTGCCGATGTCGAGGCGGCTGTCGCATTCTATCGGGACAGTTTCGGTCTTACTGAATGGGAGCGCATCGAGTTACCGGAACGGCACACAAGCATTGCCGTGACACGTCTGGGTGAGACGCTGATCGAATTGATCGCGCCGACTTCCGATGAAGCCGCCTTCGCCCGCTTCCTGCGCGAGAAGGGGCCGGGTATGCATCACATTGCCTACCGGGTTGATGACATTAACGCTGCCCTGGCCGAATTACAGGCCCGCGGCGTGCCGTTGATCGATAAATCGCCACGCCCGGGAATCCATAATACGCTGGTTGCCTTTGTACATCCCAAAGCCGGTGGGCAGGGCGTGCTGACGGAATTGGTTCAACATCAGCATTGAGGAGTGTCTGTCCGTGGATGAACACGAGTATCGTCGCTTACTCTGTCGTCTGAGCCTGGGCTATGCCGCCTATCATACCTGGGCCCAGCAGGCGCGCCGTGAACGCCGCTACAATATCGCCCGCTTGTTATTCGCCTCCAGCAATGTAAAGCGTATTCGTGCCGAACGCACCATGCACGAACTGGGCGAAGTCGGCACCACCAGCGACAATATCGCACGGGCGCTCGCCGGACTCGAACCGGAAGCTGTCGCCACGGGGCCGGTTACGGGAACAAGTCCGCTGTCGCGCGAATTAATGGGCCGCGCTGCCCGCGCGTTGGCGGAAAACCGCGATCTGACATCCGACGAGTTGGCGGATCTGTATGTTTGCGGCACCTGCGGTGAGTTGATGGAGGGTATGGCGCCGATCGCCTGCGCCATGTGTGGAACGGTACGCGAGGGGTTTCTCAATTTTCGGATCGCCGAGTCGATGGGCGCCCTTGGCCCAAATGCCCTGGTGAAAGCGCTCGAAGGTGCGTTCACCACGATTGCGGCGCTCTTCGATGGGTTGTCCGATGAGATGCTGGCCGATCAACGTAGCGGTGTTTCGCTCAAAGAACTGCTGGGCCACCTGATCGATATGGATATCGTCTTCCGTGAGCGGGCCTGGCTGATTCTGGATACTGACCACCCGCGCCTGCCGAATGGCCATCCACCGAACCTTGCCGGCGCCGTCAGGTATCGCAATCGATTCGGCGCCGATTTGCTCGACGCCTTTCAACTCAGTCGCCAACAAACCCTGGTGTTGCTGCGTGGGCTCACGCGTGACGCCTGGCATCGCATCGGCATCCATGCCGTCTACGGGAAAGTGCCGCTCTTGCATCAGGGCAACTGGGTTGTCGATCACGAGCGCGGCCACATGGTCGAGATGGCTCAGATCCGCCACAATCTGGCGCAACAGGGCGACGGCACCCCCATGGTGCGCTTGCCCCAGGGTGTCATTCCCGAAGCCCTTACCGGCGAATAACAGCTGCGCCGTAGTGATGCGTAAGGATACAAAATTCCGCTTCTCTACGCATCACTACGGCGCACCTTTTAGACATAACTTCGTCCTAAAATCCGCCGCAACAATATTCGCAGATTCGCGTTCAGATTACGACCGATCAGGCTGAAGAGAAACAGCCCCAGCATGCCGAGCGGCGAATAGCGTGGTTGGACGAATGCGCGCAGTGCTTCGGGTTCATGCACCGGCAGCGGGGAATGATCTTGCACATGCACCCGCAATTCGCCGCGCCGCCACTCACGCTCGATCCAGAAGAGATCGGGCATACTGCGCTGAAAGAAGTAATAGCCGGGATTATAGGCATACAGGTAGTCAAACAACTCGCCGAAGGGTTCTTGCGGCTCTTTCGGGTGCAGCACCAGCGTGTCATCCACCAGATTGACATACCAGCGGTGAAACGACCAGTGGAACAGGCGCTCCGCAATCTCCGACGGGCTTTGAATATAGCCGGCGGCGCAGGTTCGTTCCAACTCATGCGCGAACTGCTGCGGATCGTCCATGTGCTCAAGAATATGCGAACAGATCGCATACGCAAACGCATCATCTTTAAACGGCAGATGATGGGCATCGGCCACCACAAATGGCCGGTCAACCACCAGATCGCCGCCGCGCTCGCGATTATCGCTGCCCAAAAAGCGATCAACCAGCACATTCGAGCGCGGATTGGGATTGTCGCCGCTACCGATCTCAAGCACCAGGCCGGCCTTGGGAGGATTAAGTTTCTGTTTCATCGAGATGCCGGTACGGGTGAAGCATGCTTCACCCGGCCCTAATTCAGATCATCGCCACTGAGGCTATCGCGCAGAATGTCGAGATTTTCCAGGGCCAGGCCGGTGCCGATCGCCACGCACGAAGCCGGCTGATCGGCCACATAACATGGCACCCCGGTCACCTCGGTCAACAACTCATTGACCCGACGCAGCATCGAGCCGCCGCCGGTCATCACCATACCCTTGTCGATAATATCCGACGAGAGTTCGGGCGGTGTCTCCACCAGCACGGCCCGCACCGCATTCACGATCGCCTCCAAAGGCTCCTGCAGCGCCTCGGTGATCTCGTTGCTGTCAACCTCAATCGTACGCGGCAAACCGGCAACCTGATCACGCCCGCGCACCTGTGTGGTTAGCGGTCGATCCAACGGCAAGGCCGACCCAATCTCGATCTTGATACTCTCGGCACTGCGCTCACCGATCAGGACATTGTATTTTCGCTTGACATAGGCCGCAATCGCTTCGTCAAACTTATTCCCGCCGACGCGCACCGACGTACTGACAACAATATCATTCAATGAGATCACGGCAACTTCGGTCGTACCGCCGCCGATATCAATAATCAAATTCCCCGACGGCTGGGCAACCGGGATATTGGCCCCAATCGCTGCTGCGAGTGGTTCACGGATCAGATACGCCCGCCCGGCGCCGGCCTCAAGTGCGGCATCGCGTACTGCGCGCATCTCGACACTGGTTACGCCGGCCGGAATACAGATCATCACTTCAGGCTTACTCACACGGAAGCGCCCGGCCGTGCGACTGATAAAATGCTTCAGCATTGCTTCCGTGACAACATAATCAGCGATGACGCCATTGCGCATCGGGCGTACCACTTCAATACTCTCCGGCTCACGCCCAAGCATTGCCAGTGCTTCCGCACCGACGGCACGCACCCGGCCGTCGCGCGTGCTGAGCGCCACCACTGAAGGTTCTGAGAGCACAATTCCGCGACCTTTGACATAGACCAGCACGTTGGCTGTGCCCAGGTCGATACCGATCTTACGGGCCATACCGTTTCCTTGATGTTGCAGCGCGCCTGCGCCGAATGCTCACAGTATTGCAAAAGCGCTCGCTATTATAGCTGATTTTGCCGTTTCCCGGCGCGTACCCGGCTGACAATAAGATGAAAGCAGCCCTTTTTACATAGCATAAGCCTCCCACTTTCCGACGAAAGTGGGAGGCTTCGTGGAACCCGGCGTCCTATCTTACTGTTGGCGGCGAGCACGGGCCAGTTGCGCCACTTGCAAACGCACCAACTCCTTGCGCAGCTTGAATTCGGCCATCATCATATCGCGCTCGGTCTGTGCATCGCGCCGGCGGGCTTCCGCTTCAGCACGCGATCGTTCCGCTCGCTCAGCGTCAATCTCGTCGGCCCGTTCCACCGTATCGGCCAGGATCGTCACCCGCGTCGGCAACACTTCCATAAAGCCGCCGGAAACCGCAAAGGGGGTGCGCTCATTGCCTTTGATAATATCAAGCTCACCCGGTTCAAGGATCGTCAGCAGCAGCGAGTGGCGCGGCAGAATACCGACCCGACCGTCGCGGGTCGGTACGCTGATCATATCGACCTCATCGGTCAGCACAACCCGCTCGGCGGTGACGATTTCGAGGTGCATCGGCATAGATAACCTCAGGATTGAGTGCTGAGTGCTGAGTGCCGATCCCGCTACATCCGGCTTCCACCGCATGCGCAGCGATACTCAGCACTCGTGACCCAGCACTCAGAACTTACTTCTGGCTGGCATCGTAAGCGGCCACCACATCATCGAAACCGCCCTGCATATAGTAGAACTGCTCCGGGATGTGGTCGCCATCGCCGTTCAGCACGCGCTGGAAGCTACGTACCGTCTCATCGACCTTCACATACTTGCCCTCGCGGCCGGTGAACTGCTGGGCCACCGTGAACGGCTGCGAGAAGAACAACTCCATCTTGCGCGCCCGTTGCACCGTCAGCTTGTCCTCATCGCTCAACTCCTCCATACCGAGGATGGCGATAATATCCTTCAAGTCCTTGTAGCGTTGCAGCACCCGCTTCACTTCCTGGGCCACGCGGTAGTGTTCATCGCCGACCACGTTTGGGTCAAGGATGCGGCTGGTCGAGTTCAGCGGATCCACCGCCGGGAAGATCGCGCGCTCGGCGATACTGCGTTCCAACGAGATGGTCGCATCAAGGTGGGCGAACACCGTTGCCGGCGCCGGTCGGTGTAGTCGTCGGCGGGCACATACACCGCCTGCATGGAGGTAATCGAGCCCTTCTTGGTCGAGGTGATCCGTTCCTGCAGTTCACCCATCTCCGTACCGAGCGTCGGCTGATAGCCCACCTGCGACGGCATACGACCGAGCAGCGACGACACCTCGGAACCGGCCTGCACAAAGCGGAAAATATTATCGACAAAGAGCAGAATGTCGCGGCCCTCATCGCGGAAATACTCAGCCATCGTCAGCGCCGTCAGGCCAACCCGCAAACGTGCTCCGGGCGGCTCATTCATCTGGCCGAACACCATCACCGTCTTATCGAAGACGGTAGTGCTCTCATCGATCTGGGCGTCCTTCATTTCCGCGATCAAGTCGTTGCCCTCGCGCGAGCGTTCGCCCACACCGGCGAACACCGAGTACCCCGACTGCTCTTTGGCGATATTTGCGATCAATTCCTGAATAACCACTGTCTTACCCACACCGGCGCCGCCGAAGATCGCCGTCTTTCCGCCGCGGGTGAAGGGCGCCATCAGGTCGATCACCTTGATCCCGGTTTCGAAGACCTGGGCCTCGGTACTCTGCTCCTCAAATGAGGGCGGCTCACGGTGGATCGGCCGGAACTCGACGCTATCGCCAACGGCTCCTTCGCCGTCGATTGGTTGGCCGAGGACATTGAACACGCGGCCAAGCGTGGCCGGACCAACCGGCACCGCGATCGGGCGACCGGTATCGCTCACGGTCAGACCGCGGCGCAGGCCCTCGGTGGTGCCCATCGCCACCGCCTTGACCAGTCCGTCGCCAAGCTGCTGCTGCACCTCGCAGGTGAGTTTCGTACCATCATCGAGCGGGATCTCGATTGCGTTATAAATCTCGGGGACGCCGCCGGCGGGAAATTGCGCCGTCACCACCACACCGATGATTTCCTGGATAACCCCTGTCGCCTCGGCCATGGCTGCTTCTCCTATGATTCGGCCAATGCAGCCGCACCCGAAGAGATCTCGCTGACCTCTTTGGTAATTGCGGTCTGCCGGGCCTTGTTAAAGGTCAACGTCAGGTCGCGCACCAGATCCTTCGCATTATCGGTTGCATTGCGCATCGCCACCATGCGGGCGCTATGCTCACTGGCGATACTTTCCAGAATCGCCTGATAGATCTGTGTTTCGACATAGCGCGGCAGAATGGCATCAAGCAACTCTTCCTGGCTCGGCTCGTAGGTATAATCGAGCCGGCCGCCCGATGTCTGCTCAGCACTCGGCGCTTCGACCGGCAACAACTGTTTGAGGGCCGGACGCTGCACGAGTGTATTGACGAATTCGCTGTAGATAATGTAAATCTCGTCGTAATCGCCACTCTGAAAGCGTGAGATCGCCGAGATTGCCACACCCAATGTCTCTTCGATCTTTGGTGCGTCGCCGAGTTTGGTTGTTTCACCGGCCAATGGATAGCCGGATCGCACAATAAAATCGCGCCCCTTCTTGCCGTAAACAAAAACGTCAACCCCACGATTCTGCTTGCGCTGTTCGAGGATGAAGCGGCTGGCGCGGCGCAAAATGTTCGACACCAGGCTTCCGCACAAGCCGCGATCGGGGGTGACGATAATCAGCGCAACATTCGTGACGGTTCCACGCTTCTCCAGCAAGGTGCCCTTTCGAGCTGCGCCGATGGTGCGTGCCGTCAATTCGGCCATCAGATCGCGCATGCGATCGGCGTACGGCCTGGTTGCCAGCACATTCCGCTGGGCTCGGCGCATCTTCGACGCCGACACCATCTCCATCGCCCGCGTAATCTGCGCGACGTTCTTGACCGAGCGGATGCGGCGCTTAATTTCGCGGCTGCTCGCCATCGCTATCTCCTAAACAGAGGAACGGGAACGCTGGAACAGAAGGACAGAGGAACAGCAGCGCATCTGCAACCAATGTCCCACTATGCTTTTGCTCCGGTGTTCCGCGCTGCCCCTACTGGCTACTCGCTATAGGTACTTGTCGCTTTGAACTCCTCGATCGCCGAGACCAACGCCTTCTTCACCTCATCCGAGGGGAACTTGCGGTCGAGTTTATTGCTGTCGATCAGACTGAGCACCTCAGGGTGAGCCGTCTTCAAGAACTCCAGGAAGTCGTCGCGCCACTGTGTGATCTTGACCACCGGCACATCATCAACATAGTTATTGTTGGCGGCATACAGAATCGCCACCTGCTCGGACACCGGCAGCGGCCGATACTGCGGCTGCTTCAGCAACTCTTGCAGGCGCTGACCGCGCTCGATCTGGGCTTTGGTCGTCGCATCAAGATCCGAGGCAAACTGGGCAAATGCCTGCAAGTCGCGGAACTGCGCCAACTCACCCTTCAGCTTACCGGCCACCGAGCGCATTGCGCGGGTCTGCGCCGCCGAACCCACGCGCGACACCGAAATACCGACGTTCAGTGCCGGGCGCTGACCGGCGTTGAACAGGTCGGCCTCCAGGTAGATCTGGCCGTCGGTGATCGAAATCACGTTGGTGGGAATATAGGCCGACACGTCGTTTGCCTGCGTCTCGATCACCGGCAACGCCGTAAGCGATCCGCCGCCGAAATCTTCGTTCAGGCGGGCGGCGCGCTCAAGCAAGCGCGAGTGCAGGTAGAACACATCGCCGGGGTAGGCTTCGCGGCCGGGCGGGCGGCGCAGCAACAGCGAAACCTGGCGATACGCCACCGCATGCTTGCTCAGGTCGTCGTAGACGATCAGGGCGTCTTTGACAAGCTCGCCGTCCACCATCACGCCATTCTCCATAATTTCCTCGCCCATCGCGCAACCGGCGTACGGAGCGATAAACTGGAGCGCGGCACTTTCCGAGGCCGAAGCCGAGACGACGATACAATACTCCATCGCACCGTAGCGCTCTAAAATACCCACCACCTGAGCAACCTGGGCACGGCGCTGACCGATAGCGACATAGATACACACCATCCCCTGGCCCTTCTGGTTCAGGATGGTGTCGATGGCGACGGCAGTCTTCCCGGTCTGGCGGTCGCCGATGATCAACTCACGCTGACCGCGGCCGATCGGGATCAGCGCATCGATCGCAGTGATACCGGTCTGCACCGGCGTATCCACCGACTTACGGGTGATCACACCGGGGGCGATCCGTTCGATCGGGCGTAACGTCTCGCTGATGATCGGCCCTTTGCCGTCTACGGGTTGGCCGAGCGGATTCACCACGCGCCCGAGCAAGCTCTGGCCGACCGGCACCGAGATCACACGTCCGGTCGAGGTGACCATATCGCCTTCTTCGATCGTCTCATCTTCACCGAGCACGATCGCGGCGACGGCATCCGCTTCCAGGTTCAATGCGATCCCATAGATCGAGTCGCTGCGTCCGGCCTTCGGCGGGAATTCGAGCAATTCCGCCGCCATGGCACGGTCGAGCCCTTCAATACGAGCAACACCGTCACCGACGCGGGCGACAGTGCCGACATTTACCTGGCGTGGCTTCAGATCGACACCAGTGCTGATGCCGGCCTTGAGCCGAGAGATCAAATCATCTGTAATGGTCATTACTACTACTCCGTCAGAGTAAACAACCGGCAACAGGCACTGCCTCGGCGGCGAGGGCGCCGCCCACGGGCCGATCCCCTATCGCGCAGAGTACAGATTGTGCTGCCGGTTGCCGGTTTCCGTCATCGCTTAGCTGGCAAGCATATTGCGCTGTACTGCACCAAGCCGTGTACGCAAACTATTGTCGAGCACCTGATCGCCGACACGAATAATCAAGCCGCCGATCAGCGACCCATCTTCGGTGAACCGTACATCAAGCTCGCCATAGCGCTGCTTCAGGTCGCCGACGATCTTGGCCCGCTGCTCAGCCGTCAGCGGCACCGCACTCGTCACAAGTGCATCGATCGCCTGTTCGCCGCCGCTGTGGTACGCATCCAAGGCAGCGACGATCTCGGACAGATCCCCAAGCAACCCTTCACCTGCCAGCGTACGAATGAAATTTCGCACCTGGGGCAGCGCATCGGCGGGGAGTGCTGCGTCGATCTGCTCTGCGCTTACTGCGACCCCGTTTAATCGCGGTGCAGCGGCTTGCAATTGCATGATCGCCGCATGTAGTAACGCATCGTACAATGTACGTGCAATCGCTTTTGTATCTGCGGTTGTGGCCATATCGTTATCCGATCGTTCCTAACACGAGAGCGGTTCGGAACGTTTCTGGCGATCCGGAAACGGGCCGCCGGCTACGAACACGAACTGCCAACCCTGCCGATGCTGTGCTAATTCCGCCGGTCGAGGGCTGAAAGCGACTCTTCGATCAACTTATCGTGACCCTGGGCCTTCAACTCGGCGCCCAGCACCTGGGTTGCGGTCAAGGTCACCAATTCGGCAATCTGGCTCTTGGCTTCGCGCAACAATTGATCACGTTCCTGGGCAGACTGGGCGCGAGCATCGTCGCGAATGCGATCCGCCTCACGGCGGGCCTGAGCCAGAATCTCAGCCTCCTGCGCCTTGGCGCGATCCTGAGCCTGGGCCACGATCCCGGCCGCTTCCTGACGCCCCCGGCTGATCTCAGCATCGTAATCGCGCTTGGCATTCGCTAGTTGCTGCTGCACCTGCTCCGAGTCGCGCAGACTCTGCTCGATACGCTTGGTGCGCTCGTTGAGCATATTCTGCACCGGCTTGTACAGCAGAACCCAAAGCAATGCGATGACGACGCCGAAGTTGATCAGTTGCGCCAGAAACAGGTTGAGGTTAATTCCTAATGCTTCCACGTAACCCCTCCGTTACTGGTCAGTGCTATTGGATGACGCCGAATGCGATCATAAACGAGATCACGAGACCGAAGATCGCGAGCGCTTCGGTAAAGGCGATGCCGATGAACATATACTGAACCACCCGGTTCTCAACCTCGGGGTTGCGACCGATCGCCTGCAGCGCGCCCGCCACGATAATGCCGATGCCGATGCCGGGACCAATTGCAGCCAGACCGATAGCGAGTGCGGTGGCGACGAGGTTCAAGCCTTCCATGATCGGAGATCCTCCTGAAAGCAGTAGCTTAGTGAGAAACGATTATCCATTCCGTCAGACGTAAGTTCTTGCCGCAACGGGAACTGCGCAACCGTTAGTGCGCCTCCGGATGCAATTCGCCGCCGTGCTCCTCATCGTGCCCGGTTGTTGCAATGCTCAGGAACGCCATTGTCAGTAGCGAGAAGACCAGCGCCTGGATGAAGCCGACAAAGATCTCGAAGCCATAGATCGGCATCGGTAAGAACAGCGGCACCAGGAAGGTTAACACCGCGATCAGCACTTCGCCGGCAAAGATGTTGCCGAAAAGACGAAGCGACAGCGCGATCGGCTTCATAATCTCGCTGATAAACTCGATGATGCCGACGAACGACATAATCCCCTTAAGATTGAAGAACTTCGACAGATAGCCGATGCCGAGTGTCCGGAAGCCCCAATACTCGAAGAAGAAAAACGCCATGAATGCGATCGCAAAGGTGAAGTTCAGATCGGTGCTCGGCGGGCGCAGCCAGGGGATCAGGCTGTACCCCACGCCACATGTGGTGTAGGCCGTAGGCTCAACCCCTACCTGGCCCATGCTGATCGCACCTGTCTCTGCGCTCCGTACCAGCGCAATCCGGGCATGCTCTTCATCATCGTATGCGTGGCACACCCCGATCGAACTGGCGCCGGGTACCAATCCCAACCAGTTCGAGATCAACACAAAGAGGAAAATGGTCGCTACCAAGGGCCAGGCCCGATCAATGTACTTCGGGCTGATGTTGCGGAACAGGTTGTAGAGTGATTCGAGGATAACCTCCATCACATTCTGTAACCCGCGCGGCACCAGTTGCATATTGCGGGTTGCCCCAAATGCAAGTCCAATCAGGATGACATCGACGATCAACATTGTCAGCAGCGAGTTGGTGAACGGAAATCCGGGGAACAACACAAACAGCGGCTCGGCGGCCACTTCGACGTGTGGATCACCGGTCTTAAAGAACATGCTGCTGATCACGGCGACTGCGAGAATGACAACTGTAATGATTATGGTGCGCATTCGTCCGGACAACGTGTACCTCCTCCAGAACACGCTTACACGGTTTCTGCAGCTTCTATGACTATTGCCGCCACCCGGCAACTTACCACAAAACGTGTATCAAGCCCATATAATTCCCTGCGGTGTGCTGCGATGCACTATACTTCGTTCCGTTCTTCACAAATAGTATAACGCAGTTCGGGCTAAATTGCAAACCGGCGTCAAGGCCTACTTCATCGTGCGCGTAAAGGGAAAAAAGATGGTTAAAACCGCGACGGAGTATACCATAGCTGCGGGCCGCACGCAAACTGCACCGCGATCTTGAGTTCGGACTTTTACGCATTATGATGCGTGGAATAAAAAAGCGAGGAGGCAAGCTCCTCGCCTAAAACCATGTTGTACGCACTTAGTTATCGAGCGCGTCGCGGAGTTCGCGAATGGTGCGTTTCGCGCTTACCCATACCAGGCCGATCTTCGAATTGGCAATGCGTTTGTTAAATACCAACACTAATAAGAAGCGCTGCAACACATCGAAGCAGTAAAGATCGTAGTTGCTGCCGTCGTGGATGTAGAGCGTCTGCGCCTCTTCTTCCCGAAGCTGCCGCGCAACCTCGGCGGCGGTCGAGAAGTTCATCGACAGCAGCGGCAACACGGTCATCATCGGCAACCCGTCGGCCGAGCCGACCTCGACCAGCACCATGCCCGCTCGGTCGGTCAGCATCACACTCTGCGCGCCGAGTTCCTGCGCAAGCTGGCTCATACTGGAGCGGATCGGGTTGATATTATCGGCCGTCACTACCAGATTTCCGCTGTTGCGCCGGCCCGGAATATCGTGTTCAGTTGGCGGCGGCGAGCTGGGTTTGCGTTCGGCAGCCGCTTTGCTGCGCGCCGCAAGCCGCTGCGCGCCGCTGGTGCGGCCGGTGCGGCCGCTGCGTTTCGCGTTCCGATACCGGAGGCAGTGTCACCCGCGCCGGAATAAAATTCTTGTTGCGTGGCTCGGCGCGCCGG